>NZ_FNPG01000042.1 GCF_900107245.1 Lachnobacterium bovis DSM 14045
GCCAAATATAAAATAAATAGTGCAATAAGTGTACGAGAGAATGCTGAATCGATTTTAGTATTTATAGTTGTTGATTTGGTGTTTGCTGTCACAGCAATAGTTCTAAATATTTTGACTAAAAAATATACAATTTCGTTAATCATACAACTTGTTTTTTTTACAGGAAATTTAGGCATACTAATTTCAAAAATAGGTTCACAGATTTCAAATCCTTTTATTAATAAAATAGTTAAAAACAATATTTTCTCAGCAGTAGATATTTGTTTTTCACAACAAAAATTTGTGTCGGATTTATGGAAATACATTTTATGCTATATAATTATGGCTGTATTTTTGGGCAATATTTTATTAAATAAAAAAGACGTTAATTAAAGAAAACTGATAGTATCAAGTAAAGAGTAACAAGCTAAAACAATTTATTTGATACTATCAAAAAATGGAGAAGTAGTAATGGTAGTATGTTTCTTTTGTAAAGATTCAAAAAAGATTGAAGAAATTAATAACAAACTTGAAGAAAAATTAGAAAATCAAATAAATGTGTTTTGTTTTTGTGAAAAAAATGCATTTATAAAGTTTTGCCAAAAAGGAGATGTGAATATAGATATTTTATTTTTTGATACTTGTTTTGTTGAAAAAGATAAAAGATTTAGAAAGTATATTGAATTAAGTGAAAAAATAAGTGAAATAGTTTATATGTCAAACAATAAGGAAGAGGCAATACATTATTTCTCTAAAAAAACAACAGCTTTTTTGGTTAATCCATTTAATAATCTGAAAGAAATTTATAATATATGTAAAGCAACTCATATATCGAATACTAAGAAAATAATTATTAATGATATTTTAATAGATGTAAATGATATTATTTATATAGAAGCACAGGGAAGCTATTCAATAATAGTATTATCTTCAAAAAAGGAAATATTGATTTCGAAAAATTTAAAAAAAATAGAAACAGAATTAAATTTTCTTTTTTTAATAAGGATACACAAATCATTTATAGTTAATATTAATTATATTGATAAATGGTATTATAAATATATTGTTTTAAAAAACAATATAAAAATTCCAGTTGGAAGAAACAGAAGTTCCATATTAAAACTTTTACTTGAAAACAACATGAAATAAAAGAATAAAGATTAAAGAACAGATATCCGAATTATACCAATGTATGAGTGTATTTGGGGGATAATATGAAAAAAATAGAAAAGAAATTTAACAATAAAATATTTAGAATAAATAATTTCAAAAGTTTAGGTGATAATATTTTAAAAATAATAAAAAGTATTTCATCTTATGGAGTCCCATCATATGCTGCAGAGACTTCTTTTTTTATTGTACTTTCATTTGCACCTGCATTGTTGTTTATAAGTTCTATTTTAAAATATGTTAGTTTCTTTAACAGAGAAATATTTATCTTAATTGATGAAACATTTCCGGATTATATTGCTATAAATGTGAAAAATATTTTGCATGAAATATTAGAGAAAAACGGTCAAATTCTTCCAATTTATGGATTGCTAGCACTTTGGTCAGCAGGTAATGGAATAAAATGTATGATAAAAGGTCTAAACAAGATTTATGGGGTAAAAGAAGAAAGAAATTGGTTGGCGCTTAGAATGGAAGGCGCAATATATACTTTTGTTTTTACAGTTGTGATATTATTTTTGGCAACGTTATCCTTTTTTAATGGAAAAATTAAAACAATAATAAAATGGTTTCCGAATGATATTGAATTTATAAGAGAAATTCATATGATAGAAGAAAATGCGAGTGTTGTTACAATTGTTTTGTTGAGTATATTTTTTACAAGTCTATACACTTTTTTACCAAATAAAAAAGTAAAATGGGTAAAACAATTAAGAGGTGGAATTTTTTGTACATTAGGTTGGGAAATTTTTTCAATATTGTTATCTATATATGTTGAAAAATTTGGAGGATTCTCACTTTATGGAAGTCTTAATACTATTGCAATAGTTATGATTTGGTTATATGGAAGTATTTGCCTTTTCTTTATTGGAGGAATAATAAATCATAAAAAGTAACAAGGGAGATTTGATTTGCGGTGAAAAAATAATCTTTAAATGAAAAAGTAACTGCTAGTTTGCAATCGTAGTTGCAAGCAAAAACAAGCGTTTAAAAATTTCTTGTCGTTTAAAGATGATGCGGAATTTACAATGTTTGCCCCGGGTAATAAAGTTAAGAATCGATTTCCAGATAATTACGTAAAATTAAATAGTGGATATGATGTTTTAAAAAATGCAGTTATAGTTGGAGAAAATGCAGGTGGAAAGTCTAATTTTGTAAGGAGTTTTTATCATTTTAGAGATTTGTTTATAAACAATGCGTTTGTACATTCATATAAAAATTTAATTAATGCAAATAATAATATAGAGAAGTGTCCGCTGGAGAATGAAACAAAACAAATGTTTGGAATAGAAATGTCTGGAGAGAATGACATTATTTTTCATTATTATGTTGAGTTTGATTGTGTTTGCATTGTAAAAGAATATTTGGAATATAAGAATAAAAAAGAATCTGAATATAAGAATATATTCTTTATAGAACGTATGATTAGTAAATTAGAATGTGATCATAATGCGAATAATTGTGATATTGAAGAATGTAAAAGAACAGAGAAAATACCTTATTCAATAAATACCAATGATATTGATCCGTCGATAGAAAAAATAGTAGCTCAATCTAATACTGATGGTTCTTTGTCAAATAGTTCGTATGGATTATTTGTATCTAAGTTTGCTCTGCTTGGAGAAAAGCGTGCATTGGAATTTATTAAGCTTATACAAACATCAATTTGTCCTGTTTTATCATCCAGAGACTTTAAGACAGATTTTGAAGATCCTAAGAATAAAGATGAGTATTTAAGAATCTTGAATACTGAGGAATATTTAGAAATATTTAGATTAGTGGATTACAGTATAAAACGTATAGAGATAGACGAGAGTAATCCATTTAGAGACACGATGATATATAGAAAATCTAAAACCGGTAAAGAGTTTTGAAGAAAGATAGGAATGGATTCAAGTGGTGTTTATGAGTTTTTCTTGTGGGCAATTCATATATATGAGGTTGTTTATTTGAATAAAATAATAATTGCAGATGAAATGGATAAGGTGCTAAATCCGGTTCTTTCTGATCGTGTTATGGCTTTCCTAAATGCTAAGAATCATGCTGGGCAGTTTATTTTTACATCTCATAATGTTTTGCATTTAGATTTAAAGAACTATATGAAAGAACAAATATTTTTTGTTACTAAAGATTCAGAAACATTGGAATCAGAACTCTATTCATTAGCTGATTTTCCAGAAGTTCGTTATGAAACAACAAAAGTGTATGAGTTTTATATGAAGGGAATACTGGGAGGTACAGCAATTGAGTAGAAAAGAACGTAGTATCAAAAAAGTATTTAAAGTATTTTGCGAAGGAGATACAGAATATAATTATTTTGATAATATACGAACAACAAAAAATATAAGTTTGGCGATTCGACCTGTAAATATGGGAGGCGGAGGATATGCTAATTTTATTAGTAAATTAAAATGTGATTCAAATTCTAACTGTATTGCTAAATTTATTGTGGTAGATGGGGATAGAGCACAAACGGATAGTTCAGAACAGAAAAAACTGGATGAATTAATACAGTATTGTAGGATGCAAAATAATAGTAAGAGAATACCACATTTATTGATTGTCGACTTTCCGGATTTTGAATATGTCGCATGTTTGCATTTTGAGAATTATAATGGGAAAAATAGTGAACAATTTATAACGGGTGAATTGAAATACAAAAGTATATCCGATTTTAAGTCAGACAAGAAGGTTCTTATTAACATTGAAAAAAAAAGAGGGTCTTTTAATAACTTACTTAAGGCAATTAATAGGAATAATGTGATTGTTAACAATAAAATATCTGTTAAGAAGAAAATATATGAAATAACTGTTGAAAAGACCGAGTACTATTCACAAAATATTGGGAAAAAAGGAACTAACATTAATGATTTCTTTGATGTTTTAGATAAGCTTGGAATCCTGATATGATTTAATCAAACAAGAAGCACCAAGATTGATTGGTGTTTCTTGTTAGTTTGCGCGCCATGGGCGCACTCTAATGCAATGGCATTAACTTTAGAGTATTTCTTACAAAAATCAAAGTTTTTAATGATGGTAAGGAAGATGATAAAACATAAGAACATCGCGCTCACCTGTAGGATTGATGAAAAAATCAAAGTTTTCGGGATGAGATATACGTTTATAGGTGTTTTTATTTTTGTAAAGTTCCCAGTGATCTTTAGTTCTTCCAGCAGACAAATGTAGATTGATAAAGATATCTAACTGATATCAGCAACGTTAGTCTTTCTAATAATCATATTCATCCAACTGGAGATTGCGACATGTAGTCCGCTTACTAAAATTATCAGCGGAATTCATCTACACTCCGTGCGATGAATCCACTTAACCAAGCAATAATGCGGCCTACCAAACCACCATTATTCTGATTTGTTACTCACAGGGCATTTACACAGCAGATTATCTGCAGCCCTGTAAATATTTTCAGAATAATAGGCAAGCGCAATCGTAAACTTGTTTTCAAGTATGAAGATGTAACCTATAGCATCAACCTTTTAAGTGTAAATGTATATCCACAGGGCTATGCCGGAATCGTGAACTATATCAACAAATTCAGCAGACTTGCTATTGTTATCGACATTGGAAGTTGGACGATTGATATCATGCCTATCCGTGAGAGAAAAGCTGATGCTGGGAACTGCAAGAGCCTTTCTCTTGGAACCATTACATGCATGCACAAAATCAATGAGCACTTAAGAGAGCAGTTTAACGGTGAAGCAGATGAAATCTTACTTAAGGATGTAATGGCTGATATACTTTCGTTCTAAATGGGAGTATAATTAAAAACAGCGAAAGCATGGTCTTTACCTTGCTTTCGCTGCTACAAATAAATTGAGAATTTCATAAGAATAATTGTTTTATCGGGAGTTTTTTTGATACTTTGATTCGATTTCATATTCACTTCCATATCGATCAATTAATAGATTTAATGCCTTATCTATTTTAGACTGAAACGACTTTTTCTCATCATCTGAGGAAAAATCATTGGAAGTAAATTCGCTTGGTGTATCTATGTATAATCCATCAAAAGTTTCCTGGATATCTAACAACAGATTATCAAGCTCTTCATCGTTTCTAAGTTCTTCTGGCAAGTCATTGTCAATTAAAGAACCGTCTTCATCATAACTCCAAATTGGATAACATTGATATTCAAGGGATAATTTTAATTTTTTCATGTGATTTCTCCTTTTAAATTGATTTAGGATTAGCTCCAACGATATAGCCATTACTTCCAATTGAAATTGCTACTCGTCGAGTCTTTCCCTCATATATAAATTCATAAATAGGACGTCCTTTTCCACGGCCTTGATAACCAACTATGGTTCCACTCTTTACAGCTTGCATTATGTACTGTGGAATCTCGTCTCGTGAAATATTTTGATTTTCAAAGTCGGCTGCATGTTCCTCAATAATATGAGCCAAACCCGATGGTCTATTTCCGAGATGCCCCTTTTCAAGCCATACTATGTTGCCATCAGGATCCTTAGTAATTGCTACAACGTCCTTTTTATTATATTTTACACCACTTGCATCTAATTGAGAAACAAGTGCTGCACCTTCACCTTTTGTACCGGCGAATTTTCCGCTAATTGCTTTACTCATTGGCTCTCCTTTCCGCAAAAGCTAAACTCGTTTTGCTTGGATAAGAGATAACCTTGATTCCCTGTTTTTTTAATTCATCAAAACAGGCATAGTTGGCAGATCCATAAACAATGATTGTGTGCGGATGTAGCTGCTCGACCATTTTGAATAACCCTTGTTCAAACAGCGGTCTGTTTTCAAGATACCTAATACCGCTTGCCACAACACCTATTGCAAGCATACTGTTGCTGGGATTACCATCGAAACAATATGACCAGGTTTCTTCTGTACCCCATCGACAATTACTAATAACTGGAACACCTTGCATCCCTGCCCAGTATCCAAAGGCACACATGCGGTAGTAATTCCACTTTTTAAGTGGTTCAGGAAAGTCAGCATATGTTGAGAAATCAGGAGCTATAATTCCAGAAAAATGTTTAAGCATTTCTAAAGATTTCTCTGGATATAACCATATGCTACTACGCTTTCCGTCAAACTTTTGATCATCAATAAAGAAGTGAACAAAGCCATCTACTTTATAATCTCTGTTTCCTCTTTGCATTTCTCTTTTATGAATTGCTTTAGCATCATCAAAAGAAATAAGTTTAGACGGAGTTTTTGAAGTTGTCGTAGGACACATCGGAATATCATTTACAGAGAATTTTGCACCTTCTACCATGAATGCATTCCACATGTCCTGCAAACCACTTCTTGATACATTACTTTGATTTGTAGAAGAATTATTCATTTATTCTTCCTCCTTAAATTAAAATTCAGAACCTACTTGGTTTCTGTAATTTCA
The DNA here is from genome assembly GCF_900107245.1 of Lachnobacterium bovis DSM 14045. Classification (GTDB taxonomy): domain Bacteria; phylum Bacillota; class Clostridia; order Lachnospirales; family Lachnospiraceae; genus Roseburia; species Roseburia bovis. The sequence goes on from NZ_FNPG01000042.1 coordinate 6,533, forward strand.
TTTTAGGTTTGAAGAGAGAATAACTCGTTCCCACACGGTTACTATAAAGTTACGTTAAGTTACGATAGAAAGGAGAACCAAAACTAATGGCTTGCTTAGCAACTCTAGTTAAAACAATAAAACCTTTTTGTAAGAACCCTAATGCATCCGATGAAGATATATTTAATGATTTCATTTCACCCATAGTCAATGCTGGAAACATAAGAAATAAAAACAGAGAACCCTTTTGGCTTAACAAGGGACGTGTAAGCGAACTCCTGAATCAAAAAAAAGAAGTTCCCAAAGCTTTAAGAGAAGCTTTAACCCAAATAGACATCGATAAAAAAATCGAATTACAATATATGGATTATATAGATGATTTTCTTGATGAATCAAAAATTCCAGATTTGCAACATGCTTTGTCTAAGCTGTCCCATAAAATGGACTGCAATTGTGATGTCCTATATAAGGATAGGGATATGCTAGCCAAACTACTAACTCAAGAATTACGTGCTGCTATTTCTGAAAACAACAAAATTGACGAAAACCCATTTGTTGTTTGGAAACGCGGAAAGAATCGCATAACCGTTATTGAGGGAGATTTGTTCAAATTTGGTTTTGATAATCGAGGAAAAGACAAAAACATCATTGTCATTCCGGTAAACACCTCATTTGAAACACACGTCACAAGAAAATTTGAGGGTGAACCAAAACCTATAGTATCAGCAACCTCTATCCATGGCCAATGGCTAACTAGGGCTGAACAATCGGGTTTAAAAGATTTGGATAAACGCATTCAGCAATGTCTTGATCTAGATTGTATAAAACCATCTTCAACATCCAAATCCGATAACACTAAATCTAAGTGTTATCCCATCGGGACTATTGCTGTAATAGAAGACAAAAATAGCATTTATTACCTAACTGCAATTTCACAGTTTAACCAAAATAACAATGCCCAGAGTTCAGCTGAAGACATTGGTAATTCAGTAAAGAAGCTAATCGATTATCATAACACTCATGGTCAAGGATATTCCTTATATCTACCTCTATTAGGTACGGGGCTTTCACGTGCAGGCCTATCTTATCAAGAGTCTTATGACATTATTAAAGAAGCTTTACTGAGTAACATCCAACTCATTCAAGGATCTATATTTATTGTTTTTCCTCATGATGAGCTTACGGAAATAAATTTATAGAAAGGAGATCCCCCTATGTATCGTACCAAAACATATATAGCTGGCGATTGGACAGGTGATCAAGATTTAATTTCACAGCTATATAAATGGAATAATGACGATAGATTATTGCTAAATTTCGTCGATGCACATGAACTAACTCAAGCAAGAGATACAAGCTTAGCCTGTAGCATTAAGCGCTCCCTTTCCGAAAGATTAAATGCATCAAAAACATTTGTCTTAATCGTTGGAAAGGATACAGATAAGCTTACAAAAGGTGCTTGTAGATATTGTAATAATTATAGTTCCTATTTTGGCTCATGCACCCATGGCAACACCGTAGACCAGCGCAGTTTTATAGAATATGAATGTGAAAAAGCCAAACGCGATAATCTTAAGATTGTAGTTCTTTATAACTATACGTCCGTGTATAAGGATAAATGTCCAGAACGTCTTAGATATTCCGGAACACATTTAAATGCATATTATAAAGGAACTGATGGCAAATACTATTGGAACTACCAAGAGATTAAAAAAGCTATCCTGAACTAATGAATTACCACCTATTCTTTAGAGAATAGATATCAAGTGATTTTATTGATTTAATACATTGTTTTACCTTATAGCATTGCCAGTGGCGATGATAATATCGTTGCCCTGGATGCTTATGGTAAAGAATGATAGGGTACTCTGATAATAAAGGGTTTCTTTTCTGTATTATCCAGCTGTCCTTTGTATTTTTACTTTGAAACTCAATATAGTTATCCTCCATAGGATACCTAAGTACCTTGAAATAACCTTTATCAATGAGATGCAACTCTTTATAGGTAAACATTAATAACCACCTTCTTATTGATACTGATATATAGATTGATAGGATGGATATGATACACACATAGATTTATTCTTTCTACAGATTCTATAGTGAATAAGAGATAAAGTACTTCTCTACTAGTAGCATCTTTGACTCGAAAAAGGAATTTCCACCCTTTCTCTTGTATGTGAGCAAGTGCATTCTATGTTGTATTTCTATCCACATTATTTCTGAAAAAATAAAAACAAAAAATAAAAATACTTGAAGTTCAACTCTTGCAAAATGAGAAATTACAAATAAGAAAATAAGTGATGTGAAAAAAATGTTACAGAGAAAATAATCCAAACCCATCCATGTTCAATAATCTAAAATTCAATAATACAAAAAAGTTTTGAATTTATTTATTGTATCGATATAAATTCTTAAAAAAATCTTTTTGATTTTTTAAAAAAATAATCTTTAAATGAAAAAGTAACTGCTAGACCTTATTGACACTCCTGATTTAAAACCTTAAAATGAGGCAAAATACGAGCTTGCAGACGTATGTTTTAAAAGAAAAGCTATTATTTTGCGTGAATTCTGGACATGACTAATAAGCGGCATAACAGTCGGTTTGCAAAAGTAACTGAGACCCC
>NZ_FNPG01000005.1 GCF_900107245.1 Lachnobacterium bovis DSM 14045
TTTTTTCTCATTTTTAGAAGATAATCTATGTAAACTTTTTTTCTTCTTGTATTGTATTCTTTGGTCTTTTTCTTATCTTTGAAAAAACGTTTAACTGAAAAGATGAGTGTTATGATTGTCATTCCTATGGACATATACACATATGGACCTCTTTTTAGGAAAAATCCCATTGCAACTGTAAATGCAGCTGTCGAAAGAACTGGTACTATAAGCTCTGCAAGGCCATCTCGACCTAGTGTCTTTTTTGATTGTGGTTGTTTTATCTCTATTTTTTCATCTGGAACTCTATAAATGATTCTTGGTGATCTTTTATAGATTGGATATCCTTCAAATTTTTTATCTGGTTGACCGATTTGTTCCAAGAGGATTTTGGCTTGATATGTTTTTTTTATTTCTGGCACTCGATTATCATCAACTGTTGTTGGTGCTGTGGCTTGTTGCGAAACAACTAAATCGGTTGCAGTTGCTGATATTGTTTGTCCTTCTTCGAAGTTGCCTTCTACCTCAAGATAATCCTCGAAAAAAGTTATTTTATATCCAGCGATTTCAAATTCATCGCCTTGTTTTATCAATCGCTTGGCACCTGATTTTTCTTCTATTTGGTTACCTTGTATAAAATATTCTTTTTCACCTATTGGCAAAATTATTGATGCATATGGTGCATCTTCAATTCCTGATATATAAAATTCTCTTGGTCTTATATAGTATCTAACTTTCTTTGTTTCCATTGTTCTTTTGATATTTATCTCCAATCTTTTTTATGTTATCATCAAGCTCTTCAATTCTTTCTTGTTTTTTGGATCCAGATTTAACAGAATCCTGCTCTAATACATTCTTTTCTTTCATGTAAGCATATATTAAGAGTTTGTCATCAGACATCGATTTTGCTAAATCTTCTGACTTCTTACAGTCTAATCTTCCAAGATAAATCCAATATTCAAGCTCACGATTATCTGATTTTACGTCTATTCTCGATACTATTTTTTCTATCTCTTTTTTCTTTAAGTTTTCTGTTTTAGCATACGAAGTTGCTAAAATATATTTAGTTTTTTTATCCATTGATTTAACTGATAAAGGTTTTAAATCATCAATGCATTGTACATAATCTTCTTCAATATAGCTTTCCATTGCGCTAACAACTATCTGCGACTTTCTCAACTTAAAGAAGTTGGTCCATATAAATAAACCTGTTGAAACAATAAAAAGAACAAGCGAAGTTATTGCAACTGTAGTTATCACATAATGGAATCTTTTTGAAACTAAAACTTTTGTCTTTCTTTCCTTTTCTTCTATCCTGTGATATCTGTTTTTTAGCTCGTTCACTAATTCATTTACGGACTGACATTTAAAAAATCTCTCAAATGATTTTTCATCTTTTAGGATATTTACACCACTTTGCAAAATCTGCTCAATAGTGTAATTATTCCCTAATATTCCACCAATATAGCATTTATAAACGTTCACAAAACTCATGTTATTTTCTTGCAAATGTCTGAGTTCTTCGCTCGTATATAAATCTCTCATTTTTACTTTTGGAATAAAATTTTCATCATAGAAGATGTTGTTTGGATTCATGGAAAACTTATATTTTTTTAAATTTTCCTCTAAGACTTTTAAATTTACAAGAAATCTATATTTTTTCTCAGATTTTTCTTTCTTTAACTGAGTAACATTTTTTAAATTAGACATATCAAATGTGATTCTTACATCTTCACCATTTTCTTCATACTTTGCATTTATAAATGGCTCAGGTAATCTTTCTAGTTTTTTATAATCAAACTCTATCTTTGCATTTATATCTGATTTTTTTACGACTATACAACTTAATGGTTGGTTTGTCTGTACATTTAATACATTATTTATTTTTACGTTTCTGTTTTGTGTCGTCATTTGAGTATTCATTATCTCTTCCTTCGTTTCTTGTTTTCTTTATGAGTTTTTTATAGTATTAAGTCTAATCTTCCACTATGATTTTTGAACCACTATATATCTGTGCTTCATCGTAAGTCTTTTCAACAGGAATTAATCTTCCACCATCCCATAATCGAATCTTCTTACATCGATCAGCAAACTCTAGTCCCGCTAGGTTTTCGCTACACACTTTTAAAGTGGTTGATATTTTTTGTTTATTGTCTATTTGTATGTCATATCCAACTTTATTGGTTGGATTTGTTATCGTAATTATTATTTTCATTGAGTTAACCTCATTTTTTTATTTTCTTTTTTACTCGCATTGCCAAGTAGATTACAAGTAACGTTATAATCATACCTAGCGCTACATAAAATATTTCAATCCAAATATTGTCTTTTGATTTAGCTAAATCATTGTAGTCTTTTGTTATGATTGGGCTTGTTTTAGCATTCATAACATTTTTAAATGTTTTATCTATTTCATTACTACTTTTATTTTTCATAACATTTTTAAAAGCATTATTATTTTCTTTTTGAATTCGTTTTTTCTCTATACTTACCTGCTTTGAAAAATCCTCCGAAAAAACTGCATACCCATACATATCTTCTAGAGAACTAGCCTGTTTTTCATCTCGTTCTTTTATGACATCCGGGTCAAATGTCAATTGACTGTTTGCATTATTTTGTGTTTCTGTTGTTATTGAATTATTATTATGTATAGTTGTCTCCATTTTAATTCCTTTAACTTTTTTAACCTTTAGCAAGTTAGAAAAACTTACTTGCCAAAGGTTTGTTTTTGAAATATTTATTCGAACTTATTTCATCTGATTAGCCATTTCTGAATCGGCCTGAGCAAAGTTGTTACTAATCTGAGTCATCTGACTTGACATATCTTCGATTAATTTTCTAACTTCGTTTAATGTTTTCTTAGATTCATCAAACTCCTGTACGTATCTAGTACATGTTTCTGCTTCCCAAATATCTGGTAATGCATCAACTACTTTTGACATAACGTTAATACAGCTTTCAAAAGTATCTCCTTGCTCTCTTAATGTTTTTGCTGAACTTCCTAATGCTTCATAATCTAATTTTAATGATGCCATTGTAATTCTCCTTTCAAATCTCTGTCTGTTTTATGTTATTAATTAATTTTTTTATATAATAGTAACTAACCATAAAAGCTTTGGCTTTTGCTACTTCTTATATCTTTTTTAATGCTTGTGTTACTCCCAATCTTCATTCTCCTGTTGTGATCGATTTATTACCGTCATTGTCATTATTCCAATTGCTAGTAAAACTATTAGAATTATCAATAAATACCATGCTGCTTTTGGTGGTGTTGGAACTGTTTTATTTACTTTTGCTCCTACTTTTTTTTCTGTTATTCCACCTGCAGATGATAACCTACTAGCATCTATCTCATTGATATTTCCTTCTAAAGTTACTGGATTTGCCATATATTGATATACGTTTTCATTTTCAATCGAACCTAATCTTGTGTATGGCAATTTTGCAATAAAACCATTCATCAACTTCTGATTACATTGCGAATCCTGATTCTTTATTCGCTTTGTCTCAGCCAAACCGCTTTCTATCTGTTGTTTTGAATCTTCGTCTGCTTTGGATAAACTATCAAAAACAGTTTGTTGATTATTCATGCTTGTTTCATAAATCTTGCTTATATAATCTCCGTACGACTGATTTGATTCATTTAACAAATCTAGTAGTTTATTTTGTGTATTTTCCAATTTACTAATTGAGACTTTATCAAACATTGTCTGTGGGACAATCTGATTATCCTTTAGCGATTCACTAAATTTATTTATGGCTTCTTGTTGTTTTTGACTGACTACTTTATAATCTTTTTCTGTTTTTTGAGCTTTTCTAGCTAACGGATCAATTACTTCTTGTTCTATCTGACTTTGCAAAGTATTTATATCAAGTTTGAAGTAATTATTTGAGCTTTCTTTCAATTGACTTGTTATCGTTTTTACTTGATCTAAGCTGTTTTTCAAAACAGGATTTATTGTCTTATCCTTCTTTGTTTGATCATCAGGACTCTCTACTTTTGCCTGTTCCCTTGCAAAATTACTTAAATCACTTAACGTTGAACCAGAATATCCTATAGTCGCATTTGACCAAAGCATATCTGTTCCTTGTTTTCTTAATGATAAAATAAAATCATATGAATTCTTATAATCTGTACCTGACAAACTTTCTTTGAAAGTATTATCTCCATCACAAACTGTTGCAAATTCTTTTAATTTATCATCTCCCAAATAACCTATTAATTTTTCCATCAATGCCTGTGTTACAGCTACATTTTGCTTTTTCTTTGCATCCTGAGTGATTTCAACATTGAATTTCGGAATGTTATTATTTGGTTTTGATAGCTCGTTTGCATTATATGTAATTGAAACCAACTGCTTATATGTCGTTGCATCGCTTACATCAGATTGACTTGATACCAAACTTGGTACGCTTGCAGCACTTAATTTTCCACCTTCTGATTGACGTATTATGTTCTGCTCTAAACTATCAACCTGACTGCTTAACTGGTCAACTTTTGTCTGCAAATCTTTTCTATCTTCTTCTGATTGTTTTAGTAATTCAAGTAATCTTTTATTAAGATTACTTTTTGCCTCTGCTGTCAAATCACCATCGTTATTGTCGCCACTTTGTGGAATTCCTGGTATTGGAAGGACATCCTGATTATCGCCTTGAGAAGTTGGGATATTTTCAACTTCTTTTGATAATTCTTTTAGTGTAGTTTCTAAAACATTTTTTTGTAATTGAACATTTTCTAATTTTTGTTGTGCATCTGATATTATTTTTTGATAATTGTCGTTAATATCTTTCAATGTATTATTATTTTCTGTTGTACACTGACTGACATCTAACTGTTTAGGGGTACCCTCAACCTGTTTCATTTCAGGTATCTGTACCATAGTCACCAAATCATTTGATGAAATCTTATTAATAGCTTCTAAATCTTTACTGTCATTATCTAATACTGTCTTTGCTGAATCCTGTGCATCATGGAATTCTGACAATGTACTTTCTAAATACATATAGCTTAAGTTGTTATTGACCGAATTACCGAAATTTACTATATTATAAAGCGCTCTTAATTGCTTTTTACTATTTAATTTCTTGCTGATTTTATAATCTAGTTCTGACGCTACAGGTTTTTGATTTAATGTTATTACATTACTTGAAAACTTTGCGGGTATTATGATATAGGCTCCGACTGAGCCATTAGAAACGCCTTTTTGTGCCTCGTTTAATGATGTATAGTAAAAATCTGATGTTGGAAATTCAGAAATTTTTTGTGAATAATATACTGTCTTTCCATTCAGTTTTACTCCTTCATCAAGATTCACAACGGCAATAGATGAATTATCTGTTGTCTTACGTTTTCCGTCATTTTTTCTGCTCGCTCCATTAGAAGTGATTTTAGTTGAACTTTTTATGTTTGTATTCTGTGCGAAAATCGATCCTTTTGATTTTCCCAACTCATAACCTATGAATCCGGCTGCTACAACAAAAAACAACAGCATTACTGTGTATATAGCATACGTCTTCTTCTTCACTTTCTTCTCCTCATCTCGCATAAACTTTTATGCTTTTTTATTTTGTTAGTTAATTATTTATGTTTAAATTGCTTAATTCCTAAACCTTCAGAAAACAATCACACAATATCTTTATTACGTACAATTTACATAATGCAAATAATATCATCACTAACAAACCGTTAAGAAAATGTTATATAGAATACTCAACAAAAACTAACTAGCTATTCAATTATCAATCATTCTTTCAGAAAACTCACACAATTCCATCCTTGGCGTGTTAAGAACATCCTTTTTGAAATATTCCGACAAAAACATAGTATCATTTAATATTGCAGAACGCAAGTGTATTTTTTTTTTTTTTTTTTTTTAAACACCATACTCAGAGCTAATATCTGAACATTTCTTTTTATAAAAAACGGTTCTTATTAAATGCCTTTGATTGTCCATTCTCAAATGGTATCACGGCTACAAACTAATCCTTATATGGCTAAAAGCAAAAGAAAAACCAGGAATGAAATTTTGATATAATTCTCATTCCTGGTCATTTTTTAATTCACCCCAACTCTTGACAAAAAGTCAAAAATAGCACGTTAGGCATAAACCTTGTGGCAAACTCTTACTTTCTAATAATTTCCCACTCTCTATCCTTTAAAACAACTTTCACAAGATAGTTTTCTTTGTTTTTTAATATGTCTTTCGCTACATATTTTGTACTGTCTGTGAAAAAAATCTCTGTTTCTCCTCCAACAGCAACATCAAAAACTAAAATATCATGCATAAATGTTTCAATTGCAATATCAGCATCATTCATAAAAACATCTGTTGAATATAACATTTCTAATCTACTTGCATATTCTTCGTTTTCTTGCTCTTTTACAAAAGAAAAAACTGTTCTAACCTTTTCAAAATCTGTAGGCAATAAACCATTTGACGAATAAACATTACATTTTACAATATCATCAAGTAAAATTTGTTCTAGTTCAAAATGTAATTTATTAGCCTTTCTTTGAATAGAATCTGAATTTGACATTCTCATCAAAATTCTTGTTGTCTTCATTGCAGCATTATACCTTCTAATAAAAGCATAATATAATGCCATTGCGAAGACTCCTACATTTGCGTATTCTTCATTTTCATATGTCAAACCAAACTCTCGATAAAAGATGCTTACTCTATCTGTAAACTCCATTGATAAAATAATAACATCTTCTTCATTTAGTAAACTATTGATGTAACAAAATTCAAGTCGCTTTCTAATACCTACCAAACCGTTGCAAAAATCTTCTTTTGAACACTCATCTAGCTCTTTTTTTAGATTAGATTCTTCATGCAACATTGGTACAACTCGTACAGTAGAATCAAATTCTTTTAGTAATTTGATTAGAATTTTGTCCTGTCTTTCTGTCAATTTCATGCTTTCTTTTTCCATTTTCATCTTTTGTAACATAAGTGGCATCCTTTCTCAGCTCTTAGCTTGTCCGTATTTACCCCGTAAATTAAATAATATGCTCTCCCAACATGGATATGACTTCCCCAAATCACATCCTATTCATACCCAAAACATTTAATCGGATGAAACAAAATAAAACTTAACCCCTTTTTATTATTTTTTTATCTTCGCCTATCATTAGTAGATTTTTTATAGTACTCTGTTTTATTCTTATACATAAAAGCATCTGCTAATTTCATAACACTATTAAATTTTTTTGTTCCATCATCCCAAGTAAAGCCAAGTGCAACTGTAAATTTCTTAGTTTCACTTAATAATTTGCGTAAATTGTTTATCTTCTTTTGAAAATCTTCTTCAGAAATATCTTCAACAATTATTACAAATTCATCTCCACCTGCTCGATAAATATTGTCTTTATTGAATACACTTCTTAATAGTTTCGCAACTTCAATCAGCATTTCATCTCCAGCTTGATGTCCATAGCAATCATTAATCTTTTTTAACCCATTAACATCAATAAAAATCACTCCAACTGAACATCTTTTATTATCGATTCTGGCAATTTCTTGATCCATAGAATATCTATTTCTAACATCTGTCATCAAGTCATTCTTTCCAAGATAATCAAGGTGATTAATTAATTCGTTTTTTCTCATCTCGGTAGATATAAAATACGATACCGTATCTAATAAATTATTGACATCAAATGTCTCTACATCATCATAATTCTCTACTCCAAGATATCCTATAATTGCTCCATTATCATTATATAGCGGAATCATAATTGCCTTGTGCATGCCATTACGAAGGAGCATCAAACGCACCATTTCTCCAAAAGCGTTTGTATTTATCTTTTTGTCTATGTCAATTACTATTCTATTGTTTTCAACTAAATATTCAGGCCATTGTTTTAAAATATTATAATTTAAATTATTATATATTCCTATATCATTATACTTTTCATCCTTAGTCCATAAAAAATTAAGAACTATATCTTCATCATTTAATTCTATTATATAGACTCTAGTAGGATTTAACGCCTTTCCAATTTCTTCTAGAATTAGATTTACTCTATATTTAAAGCTCGTTGTTCCTTGTAAAATCTTAGCACAATGAATAATAAAGTTATCTGTACTATATTTTCTATCAACTTCTTTCTTCTTTTTGTGTTCATTTGTTGTTTCTTTTATAGCAACAGCGCAATATCCATCCCTTGCGATTTTGTTTATTGCAATTTCAACCCATATATCATTGGTTTTGTCATATACTTCTTCTAGTATACTTTCGTTTAAGAATGCTGCTCTATAACAAACATTTTTCCATAATTTCTTATCGTCTCTTTCGATTTCTAAAAAAGAATTATCTATTAATTTTTCACTAGTTATTCCAACTTTATTACAATATCTGCTATTAGCATATTTAAAAATCAAATCCGTAACTTTATCACCTTCTGATATCTCAACTTTTAACACAACAAATGGAAATGTAAAGTTTTCAAACAACATATTAAATTCTTGTATTCCAAATAGAGATTCCCCTCTATCATAAATATCACGCATACATGAAATAATAATTCTTTTTTGCTCTCTTTTTGCAATAATTATATTAAAAAGTTGCCATATATAAGTATTATTTGACTTAACCCTATATACTCCCCAAAGAAAATCATTCTTTTCTGCATGTATCCTCTTCTCAATTGTATCAACATTATACAAATCGCAGAAGCTTTCTCTATCATCAGGATAAATGTATTTTTCCGCAACGTATTTTATTATTCCTGTTGCTTCTCTTTTTGTAATCATTGGAGCAATTGCTTTACTATTTGTGAAAATAGTTTCAACTATATTATCATCTACATTTAAAATATCAACTCTATTGTATATAGTATATAATTCTCGTAAATAGCTATCCATTTCTCCAATTTTTGTACCATCATCTATATATTTTTGTCTATTAACAATCATTGTTTTGGCAGCGCAACATCTACCATATACAGCTATTACCTCTATCCATATATTGCAATAATTTCCACGAATAATCCAATCTGTCTTCTCTGCTTTTCCACTTAAAATTGAATTCTGAATCAACTCACTCATTCTTTTTTGTACAAGGAATTTATTTTCATTACAAAACTCTTCTAATTCTTGTACACTTTCAAATCCAATATAACGTATTTCTTTTTTAAATGAATCTGAAGCAAATAAAAATGAAATTACCTCTCCATTTTTTTCAAGAATTGCAGATGGTAAATCTATAAAGTTATCACATGTTGTTAAATTATTTTTTATATTTAAACGTCCAATGGTATCCTGATATACACACTCATTTTTATCTTCTAACTGCATCCCATTACTATCAATATGATGATATACCTCTTTTAAAGGAAGAGGCTTTCCAAAGAAGAAACCTTGTGCTTTTTCACATCCTATACTCTTTAAAAACTCATACTGTTCCATTGTTTCTACGCCTTCTGCAAAGGATTGGATTCCAATATCTTTTATGACATAAATCAATGATTGTATCATTATTTTCATCTTAATATCATTAAACTGTTTCAAAAAAGACATATCCAATTTAGCAACATCAAATTTAAAATTTGTGAGAACATTGAGTGCAGAGTATCCACTGCCAAAATCATCCACCCAAACGTTGTAACCGGCTTTTTTAAACTTCAAAATCTGCAATTTAAGATATTCCAAATCATCATTTAATGCACTTTCTGTAATCTCTATATCAATCATATTGGTTGGAACATTGTACTCTTTACGAATCTCTTCTATACGTTTAAAAATCTGGCACAGTTGAAAATCTAATCTTGAAAGATTTATCGAAACAGGAACACATACTCGATTATATTTCTTCTTACTATTATAGTCTTGACATACTTTTTTTATAATATATAAGTCAAGTTTATGAATCAGATGGAACTTTTCAAGTACTTCAATAAATACGCCTGGCGAAATCATTCCATACTCTTCATCTTGCCAACGTGCCAAAGCCTCAAATGCGCAAACCTTTCCTGACATAACACGAATTATAGGCTGATAATACACTTTTATTGAGCCATTTTGTATTGCTTCTTCAAAATTATCTATAATATACTGTTGTTGTCTTACATGTTGTTCTAAGTTTTCATCATAGAAATTATAAAATTCATCAAATCTACCTTTAATTTTACTGCATGCAATCCTAGCCCTATCACAAACTATAGAGCCATTTTCTACAACATCAAAAATTTGATAAACTCCAGCTTTTATCTCCAAAGGTCTACTTTCATTAAAATCATCTACTTTTCTATGAATTCTTTCAATTTGAGATACAATTTCATCACTTTGGCAACAAACTGCAAAATGATCATCAGAAAAACGAGAAATTATCCCATCTTGAAATTCTTTTCTAAGAATATTTGCTACAAAACAAAGTAATTCATCTCCACGATCATAGCCGTAATTTTCATTATAATTCTTAAAACTCTCGACATCAAAATAAACAACATACATTCCATCACTAACTTTTTCCAAATCCAAGGAATTATCTTCTACTAAATCAAAAAATTTATGCATCTTAACTAAGCCTGTCAAAGAATCATAATCATCTTTTACATACAGGTCCTCGCTTTGTTCGTCTTGATTCGTTTTAATTGAAAATTCATCTTCTCTTTCAATTAATAAAACATAAAAAAAAGGGTCTCCATCTGCCATAGTAACCAAATGGCCAAAGTCCTCAATATATTTAACTTTCCCTGATTTAGTAATTATCCTATATTTTACATAATCATACTCTAATTTTTTTTCATTTAATTGTTTCCAAATGGTATATTCTGTTTCTGTATAATCATCCGGATAAACCATACCTTCAAATGTACCATTCGTTAGCTTAATAAAGTCTTCATAATCATCGCATTCAAAAATGCTTATCACACCTTGATCTGCGTAGACTATCTCTCCTTGTTCATTAGCTTTATACACAAAAAAGCCACCAGGCGCTTTATTTCCACTACTTTTTTTTCTTGGATTATTATTGGAATTTCTGTTTGAATTGATGTCCATATTATTCACCATATTCCTTTTATATTCTTAAAAAAATCAAAATTCACAAACATACTTCACAACTTTTATATCGGAAAAACTTCATTTTTATTTCATTATAATTTATATTTAAACATTACGAACTCACAAATTTCAAAAAAAAAGGAACCCAAAATGCCGGTTCCCGCAATTTAGACTCCTAGCCAATGCTAGGTGGGTTACCGCAACTTATCTTCTGCCTTCCACTGTCTAAATCGGAGGCTTGACATCTAATAAGCGATTTAGGTGTCCCGTTTAAAGTAAATGTAGGTTCTAAATATACAGGATTATCGTACATCCCAGGTGTTCCTTAATATGTCTATATTATACAAGATTATTTTTTATTTTTCAATACTGTTTTTGCCTATTTGCGCATTACTTTTTTAGTGATTTTTGCTGAATTATTAGTGTTTTCTCGCATTAATAAAATCATGTTTTAATTATCGAAAAATTTATATTTTTCTAGCCCATTTTCTTTCTTTGTTGTCTACCAACCATTCTAATTAAGACTTCTATAGGCAAAAATTTTGAAAAGAAAATTGCAAGTTTCATTTGAATTGTTGGAACAATTAACACTTTTTTCTTTTTCATTTTGGCAAGTGTATATTTAACGCAATGCTTTGCACTAATTCCTTTTAATGCAAAACTAACGTTAGCAACATCATTAAATTCAGTATTAACTGGTCCTGGACATAAACAACCAACATATACAGGTGCATTAACCTTCTTTAGCTCTTCGGCAATTGCTAAAGTAAGACTTGCCGCATAGGATTTAGTTGCATAATAAGCACTCATATATGGTCCGGCTGGAAAAAGTCCTGCTGAAGAGGCTACATTCAACAAATAGCCATGTTTTTGCTTTAACATTTTTCTTATAATCATTTTTGTAAAAATATGCATTGCTTTTACATTAACTTCTATCATTTCTATTTCTTTTTGTAAATTATTATTTATAAATGCTCCGCTTGATCCAAATCCAGCATTATTAATAAAAACAGAGATGTCCATTTGTTTGATTATATCTAAAACATTCAAGATATCACTTGATTTAGTAATATCAGCCTGAATTATTATTGCTTCTGTTTTTACATTTTTTTTAATTTCTTCTAATCTATCTAATCTTCTCGCAATTAGTACTAAATTGTACCCCTCTTTTGCTAATTCGTATGCAAATTCTCTACCTATTCCAGAACTTGCACCTGTAATAACTGCTATTTTCTTCTTTTTACTAAAACTATTTGCCATATAAACTAGTCTCCTTTCAAATCTAAACCGAATTCATATTACTTTTCTACCAATTTACTCTTTTTCTAAGTTAGATTTCTTCTAAAGTAACTTTTTCTAATAAATTAACTTTTCTTCTAAATAATCGGTTGTATAACACTAAAAATTAGCCACGGTATATAGTTTATCACATTTATTCTATAGTTGCACCATTTATCGTTCTACAGTATAATAGAACAAATGTATTGATTAAGTGAAAGGATTTATTATGAATTATAAAATTGATTTTTCAGAATCTCCATTAATTTTTCATATCGATGTTAATTCTGCTTTTCTTTCATGGACAGCGGTTGATCTCCTTAAAAAAAACAAAAATAATATCGACCTTAGAACAATTCCTTCCGCTATAGGCGGCGATGTTAACAGTCGTCATGGTATTATTTCAGCGAGATCGATTCCTGCAAAAAAATATAATATTCAATCTGGTGAAGCTGTTGTCAATGCAATGCAAAAATGTCCTTCACTTGTTGTTGTTCCAACTAATTTCAAACTATATAGACATTATTCTAAACTTTTTATTGACACGCTTCTTTTATATACTCCAAATGTGCAACAAGCTTCTATAGATGAGGCTTATTGTGATTTTAGTGATTTATACGAGACTTATAAAGATTTAAAATACAAGTCTTATACATTTCCATTATCTTTAGCTCATGAAATAAAAGACTCTATTTTTTCTAAATATGGATTTACTGTAAATGTTGGGATTTCAACAAACAAGCTTTTAGCTAAGATGGCTTCAGATTTTACAAAACCAAATCGTGTTCATACACTATTCAAAGACGAGATTCCTACTAAGATGTGGCCGCTTCCAATAAACGAGCTACATGGATGTGGTAAATCAACTTCTATGAAACTTACTTCTTTAGGTATCAAAACAATAGGAGATGCCGCTCAAACAGATTTAAACATACTATGTTCTGTATTAGGTGACAAACATGGTAAATATATTTATTATAGTTCAAATGGCATAAATACATCCACTGTTTCTTCTAAGAAAAGAATAGCTAAAAGCTATTCAAGTGAACGAACTATGCCATCTAATTTAACTGCAGACAACTATGATTCAGATATTACAGCAATAATCGATATTTTATCTACTAATATAAGTAAGAGAATGATTAAAGATAATGCTTTTGCAAGCACAATTGGAATCACTCTTAAAACTAACAATTTTAAAACACACACGACTCAAACTTCCCTAGTATCATCTACTAACGATTGCAATACTATTAAATCTATCGCACTATCATTAATTACAAATGAATTACTAGGTGAAAATGGGATCTTCATGAATGGTGAATCAATACGACTAGTTGGAATATTTGCTTCAAACCTTGACAATGGCGAATATCGTCAATTATCATTGTTCGATAAGTTTTAAACATTTGTTTTTTAGTTTAATAATAATTTAGATTATATGCTTGTTATATTTTATAATTACTTATTAAAATTTAACACTATCTCATCCTCACTCATAGTTAGCAACTTATTGATTTTTTCATTGTCCGAAGCAATTTTTGCAATTTTTGCCAAAATATCCATATGTGTTATTCTATCTGCTGCTATTGCCAATACAATTTTGACGGTATTGCCTTGATCCCATTCTATCTCATTATTTATCACTGCAAGAGCTACTCCATTTTCATAAATTCCTTCTAATGATTCGCTCATAATTCCATGTGGAAGTGCTATTCCATTTTTTAAATATGTTGACATTTCTTGCTCTCGTTTTATCATTGATTCAACATAGTCCTTTGTGATATTTCCCTGCTCATATAGTTTATTTCCTAAAAATCGAATTACCTCTTCTTTATTTTTTAAATCTAAGTCTAAAAAAATCATTTCTTTTTTTAGCATTTATGTTCCTCCGATAAATATAATTTTTTATATTATATCATACTATATTGGCAGTGATTAAAAAATTACGAAAAAAATCTATCATTTTTCAACTATATCTTAATTACATCAGACAAAATATCAACACATTTCTCTATTCCTAAAATAGAACTATTTAATATTAAGCCATAATTATTAATATCATCTATCTTTTTTCCTGTAGTTGTATTATAAAAATTAGCTCTTCGTCTATCTATTTTTTTCATTATCTTATCAACTTCCGTTGGAGAAATATGATATTTTTCTATAGCTCTAAATTTGTTAAAACTTTTGCTACCATGAATGTAAACATTGAGCACATCATCACGATCCTTTAAAGCATGACCTGCACAATGACCTATAAAAACTGCTGGACCCTCATCTGCTAATTCTCGTATGATATCATTTTCTATCGTATGAAGCTTGATATGGTCAGGCACCTCATTTTTACCGTTTACCGCACTATCAATCATACTTAATGTATAATTTATACTATCTAGATTCTTTTCTTCTAGTATCAAAACTTGCTCAACTGTTTTTCTCATGCGTTTTGCGGCTAATTCAAGAATTTCCCCACCATAGCATCTAATACCTGTTTTTTCCATCAAACGTTTACCTATTTCCGTAGCACCACTGCCATATTCTCGTTCGATTGTTATATAATTAATCAAAAATATTCCCCCCTCATTATTGAGTTTTTGTTATTTTTTATACAATCTGCTTATGCAATATCAAATTGACTATTATATAAATCGGCATAAAATCCACCTTTTTCAAGTAATTGTTTATGATTACCGCTTTCAATTATATCACCGTTATTCAATACCAAAATTGTATCAGCATTTTTTATAGTCGAAAGTCTATGCGCAATTACAAAACACGTCCTGCCTTCAGATAATTTATCCATGGCCCTTTGAATTATTAATTCTGTTCTTGTATCAACTGAACTTGTTGCTTCGTCTAAAATCAACATAGGAGCATTCATAACATACGCTCTAGCAATTGTGATAAGTTGTTTTTGTCCGGCTGACAAAGTTGTTTTATCATTTAAAACTGTATCATATAACTCCGGCAATGCTTTTACATATTTATCAAGTCCAACTGCTTTACTAGCATTAATTACATCTTCATCACTTACTGAAGACATATTGTATCTTATGTTATCTTTAATAGTTCCTTCAAATAACCATGTGTCCTGTAAAACCATACCAAACAATTCATGAACCTGTTCTCGCCTTAAATCTTTTATATCAACACCATCAATTCTAATTGTTCCTTGATTTATCTCATAAAATCTCATCAATAAATTAACTAATGTACTTTTTCCTGCACCTGTTGGTCCCACAATTGCAACCTTTTCGCCCGGTTTAACATTAAGATTAAAATCATTAATAATTGTTTTTTCAGAGGTATATCCAAAAGAAACATGTTCAAATTCTATATGTCCTTTAAAATCTTTAATCTCAACATTTTTACAACTCTCATCTTCTAATTCCTCTTCAGCCAAAAATTCAAATACTCTACCACTTGCTGCCGCTGTTGCCTGCAAAGATGTAATTGCTTGCGCCATTTGTGCTAAAGGTTGTGTAAATAATCGAATATACATCATAAAAGCTACAATTGTACCAATTTCGGTCATATCTTTTTCAACTAGAATTGCACCCGTAACACATACAGCTACATATCCTAAGTTACCAATAAATGTCATGAGTGGCATCATTAATCCTGATAAGAACTGACTTTTCCACGCAGAAGAATATAATCTATTATTAATTTCATGAAAGTTTTCTATTTCTTTATGTACATCGTTATATGCAGCTATAACATTATGACCCGTATATGTTTCTTCAATCAATCCATTTAAACGTCCTAATTCCTCCTGCTGCAACGCAAAATATTTCTGAGATTTTTTAGTAATTAACATCATGATAAGGAATCCAAATATCGTAGCCAAAACACCCGCTACAGTCATTATCCAATTAGTTTTTGTCATCATTATCAAACTTCCAAAAAACATTGTAATTCCGGATATCAACGTTCCAATACTTTGATTAAGAGACTGTCCGATTGTATCAACATCATTTGTAACTCTCGATAACGTGTTTCCCACTGTAGTCTGATCAAAATACTTCAATGGAATTTTATTTATTTTAAATGAAATATCTTTTCTCATTTTATTGGTAATTCTTTGTGTACATGATGCCATAATAACACCCTGCGATGTATTAAATAAAAAGCCTAAAATGTACAACGTTACTAACACTGTAATTATTTTTAATATTCCATCAACATCCATTACATTAGTAATTATTCCTTCAGAGATTTTATTTGTTATTTCTTTTAATTTATCTGGTCCGATTATGTTAAAAGCTGTTCCAAAAATTGACAACATAAACGCAAAAATCATCGGAAAATAATATTTTCTACAATAATGTATCAATTTTTTTATTGATTCACTGAATTTATATTCTTCCATCATTTCACCTCTTACATATCCTTTTTGATTTCATCTTCAGAAAGTTGAGAAGATGCAATTTCATAATACACAGCACAATTTTTTAGAAGTTCTTTATGCGTTCCATATCCTACCAGTTTTCCTTCATCTAAAACCACTATCTTATCCGCATCTTTAATTGTTCCAATTCTTTGTGCTACAATCAACGAAGTTGTTTCTTTTTTCTGCATTTTCAATTGTTCTCTTAATATTCTATCAGTTTTATAATCAAGTGCTGAAAAAGAATCATCAAACAATAAAATCTCTGGTTTACGCGCAATAGCTCTAGCGATTGAAATTCTTTGTTTTTGTCCTCCAGAAACATTTGTTCCTCCTTGTGATATAACCGATCTAAAGCCTTTTTTCATTTTTTCAACAAATTCTTTTGACTGTGATATTTCAATTGCTTCTTTTACTATTGATTCTGCTTTATCATTAGAAATATTATCACTATTATCTCCAAACATTATATTAGAAAAAATACTTCCTTTAAAAAGTACGGCTTTTTGTGGCACATAACCAAGTTTTTTTCTCAAAATGTCTTTTGAATACTCTTTTACATTTACACCATCGATCAAAATCTGACCTTCTGTCACATCATAAAATCTTGGAATTAAATTAATTAATGTGCTCTTACCACTTCCTGTTGCACCAATAAATGCTACTGTCTCACCCTTTTTTGCAGTAAAGCTAATATCTTTAATTGCATATTCATTAGAATACGGATATTTGAATCCTACATTTCTAAACTCAATCTCACCTTCACTTTTCTGATTATTTTCAGTTACTGCTCCATCAAAAATTTTCGTATTAGTTTCAAGAACTTCATTTATACGTTTTGCCGAAATATTAGCCCTTGGAAAAATAAAGAAAACTACAATTAGCATCATAAAAGCCATAATAACTTGTATTGCATATGATGAAAAAACAACCATATCCGAAAATAATTGGAATTTCTCGCCTATATCTTTTGCATTTTTAATTATATACATACCAATCCAATATATAACTAATGGTAAAGACGAAATAAGCAAGGACATCATTGGAAAAACAGATGCCATACTTCTTCCCGTAAACAAATTTGTTCTCATTACATTTGTATTTGCTACATCAAATTTTTCTTCTTGATATTTTTCAGCATTATAGGCTCTGACAACTCTTATACCTGATAAATTTTCTCTCGTAACTTTATTTAAATTATCTGTAAGAGTTTGGAGCTTTCTAAATTTAGGTAAAACTAAAGCAATCATTATAATCAAATACATCATTAAAACACAAACAGCCACTCCTGTAGCAAATGACCACTGCCAATTTTTGTTTAATATTTTAAGAATAGCCCATGTTGCTAAAATGGGAGCTTTAATTACAACCTGTAATCCCATTGCAATCAAGGTTTGAATCTGTGTAATGTCATTAGTTGTACGTGTTATCAATGAATCTGTTGAAAACGTATTAATCTCTTCCATTGTAAATGTCATTGTTTTTTCATATACAAGACCGCGTAATCTTTTAGCTAATCCAGCTGCTACTTTAGCTGCTAAAAAGCCAACTAAACATGACGCCAACATGCTTCCAAATGCACACAAAAGCATATACACGCCATTTTCTATTATTTCTCTAACATGACCACCATTTTTTGTTTCAAGTAATTTTGTAATATCCGCCATATAATCTGGTAATTTCAAATCCAAACCAACTTGCAATATTATAAAAAACAAAGAAATTATAATAAATAAAATTTCTTTTTTTGTAAATTTTTTAAAAATTTTTATCATTATTCTTTCCTTTCCTAGATTTATTCTGATAATTGACTCTTGCAAAAACGCATGATATCATTTTACTGTTTATTTATTTTATAAACAATAATCAAATAATTATTTTTGTCAAATAATAGACTAAATAAAGATATTGTCTATTTATTTTGCTATTATATTTTATTTATCGTTATGGAGGAAACTATGAAAAAAAATGCAAATTCTAATGATCTTCGTGTTTTAAAAACAAAAAAATTATTAAAAGACTCTTTAGTTTTACTACTTAATAATAAATCAATTTCAAATATCAAAGTGACCGAGCTTTGCCAAAATGCTATGATTAGCAAAGGTACCTTTTATTTACATTACAACGATATCTATGACCTTTATCGTGAAACATTACAACAATATTTAACTCAATTTATTGAATGTGTAGATTTTTGGGAAGACTTCTCTAACGATCCAACTCAATTTACCCTTAAACTTCTTAATTTAAATAAAAAGAAAAAAACTGTCAAAATACCCAAATATTTATTTGATATAAAGGATGCATTTATCGGTCATGAATTTGCTAAAATGATAATTCAACTATTAATCGATAAGATTTTTTCGTTTAGTACTTTACCTAATACCAAAGAAAACAGTATTAAGTTAGAATGTTATTTTTCTAGTTTTTCATTTATCACATTTTTTCAGCATCCTGAAAGTGATAATGAACTAATTGCTCCTATTATTTCACAACAACTTTTTAGTTTTTTTCCTGAACTTTATAACAATTTATAAATTTAAATCAATAAAGTGTTTGACTAACCCAAAAAATATAGTACAATTGTAAGTGGATTAGACAATTTTAGGAGGACTTTATGAAAATAACAAAAATAGGGTTTATCGGATTAGGATTAATTGGGGCATCAATTGCAAAAAAAATAAAACATGATAATCCGGAAATAAAGATAATAGCAACAGCTAAACATGAAAAAACTATTATTGATGCTTTTAATATTGAACTTATAGATAATAACACATTACTTCCAATGAAGGCTTTTAGTGAATGTGACTGTATCTTTCTTTGTGCACCAGTAAAAAATAATATTGAATATTTAAAAGATTTAAAGAATATAATTAAACCATCCTGCATAATAACAGATGTTGGGAGCACAAAAACAGAAATACATGAAAATGTATCTTCACTTGGTCTCGAAAATAATTTCATCGGCGGGCATCCAATGACTGGATCTGAAAAAACTGGCTTAGCAAATGCAAATCGTTACCTTTTAGAAAATGCATATTATATAATCACACCAACTGAAAAAACAACAAAGGAGCAATTGAATGAATTTTCAAAATTTGTATCCTCTCTTGGTTCAATTCCATTAATTTTAGATTACAAATTTCATGATCATGCAACAGCTGCAATTAGCCATTTACCACACATGATTGCATTTTCACTTGTTTCTTTGATTGAAGAAATCGATAATAATGATCAAATAATGAAAACTATTGCTGCCGGAGGTTTTAGAGATATGACTAGAATCGCTTCATCTTCTCCAGCAATGTGGCAAAGCATTTGTATGTCAAACACTAAAGAAATAACGAATCTCATGGATAAATTTGTCAACAGATTAAATTCTCTAAAGAAAACTCTGTTAAAAGATCCCTCTTCACCAGATTTATTTTCTTATTTTGAAAACTGTAAAGAATACAGAGATTCAATGTTAATTCCTGTTTCGAATTTACAACAAATGACATACGAACTGTATTTAGATCTTGTTGATGAAGCTGGAAGTATTGCAACAATTGCCACTATTTTAGCTACTAATCAAATCAGTATTAAAAATATAGGTATAATTAATAATCGAGAATTTGAAGAAGGCGTTTTAAGAATAGAATTCTATGATGAATTATCATTAATTAAATCCAAGGAAATTCTTAAATCCAAGAATTATACTATTTACCAAAGAAAATCATAAACATAGACGTTATACTTTCTATAAAAACTAATCTTATCCTTAATAAGATAAAAGAATCAAATCCTGCATTTTAAAATCAGCGTGCAAGTTTTGATTCTTTTTTTATTTCATTATTATTTTTTCTTTTTCCCTTTTCTTTATTCCTTAATATAATCCCTCTAACACTTCAAAATAATTTTCAAATGTCTTTTTACAACATAAAGGATTCTTAATAGTAATGCAACCATTTCTTAATCCTGTTAATGCAAAAGCCATCGCAACTCTATGATCCTCATATGTTTCTATTTCTATAAATTTTTTTGACTCATCGAATTGCTGTATAACTTTTTGATCAAAATTATCAATTGGATATATCACAACATCTACATTACCATCTGAATTGTTCTTAATCTCTGACTCAACATTTAGTGCCTGCAAATTTGATACTATTGCATTTATTCTGTCACATTCCTGAAATCTAATATGTCCAATGTTTTTTATAGTAACTGGAGAATCTGCATATACTGATATTGCAGCTAAAGTTAATGCCTGATCTGAAAACATCGATAAATCCCAGCTTCCGCCTTTTAGTCGATTAGATTTTACTTCACTTCTTGGTTTGACAACAATTTCGTGCTCTTCATCCTCTTCTACTGCACATCCCATATCCTTTAAAACATCAAGAAAAGCTATATCTCCTTGAAGTGATTCTTTTTTTACACCTTTTACCTTTGCAGGAATTCCACAAATAGCGCCTATTGAATAAAAATAACAAGCTGCTGAAATATCTGGCTCAACTTTATATTCACTACAACTATATGATGAATCTTTTGCTATTTTATAAGTTTTGTTTTCGAATTGTTCAACTTCTATTCCAAACTGTTTCATCATTTTAATTGTCATCTTAACATAGGCCATTCCATGAACCCCTGTGATATTAATATAAAAATCTTTTTTTAATATAATTGACGAAATCAACAAAGCACTTAAAAACTGGCTACTTTTATTTATATCGACTGTTACTTTGTTTTTTAAAATTGATGTATCCTCATTGTGTATTTTTAATGGGAAATGATATTTTTCATCCAAATATTCAATCTTAACACCTAACTCTTCTAAACCAATTAGCAATTCTTTCATAGGCCTTTTTTTCATTTGTTCAGAAGAATTTATTGTATACTCACCTTCATTCAAAGCACAAAAAGCTGTCAAAAAACGTGCTGCCGTTCCAGCACTTCCTACATTTATTGTTGCTTTTTGATTTGGAATTTTACCACCTTTCCCCTCAATATTTACAATTGCATTTTTTTCGTCAACCACAACCTTAAAGCCTAAATCTTGTAATGCCTTCAAAAAATGTCTAGAATCATCACTGAATAGTATTCCTTCAACCTTGCAATTACTATTCGTTAATGCCGCTAACAACAATGCTCTATTTGTTATGCTTTTTGAACCTGGCACTAATACTTCAATTTGATCCTGCCTATTAAGCTTTTTTACATTATATTCTTTTATCACTTTCATATCTAATACTCCATATCTATAAATTTATCTAGTTAATATTTTTTCAATGTACCCTTGGTTACTTGTCTCTAAATTAATTCAATGTCTATTGAATGTTACTGAATTTATTAACTTGGTTATCATTCAACATTATACAACAAAAGAGTGTGATCAATAAATACAACCACACTCTTATTGTTTATCTTTATTAATACAAAACTTGACTTCTTCAAAAATTGTATAAAACGATTACAAATCATTAAAAATCTGATAAATATCTATCTTTAATGCATCTGTATCTGTCATTCCTATGAAAACACATCCATAATGGTAAGAACCATCCTCATTGTCTTCTCTGCGGACTATCTCTATAACTGCATCCACAACTTCTTGAGTCCATATTTGAATCTTTGTATCATAATAAGTACCAACATCGAGTTTCTGATTAGCTGTAAAACCTATACCACTTCTTGAAATATCTGTTACTGTAACATGAACATATTTTAATGTAGTTATACCTTCTTGATCTAAACGTTCCAATTGAATAGATACGTCTAAATCAAGCCTTTTATGTTTACGCTTTTCTTCCATATCATATTCTCCTTTATGTTGTCATAAGTGCTGGCATTATTTTATCTTATCTAATTTCAAACAAAGCCTCTATGAATATATAATATTACAATCATATATCTTTGGCAATATTGTTTTTACAATTTTAATATATGACAAAAAATTACTCTTCATCTCCTATAATATCATCTGTAATAAACATCGCATCACCAAAACTAAAGAAACGATATCTTTCTTCAATGGCCTTTTCGTATGCATTTAATACATGCTCACGTCCGGCTAACGCTGAAACTAACATCACAAGAGTTGACTCTGGTAAATGGAAATTTGTAATCAAAGCATCAATTACTTTGAATTTATAACCTGGATATATAAAGATTTCCGTCCATCCACTTGTCTCTTTTAGCATACCATTTTCATCTGCCGCTGCCTCAAGAGTTCTAGTACTTGTAGTACCAACTGCAATAACTCTATTTCCAGTTTCCTTTGCTTTATTGATTTTATCCGCCGCTTCTTTAGACACCATATAAAACTCAGAATGCATATGATGATCTAATACATTTTCAACCTTAACCGGTCTAAATGTTCCAAGACCAACATGCAAAGTAACTTCAGCAATATCAACTCCCATGTCTCTAACTTGCTGTAATAACTCAGGTGTAAAATGAAGACCCGCTGTTGGTGCTGCTGCTGAACCATCATATTTTGCATAAACAGTTTGATATCTGTTTTTATCAGCTAACTGATGTGTTATATATGGTGGAAGTGGCATTTGTCCTAATTGATCAAGAATTTCTTCAAAAATACCTTCATAATAGAATTTTATCAATCTATTACCTTCTTCTATTATATCGACAACCTCGCCAACTAATATACCCTCTCCGAAAATAATTCTTGTTCCAATTTTTGCTTTCTTACCTGGTTTAACCAAAGTTTCCCAAATATCGTTTTCTTTTCTTTTAAGGAGAAGAATCTCTATTTTAGCTTGAGTATCTTCCTTAACACCATATAATCTTGCAGGTAAAACTTTTGTATTGTTAATTACCAAACAATCTCCAGGTCTAAGAAAATGTGTAATATCTCTAAAATGTTTATGTTTGATATCACCTGACTTCTTGTCTAATAATAATAATCTAGAACTTGAACGATCTTCTAGTGGATCTTGGGCAATTAGCTCCTGTGGAAGGTCGTAATAAAAATCTTTTACATCCATTTTAAAAACCTCTAAAATCTTTCTATAAACTTTTTATGCTCTAAGTTCAATTCCTAATCCTTCAAGACCATTTAAAATCTTCTTCATTGCTTTTGTAATATCGTTTTCTTCAAGATTCTTTTCTTTTCCTCTAAATACTAATGAATATGCAACTGACTTAAAGCCTTCTTTAATCTGTTCACCTTCATATATATCAAACAATTTATAACTTTCTAAATATTTGCCACCTCTTTGATCAAATATTTTTTCTATATCTCCTACTAAAACATCCTTAGGCACTACCATAGATAAATCTCTTGTAGATGCTGGGAAATTAACAATTTGTTTATATTTATAATCAAATGATGCATTCTTAGTGATAGATTCCATATCTAATACTGCAAGATAAACTCTACCTTTTATTGCATAATTTGATGCAACTGTTGGATGAACCTCGCCAATGTATCCAATTACTTCTCCGTTATAAATTACATTAGCTTGTCTACCTGGGTGCAAGAAATTTAATTTAGATTCTGGTGAATATTCTACCTTATCTCTCATTCCTACAGACTCAAATACTTCTTCAATAAAGCCTTTCATGTCGAAGAAATCACCTTCTCCATACATTCCAAGTGTTAATTTCATTTTTTCATCTGGAAGTTCTGTAATTGGAAGCTGTTTTGGTAAATATACATTACCTAATTCATATAATCTAACATTCTGATTTCTTCTACCAAAGTTAGTTGATAAAGATGTCATCATACCATTTACTGATAAAGTTCTCATGATAGAATAATCTTCACCTAGAGGATTAGCAATCTTGATTGCTTTTCTTGATTCATCATCTTTATCTAGAAGTAATTTATCAAATACTTTTGGACTTTCAAATGAGTATGTCATACCCTGTGAAAATCCACAATGCTCTACAGTGTTTTTTACCATTTTTTCAATATAATGTTTGAATGAAATCTTTCCTGTAGTTGACTGACCATTTGGAAGTGTAGTTGGTACTTTATCGTATCCATAAAAACGAATAACTTCTTCTGCAATATCAGCATCACACAATAAATCCTGTCTCCAAGAAGGAACTTCTATTTCATTTGTTTGAGCATTATATACTAAATCAATCTTTTTGAAATAAGAAATCATAGTATCTTTATCAATATCTGTTCCTAAAAGTTTATTATACTTTTCAGGTTCAAAAGGAATTTTAACTCCTTCTCTCTTAACAGGATATATATCAATTGCTCCGCCTACAACTTCACCTACACCTAATTCTTCAATTAACTGACAAGCTCTATTCATAGCAACAAGAGCTAAATTAGGATCTAATCCCTTTTCGAATTTTGAAGATGCATCTGTTCTCATGCCTAATTTTTTGCTAGATAATCTGATATTTGTTCCATCAAAACAAGCTGCTTCAAAAAGAACATCCTTAACATTTTCTGTTATCATTGAGTTTTCTCCACCCATGATACCAGCAATACCTACAGGTTTTTCTCCATCATTAATCATCAAGATATTTTCATCGAGTTTTCTTGTTTGACCATCTAATGTTACAAATTCGTCACCATCTTTAGCTGTGTTTACAACAATTTCATTTCCGCTAATTGTTGATAAATCATATGCATGCATTGGTTGACCAAACTCTTCCATTACATAATTAGTAATATCTACTAAATTATTAATTGGTCTGATTCCCTGTGCACGTAATCTGTTTTGCATCCATTTTGGTGAAGGAGCAAATTTAACGTTTTTTACAACTCTTGCAGTATATCTTTTACATAAATCATTGTTTTCAACTCTTACTTTAATGAAATCATTTACATTTTCAGAGTTTCCTACTTCTTTTACTACTGGTGGTACAAACTTCTTATCAAAAGTTGCTGCTGCTTCTCTAGCAATTCCCAAAATAGAAAAACAATCAACTCTGTTAGAAGTAACTTCATATTCAACTATTAAATCATCTAGTCCTAAATATGATACTGCACTTTCACCTACTACGGCATCATCTGGTAAAATGTATAATCCATCTTCTGCTGCATCTGGGAACATCTCAGTTGTAGAACCAAGTTCATCAATTGAACACATCATACCATATGATTCAACGCCTCTGAGTTTTCCTTTTTTGATTTTTACTCCACCTTCAACAAGTTTTCCATCATGTCCTCCAGCGACTCTTCCTCCATCTAATACAACTGGAACTTTTGCACCTTCGAAAACATTTGGAGCACCTGTTACAATCTGAATCAACTCGTCTTGTCCAATATTAACTTGACAAATTACCAACTTATCAGCATCTGGATGCTGTTCAACTTTTTCTACTTTACCTATTACAATTTTATCAAGATCTTTATCTAATCTGACACCCTGTTCTACTTTAGTTCCAGATAATGTCATTGCATCCATATATTCTTGATCAGTACACTCTAATCCTGGTACTAAATCTTTAATCCAATTTAATGATGTATTCATCCTTCTATCCTCTCCATCTTTTTTGATTCTATATCACAATTCAAATAAACAAAATATAATTTACCTTTAGAATTGTTCTAAAAATCTATCATCATTTTCATATAATAATCTCATATCATCAATTTCGTATTTAAGAAGTGTAATACGTTCTAGGCCTACACCAAATGCGAATCCTTGATATTCATTTGGATCAATTCCGCTCATCTTAAGAACCTTAGGATGAACCATTCCACAACCTAAGATTTCAATCCAGCCTTCGCCCTTACAGAATCTACATCCTTTACCACCACATTTAAAGCAACTAATATCCATTTCAGCTGATGGCTCAGTAAATGGAAAATGATGTGGTCTAAATTTTACTTTAGTATCATCACCGAACATCTGTCTAACAAACTTAGTTAATGTTCCTTTTAAATCTGAGAATGTTACATTCTTGTCAATTACCATACCTTCAATCTGATGGAATGATGGAGAATGTGTTGCATCAACTTCATCAGCTCTGAAAACTCTACCTGGAGCAATCATTCTAATTGGAGGTTTTTGTCTTTCCATAACCCTAACCTGAACTGGTGAAGTCTGTGTTCTAAGAAGGATTTTGTCATTAATATAAAAAGTATCCTGTTCATCTTTAGCTGGATGATTAGCTGGAATATTTAAAGCTTCAAAATTGTAATAATCTTCTTCAATTTCCGGTCCTTCTACTACTTCATATCCCATACCTGTAAAAATACGTTCAACTTCATTTAACACTAATGTATTTGGATGTGAATGTCCAACTTTCTTCTTTTTAGCTGGTAATGTAACATCAATAACTTCTTCCTTTAGTTTAATGTCTAAAGCTTCTTTTTCCAATTTTACTTTAGTTTCTTCTAAAATAGTCTCTATTTGTTTTCTAGCTTCATTAACCATCTGACCAACTTTTGGGCGATCTTCTGGTTTAACATCTTTCATACTCTTCAATACCGCAGTTAATTCACCTTTTTTTCCTAAAAATGCAACTCTTACATCATTTAATGCACTTAAGTTCGATGCCTCTTTAATCTGGCGAATAGCGCTATCTTTAATCTCTAGCAATTTTTCGTTCATTTTCGTCTCCTTTTACTTATTCTTCAAATATTTATTTTACAATCTAAATTTATAGCATATAAATTAGCTTTTAAATTTAAATAATTACGCAAAAAAAAAGCTCCATCCCACAAAATAGGGACGAAACTAATATCCGCGATACCACCCTGATTCCCATCTAAATACAATAAAAACAATACTATTTACTATTGCATTAAATAAGCTCTCATATACTTAACGTGTATTAACGTCACAAACTACCCAACTCTATAATCAATTTACAGGCCTTCATTTGCGCAGCTCCTGTGTGAAATTCAATAATGAACCTTATGTAAGGAAGCTTCCAGCTTATAACTTCCTCTCTCTTAACATGTATTCATACCTACTATGCACATTCACAGCCTTTAACATTTATTTATTCTATCACACTTGATTAATTAGTTCAAGCTTTTCCTTCAAAGTTTGTAATACTATTATAATTTTTCAGAATTGATTTTTTTCATCTCTTCTGCAATTTTTTGTTCAATTCTTCTTTTGACTTCTAATGCAATCTCTCTAGTTTTCATTCCCTTGTATTCATCATAATAAATAGGTTCCAAATAGTGCACATACGTCTTTATTTTTCCAAAGCTTATTGCATTAAAAACCTTATATGAATCAATTAATGCTACTGGAACAATTGGTACCTTAGATTTTAAAGCAATCTTAAAGGAACCTGGTTTAAAATCTGTCAAAATATTCCTATTATTATTTTTATAGCCACCTTCAGGAAAAATAATCACAGCCTGTCCCTCTTTTACAGACTCTGCAACCTGTGAAATTATTTTCATTCCTTGTCTAGGATTATTAATTTCTAGTCTTCTGCCACCAACTAAATCGACAAATTCTCTAACTAAAACTGTATACGATTTCTTTTTATCCATAACAAATGAACAAGGTTTATCATGTGTGTTAATTATTCCCAAGACATCATACTTTCCCTGATGATTTGGATACATTATATAGCCTGAATCTTCTGGCAAATTGTTTTCCCCGGACGAAATTGTATGAATACGTCCCGTTTTATTCATCAATTCTATTACATGTCTTACTAAAGAATATCTTTTTTCTTCGGAATAATATTCAGGATGATCAGCCCAAAATCTCATCTTCGGAATCATATATGGAGCTCTAAATAAATTCATAAAAATAACATAAAATAATTTAAACATACTTTTTCTCTTTCTTTTTTTCTTACCCTTATAAGATAAAATTATATAGTAAAGGCACCTATTTTGCAACATATCATATACTGAATATATGTTTGCATAAAATAATTATGTATGCTATCATGTACCTAATATTAATATTATGGAGGTCATCAAAATGGCGTACGGAAAAATCTCCGCTAAACAACAACAAATATTGAATTATATAAAGTCAGAAATCACCCAAAAAGGTTATCCCCCAACAGTTAGAAATATCTGTGAAGCCGTAAATCTTCGATCTACCTCTTCAGTTCACGCTCATCTAGAAACGTTAGAACGTAATGGTTATATTCGACGAGATCCAGCCAAACCAAGAGCCATTGAAATCCTAGATAATAGTTTTAATGAAATCCGCAAAAATATAGTAGCTGTACCCATAATTAGAAAAATCACAGCCGATTTGCCAATTACAGCAAGTGAAAATATCGAAGACTATTTTCCACTTCCAGAAGAAAAAATGCCTAACCCAAATTCTTTCATGCTAAGGATTCAAGATGATAGCATGATTGACTCTGGAATCTATAATAATGATTTAATTCTAGTTGAATATACTGCCAAGGTTTCTGATGGCGATAAAGTAGTCGCTTTAATTAATGATGAAATAACTGTTAAAAAGTTTTTTAAAGAAAATGACCACATTCGTCTACAAGCCGAAAATAAAACAATTGATCCTCTCATTGTTAAAAAATGTTCTATTCTTGGTAAAGTTGTCGGTGTTTTTAGATTTTTATAATTTTTTACATATACAATACAGACTTATCTATATATAATAGAATAACTCCTCACAGGATATGATAGAATCATTTAATCTATAAAACATCTATCAATTCCAGGCTAGGAGTTATTCTAAAAAATACATATAATAATATTTCTACATAGACAGGTATGTTACATAAAAACTCTCTAATAGTTCTTCTATGGACAATTTATACTATTAAATATTTTTTATTAAAATCAGAACTAAAATTCTACAAGTTCGCCATCCGACCAAACTTTATCAAGGTTGTAAAATTCTCTTTCTTCTTTGTTAAAGATATGAATTACAACATCATTATAATCCATCAAAATCCAAGATGAATTAGCACTACCTTCTACTCGCTTACTGTTGATTCCATTTTTATACATTACTTCTTCAACAATATCCATCATAGCTTGTAATTGACTTGAATTATCTCCACTCGCTAATACAAAATAATCTGCTAAAACAGAAATCTTAGTAATATCTAAAACTTTAACATCAAATGCTTTTTTATCATCTAACGCATTTGCTATTTTTTTTACAATCTCTAATAACTCCATTCTTAATCCTCCAACTTTTCTTCAGTGACAGTTTTCATATCTCCACGAATAAATTCTTTATAGTATTCGTAAGTTAATTCACTTGTCTTATCTATTGAACCTTTTTTTGAACGTAAATACTTTAAGGTATCTCCTGAAATATAAGCAACACATTTATCTATATCTTCAAATGCAATTTTACGAATAAACTGAAGCCTTGGCATTTTGTTTCGACGTGGTTCAATATAATCTGCTACATACACTATTTTATCCAACAAACTCATACCTGGCATTCCTGTCGTATGAACACGTATAGCATTTAATATTTCTTCATCATCAACACCATACTTATCTTTAGCAACAATAGCGCCTGCTTTAGAATGCAACAAAAATGGATTTTCAATTTCAACATCAGATATTTCAACATCAGCATCTCTGCATATCCTTATTTTTTCATCATCTGATATACATTTAGCACAATCATGTAATACGCCAGCTAACATTGCCTTATCAATATCTGAATAACCTGTTGCCATTGCTAAACATGCACAAGTATACATAACACCTTTTGTATGTTCATATCTATCTTTATCAAGTTCTTTTTTTAATTTTTTTCTAATACTTTTTATGTCGTACACCGCCTTTTAGCCATCCCTTCAAAAATTTAATATAGATTCTGATTAATTATATATTCAAAAACCTTATCATTTAAAAATTTCTTTGCCTCTTCATATTCTTTATTCATAAACAAAGATCTGATTGTAGTAGATGAAATGTCAATTTTAGGGCATTCTACAACAAAAACATTTACTGGAAAAATAGTATTTAAATACTCGATTTTTTTTTCAAGATATTCATTCGTATATTCATCTCTATTAATAACAATTATATCTGAATACTTTGCAATAATTTCAGGATTCTTCCATTTTTCAAAGTAATCTATAGAATCAGCTCCCATAATGAAAAATAATTCATCTTGTGGATACTTATCATACATATTCTTAATTGTAATATATGTATAGCTTCTTGAATCAGATAATACTTCTATATCCGATATCTCTATTCCATTTATGTTCTCAACTGCATACTTACACATAGTACTTCTATCATCTCCAGTAACCATCTTGCTTTCATCTTTATTAGGAGAATGTCCAGCCGGAACAATTATTACTTTATCCAATTTACATTTTTCTTTTGCCATTTTAGCCATATACACATGTCCATTATGTATAGGGTCAAACGAACCACCTAAAATTCCTATTCTCATATCATCCGCCTACATCTGTCTTTAACTTTTCGAATGTATCATATAATATTTAAAACATGTACTCACATCTAAAATCAATTACTACTTTGGTAAATTGATTTTAGGATTACGTTTTGCTTTTCTATATAAAATTATTTTCTTTCCAATAACTCTTACAACAGTTGAGTGTGTTCTTTCTGCCATTATTTCAGCTATTTCTCTTGGATCATCAGCACAATTTTTTAACACTGAAATTTTTATAAGTTCTCTTTTTTCTAATGCTAAATCAATTGCCTGTACGATTTCAGGAGTAAGTGATGATTTACCCACCTGAAAAATTGGTGTCAATGTACTTGCTAAACTACTTAAATACGCACGTTGTTTACTTGTCATAGTATCTCCTTTATTTGTATAACTTACTATTCTATATAATTTAAATTTTTAAATGTTATGTTTAATATTATTCATAATAATCAAATTCAAAATCGCAAACTCTTACTGTATCACCATCTTGAATTCCTAAATTTTTCAACTCTTCAAGGATTCCTTGATCTTTCATAAATTTTTGGAAGAACAAGAAACCTTTCTCACTTTCAATATTAGTATATCCGAGCATTCTTTCTACTCTTTGTCCCTCAACTACATAAACATCATCGCTTTCTTGTCGAACAATACATGGTTCCTCGCTACTAACTTTAACTGATGGATCAAATTCTGACTCATAAACAGTAGCTCCTTGTGGAAGAGTAGATAATAAATTCTTGACACAATATAAAAGTTCTTTTAATCCTTTTCCACTTACAGCAGAAATTGGATAAACCTCTATTCCATCGTCTTTAAATTCATCTCTTAGTTTTTCAATTATTTCATTTTCTTCACCATAAATTGCATCAATTTTATTAGCCGCAATAACTTGTGGTTTTTTTAATAATTCTGGATTGTACGCCTCTAATTCCTTATTGATAGCTTTAATATCTGCAACTGGATCTCTTCCTTCTGTTCCGGCTGCATCAACCATATGAACCATTACTTTTGTACGTTCAATATGTCTTAAAAACTCATGGCCTAATCCTACACCTTCCGATGCACCTTCAATCAAACCAGGAATATCAGCTATAACAAATCCAAAGCCTTCATCTAAATCAACAACTCCTAAATTAGGTTGTAATGTTGTAAAATGATAATTTGCAATTTTAGGTTGAGCATTAGTTACTCTTGATAAAAATGTTGACTTACCAACATTAGGGAATCCAACCAAGCCAACATCAGCAATAACTTTTAGTTCTAATAAAACTTCTATTTCAACTGCTTCTCCACCTGGCTGAGCATATTTAGGTGCCTGCATAGTTGGTGTTGCATAATGAACATTTCCTTTTCCACCGCGACCACCACGTAAAACAGTTACTTTTTGATTATCGCCAGACATATCCGCAATAACTCTTCCCGTTTCGGCATCTTTTATTATTGTTCCTTCTGGAACCTTCAAAATTAAATCTGCACCATTTTTTCCATGCATTTTCTTTTTGCTACCTTCATCTCCTGGTTCAGCAGCAAATTTCCTACGATGTCTATAATCAGTAAGTGTATTAAGACCTTTATCTACAACAAAGATAACGTCTCCACCCTTACCTCCATCTCCACCATCAGGTCCACCGTTAGGTACATATTTTTCACGTCTAAATGACACGTGTCCATTACCACCCTTACCTGATTTTATAATTATTTTCGCGCGATCTGCAAACATATTATCACCTCAAAACTCATGTTTATGTTTATAACTACAAATAGCCCTTGTTCTAACGGAACTCCTTATATAAAAAAATAACAGCATCCTTAATCAGAAACATTGTATTTACTTATATAAAGAGCCCCGGCTTTACAGTCGGGGCTACAATAAGAAAATTAATCGTTAGCTACTGGATAAACAGAAGCTTGTTTACGATCTCTTCCAACTCTTTCGAATCTTAAAATACCATCAACCTTAGCAAAAAGTGTATCATCTCCACCTTTACCAACGTTTACACCTGGATGAATTTTTGTTCCACGCTGTTTATATAAAATATTACCAGCTTTAACGAACTGTCCATCTGCTCTTTTAGCGCCTAATCTCTTAGACTCTGAGTCTCTACCGTTCTTTGTAGAACCAACTCCTTTTTTATGAGCGAACAACTGAAGGTTCAATTCTAACATGTCTTACACCTCCTCATAACTAATGGTTATATAATCTTCACCATATTTATTCTTAATGTCTATTATTGACAATTCTAACATTCTCAATAACAGCTGAACATCATGTCTACCACGAAGACACTTAGTATCCACTCTCAAGTCAACATATCCGTCCTTAAAACCACACGAATATCTAACTTTAGTAAGCTT
This sequence comes from Lachnobacterium bovis DSM 14045, assembly GCF_900107245.1. GTDB lineage: Bacteria > Bacillota > Clostridia > Lachnospirales > Lachnospiraceae > Roseburia > Roseburia bovis. Next base: position 33,318 of record NZ_FNPG01000005.1, read on the forward strand.
ATCAATTGCATTTTCAGTTGCATAAACAACTGTAGAAACTGCTGCGCACACAACATCTTCTCCTGGATCAGCGAATTCTGCGTGTCCATCAAATGTAAAACCGACAAGCCTTGATTTTTTATCCTTATAGAATTTTGTTGTAATCATAATTCTATAAATTAAGCATTGATTTTTTCAATCTTAACACGTGTGAATGACTGTCTATGTCCGTTTTTCTTGTGATATCCAGTTTTTCTCTTGTATTTGTATACAATAATCTTTTTAGCTCTACCTTCTTCAACAACTGAAGCTTCTACTGATGCTCCTTCTACTGTTGGATTACCTGCTTTAAAGCTATCGCCTGATACTGCTAAAACCTGATCAAAAGTAACTTTCTCACCAGCTTCAACACCAAGCTTTTCAATGGTAATGATATCGCCCTCGGCTACTTTATACTGTTTACCACCTGTTGCTATAATTGCGTACATATGGCACCTCCTATTATCATTACTCGCCAGTTTTGGTGATAGTCAATTACAATTCACTACACTTATACCTAACTGTGCGGCATACTCAAGTATAATAACATACATATATTGATAAGTCAATTAAAAAATATAAAACAAAATAAAATTTATATTAAATATTATCGTAAAATATCTACCAATGATTTTGATGTTTTCTTTCGTGTCAGCTCAATTAAACCTAATTTTGTAATATCAATAAAATCAGTTTTAACAGAATCTTTTGATATCTCAGCTTTCAAACACTGAATAAGCTTCTCATTTTGTTTTTTCGAATCCATATTAATAAAATCTATAATTACCATTCCACTAATGTTTCTCAGTCGAAGCTGTCTAGCTATTTCAACTGCTGCTTCACAGTTTACTTTTTCAATTACATTTTTTTGTTTTGAGCCCTTACTAGTATTAACATCAATAATTGTTAATGTTTCTAATGATTCTATTATAATGTTAGCACCAGATTTTAGTTTTACTGTTTTTTGAGTAAGTTCATCTACAAAACGTCTTATATTATATAGCGTCTTTAAACTTACGTCTTTATCATCATAAAACTTAATAACCTCTCTATCACAAAGATAACCTAAATGTTCTTTAATTTGCTGATAAACTTCTTCTATATCTGTATATATGTAATCAATATTCTTGGCATTCTGACTTTTTATCTTAGAAATATAACCCTTAGGTGCATTATAGAGAACATCATACATGCTCCTATGTTCTGAAAAACTTTTTATATTATTAAATAAAGTCGTCAGTTTTATAATATCTTTCTCAACCATGTCTATTTTGACTTCTTTTGCATTAGTCCTAATTAATATTCCATAGTCTTTACTTTTATATTTTAAAGATAAATCAATCATTTTTTTTCTTTGATCTACATCTAATTTTCTAGAGACACTCATCTTCTTATTTCGTGTTGTAACCAGAGCATAATCTCCCTCAAGTGTAAAATCACAACTTGCCACTGGTTCCTTTGTTTTAATAGCTTCTTTTACTATTTGTATGACTATCTCATCTCCAACAGATAAAAGCTTTCTAGTACTATTTCTTTTCGTATAAATAATATTATTAACCTTATTCAAAGGAAGATAACATCTTTGAGTTGGAGAAATTCTCACAAATGCAGCATTTAAGTTTTCTATAACATTTTCTACTTTTCCAATATAAATATTGTTCAAAATAGAATCATTCAAAAACAGTTGAAAATCAAGCAAATCTCTATTTTCATCTAATAAATTATACGCTAAATATGTTTTGTTATATATCTCCACATTTGTTATCGCTAAGCGATTCATCTTTATAAAATCTCCCTTCCAAATGCAATTAATGGAACCAACTCTTCTTTATCATTAAAAGCAAATACATCTTTACGATGAATTTGAATCGCATCTGTATCATATTCAAGATTTAATTCTTTATAAATTGATTGTAAAACAAGCTCAGGCTTAACATTATTGGTGCTACCAGTAGTCACTTTTATTGAAAATTCAATAGTTCCAGCATTATCTGAAACATCAAACTGTTCAACTAATGGTTTTAAATCCATTTCTTTTTCACTTTTTTTAGTCTTTTTTATAATAATAAAGCTACTTCTATCTATGAATTTTTCTTTTATAATTTCTTTCCACTCATTAGCAGTATATGGGCTATTATAGCCTTCTTTGTACGATAAAGTGTAACTTGCACTTGCAACAACTGACATTGCCTTTTTAGCGTTTTCATACAATTCAACATAATCTAAAACTTCGACGCCCTCAACCATAGTAGCATTCAATCTTTCTATTGCTTCTTTAGTGCTATATGTTGAATTTACCTCTATATCTAAATACTCTCCATCACTCGTAATACCAACACCTAATGGTGCTGCAAAGGACATTATTTGATGAGGTGAAAATCCTTCTGAATAACATATATCAATTTCTGCACGTCTCATGGCTTTTTGAAAATATCTCATCATGTCCAAATGTCCAATAAATTTCATGGCACCATATTTTTTAAACTTAATTCTTATTCTCATAGCATACACCTCCAAGATATTTTCTAGCACCACATCCCGAACAACGCATTCGGCAATTAGGTGTAACTGTTTCTGAAAGTGCTGTATGCCACTCTCTAAGCATAAATTCTTTTGTCACTCCACAATCAATAAAATCCCATGGGAAGACTTCGTCTTCATCTCTTTGTCTAATTGCATAAAAATCTATACTAATTCCACATTTTTCAAATGCTTCTAACCATAAATCATAATTAAAGAATTCGCTCCATGCATCAAAGAAACCTCCATGCTCATATACATATAATATTGCTTGTGAAAGTTTCCTATCTCCACGAGCCAAGACACCCTCTAACAATGTAACATCTGCCTGGTGCCAGTTGTATCTTATACTTTTATGATTTAATTGTGCTTTTACAGTATCATTAACTATCTTAGCTCTTCTTAAATACTCCTCTGGTTCAAACATTCCCGCCCACTGGAATGGTGTAAAAGGCTTTGGAACAAAAAATGAAGTTGAAATTGTAATCTGACATTTTCCATTACGTTCTTGTTTTGGAACAGTGTCATAATACAATGCCGCAATCTCATTTGCTAGTTCTGGAATAGCTTTCATATCCTCTTCTGTCTCAGTAGGCAATCCTAACATGAAATATAGCTTTACTTTATTCCAGCCACCAAGAAATGCCTGATGAGCTCCATCTAGTATTACCTCTTTAGTTAAGCCTTTATTAATAACATCACGTAATCTTTGAGAACCTGCCTCAGGCGCAAAGGTAAGACTACTTTTTTTGATATCTTGAACCTTACTCATAATATCTAAAGAAAACGCATCAATACGTAACGAAGGTAAAGAAATATTAACTCCGTTTCCATTACAATTATCAATTAAGAATGTTATCAATTCATCTAATTGTGAATAATCTGACGAACTCAAAGAACTCAATGATATTTCTTCATGCCCCGTTGCTTTTAACATTTTTACAGCTAAGTCTTTTAGTCTTTCAACATTCTTTTCCCTATTAGGTCTATAAATCATTCCTGCTTGACAAAATCTACATCCTCTAATACATCCTCTTTGAATTTCAAGAACAACTCTATCTTGTGTAACCTTAATAAAAGGTACAATAGGTTTTTCTGGATAAACAGATTCTGTCATATCCATTACTATTTGTTTTTTTACCTTTTTAGGCACATCTTCAAATTTTGGAATCATCTCATCAATTGTACCATTTTCTTTATATGTAACATCATATAAAGATGGTACATATATACCTTCGATTTTTGAAACTTCATGTAAGAATTCTTCTCTAGATTTATTAGCCTTTTTCATAGATTTATATAACTCTATCAAATCATCATACATAATTTCTCCTTCTCCGATATAAAACATATCAAAAAAGTCTGCTATCGGCTCTGGATTATATGTACATGGACCTCCACCTATAACGATTGGATCCTCATTAGTTCTTTCAGCTGCCAAAAGTGGAATTTGGCTCAAATCCAATAATTGCAAAATATTTGTATAACACATTTCATATTGTAAAGTTATACCTAAAAAATCAAAATTTTTAACCGGCTCCTGAGATTCTAATGCAAAAAGAGGTATGTTTTTTTCTTTCATGATTTTATGTAAATCTGGCCATGGCGAATAGACACGCTCACACCACGTGTCTTCTCTTTTATTGAACATATCATATAAAATTTGAATTCCTAAATGCGACATTCCAATTTCGTACACATCTGGAAAAGCCATAGCAAATCTTACATCGACTTGATTTTTATCTTTTTTTACACTATTTAATTCATTTCCAATATATCTTGCCGGTTTCTCAACCTTCATCAAAATACTATCTGATAATGCTAATTTTGTCATATTTTTATTTTGGAGACATTTCTTTAATAATGTCTTCCCAAGTCACTCCTTTTTCAACCATAAGTATCATTATTTTATATAGGAAGTCAGACATTTCTATTTTAAAATCAGTTTGATCTATTGTTTTATATGATAATAAAATATTGATGAACTTTTCTCCTACATTTTGGAGTATCTCATCTGTTCCGCCATCTAATAAGAGTTCATTTTCTACTCTATCAGATGCGTTATCTCGAAAATCTTTTATAGAGTCATACAAACTATCAAGAGCTTTTATTGGATTCTTCTCAACATATTCTTTTTGAATTATATTATTAAAAAAGCATGTACGATTTCCTGTATGACACGCTGCTCCGATTTGAGACACTTTAGCTAATATGGTATCAAAATCGCAGTCTGCCGTCAAGGACTTTACGTACTGAAAATGTCCTGATGTAAGTCCTTTTACCCAAAGTTCGTTTCTACTTCTACTCCAATATGTCATTTTTCCACTAGATATAGTAGCATTAAATGCTTCTTCATTCATATATGCAAGCATAAGTACATCATCATTTCTGTAATCTTGCACAATAACTGGTACCATTTGGTCTGAATTTTTTTTCAAATCATTCCAATGTAATTCCGGCTCATAATTATCCATCTTTATATGATTTTTAGCCAATCTATTCTTTAAATCCATAATATCAATTTTTTTGTTATAAAAGCTGTCCACGCATATACCTCTAACATTTCCATGATGTAAAATTTTAATAATATTATCAATATCGATTTCTTCTAAACAAACAATGTACGGAATACTGGTTGTATTTTCAACCAACTCTATTAATTCTGTATTTTTCAAAACTATTTCATGAAAACATCTATTCATCACATCTTTTTGTTTGAAAATAAAATCAACAGAATTAGCTCCTACAACAACAATATCTTTACTATAATTTTTACTTACTTCAATAGCTGCACTTAATGAAGTTGGTTTTTGACCATTAAAAATCACCTCTACACAACCTGCATACAAATATTTTTTTACATCTGATGCTTGTGTTTCAAGATTTCCTGCACAAACCTTTATATCAATTTGTTTATTAATCTGTTTAATAACCCTTATATTTTTTTCTTGTTCAATATCATTTTCAAACAAATCAAGAATTATAATTTTATCAAAACCATTATCATTATAATATTTACATAAATCTAAAGCATCACCTACTGTTGTAAAATCATTTTCTCCTTTAACAGCAACACCATTTTTTAAATACAATGTAGCTACTACACTTTTTTTTTGCATTCTATAAGCTTCCTTTCGTAGATAAAATTCCCTTAACTCTATCGTCGAACTTTGTTGCATCATCTAAAGCTCTTGCAAATGCTTTAAACATTGCTTCAATAATATGATGATTATTTTCTCCACTAAGCACTTTTATATGAATGTTCATCATAGCAGAATATGAAATCGCATAAAAAAATTCTTTTACCATTTCTGTATCAAAATTACCCACTCGATCCGTTGTAAAATCAGCATCAAAAACTAAATAAGGTCTTCCTGATAAATCTAATGAACATAAAACCAAAGTTTCATCCATTGGAACAAAAGAACTTCCAAATCGTCTTATCCCTTTTTTGTCTCCTACAGCCTCTTTAATAGCTTCTCCTAATACGATTCCGCAATCCTCAATTGTATGATGGCAATCCACCTCTAGATCACCATCACACTGAATGTTTAAATCAAAAAAACCATGCTTTGAAAAACCTTCTAACATGTGATTAAAAAAGCCAATTCCTGTACTGACTTTTGATTTCCCCTCACCATCAATATCAATAATTGCTCTAATATCTGTTTCTCTTGTTTTTCTTTCTACTTGAGCTATTCTTTCACTTGACATATCACTTTCTCCTTTTATTTTTCAAATCTAACTTTTATAGAATTAGCATGAGCTGTAAGTTTTTCAGATTCTGCAAAATAAACTATATCCTTATACACTTCTTCTAATGATTCTCTTGAATAAGATATAATACTTGATTTTTTTATAAAATCATCTACCCCAAGTGGTGAAAAGAATCTTGCTGTTCCATTAGTAGGTAAAACGTGATTTGGACCTGCAAAATAGTCGCCTAATGGCTCACTTGAATATTCACCCAAGAAAATTGCTCCAGCATTCTTTATTTTTGTCATAACTTCAAATGGATTTTTAGTAACAATCTCTAAATGTTCTGATGCAATATCATTGCATGTGCTTATTGCTTCATCCATGCTCTCTGCAACCAAAATATATCCATAATTATCTAAAGATTTTTCAATTATTTCTTTTCTTGATAATTCTTTTGTAAAGTTTATTATTTCTTCATCAACTTTTTGAGCAAGTTCAGCATCAGTAGTAACTAAAATAGCTGACGCAAGTTCATCATGTTCTGCCTGAGACAATAAATCAGCAGCAACATATCTAGGATTTGCTGTCTCGTCAGCAAGTACAAGAATTTCGCTTGGTCCTGCAATTGAGTCAATACCAACATAGCCAAAAACTGCTTTCTTAGCCAATGCAACATAAATATTACCTGGTCCCACGATTTTATCTACTTTTGGTACACTCTCTGTTCCAAAAGCCATTGCCGCTATTGCCTGCGCTCCACCGACTTTGTATATTTTATCTACGCCTGCTTCATTAGCAGCAACTAATGTTTGTGCGTAAGCTTTTCCATTTTCCATTGGAGGAGTGCACATTATTATTTCTTCTACTCCAGCTACTTTAGCAGGTAAAACATTCATAAGAACTGAAGATGGATACACCGCTTTTCCTCCTGGAACATATACACCAACTCTCTCTAAAGGTGTTACTTTTTGACCTAAAAGCTTGCCATTTTCACTTGTAAACCAAGAATTCTGTTTTTGTTTTGCATGATATATTGAAATATTTTCTTTTGCTTTTCTTATTACTTCTACAAGCTTTTTATCGACCTGTTCATATGCCTCTTCAATTTCTTCTTTTGTAACTAAAACATTATCTTTGTTTATGGATGCTCTATCAAATTTCTGTGTAAATTCAAATAAAGCATCATCTTTTCTTTCTTTGACTTCGTTTATAATTGAATTTACTCTTTCTTCAAATTCTGAATAGTTATTTGGACTTCTTTTAATTAGTTTATCTAATAATTCTTCTTTTACATCCTTTGTTAATGTCAACATTCTCATTATAGTATTCCTCCAAGCACTTTAAATAATACATTATTCATTTATTCTTCATAAATTTTTAATAAGATATTTTTACACTATACCTTATTTCTCTTATTTTTTGTTTTTTTCAATCTGTTCTTGAAGTGCCCTAACAATTTTTGTTATTTTTTTGTTTTGCATCTTCATACTGACCTGATTTACTACTACTCTAGCCGATAAATCACAAACTTCCTCTAAAACAACCAAACCATTTTCTCTAAGAGTTGATCCTGTTTCAACAATATCACATATTACAGGTGCAAGACCAACAATAGGAGCTAATTCAATTGAACCATTTAATTTTATAATTTCAACGGTTTGATATTTTTTCTCATTAAAATATTCTTTTGCAATCTGTGGATATTTAGTAGCAACTTTTATTTGTTCATGATGTTGTAATAATTCTCTTGAGCTTTCTGGACCACAAATACACATTTTGCATTTTCCATATCCTAAATCTAATACTTCGTATATATTTCTGTTTTCTTCTAAAATTGTATCTTTACCAACTATTCCAATATCAGCAGCACCATACTCTACGTAAGTAGGAACATCGGGACCCTTTGCCAAGAAAAATTTTAATTTTAAATCTTCATTAACAAATATTAATTTGCGAGTATTCTTATCTTTCATTTCATCGCATCTTATTCCTATTTGTTCAAATAACTCTAATGTCTTACTAGCCAATCTTCCTTTTCCTAAAGCAAAAGTAAGATATTGATTATTATCAAATTCCATTTTTACTCCTCCAATTTATTAACAAATCTATAAAAACTCTACTCTTGAAATATTCATTTTCTTTGCATATTCATAATAATCCTCTTTTGATAAATTTGAATTTTTCATAAGAGTTTGAATATTTTTTCCATCTTTTCTTAATTTGCTGGCTATATTTATAGCTTCTTCAATTCTATCCTCTGAAAAAACTAATAATTCTGTGCTATAGCTTTCTTCTAATTGCTTACTCTGATTTTTCAAAGCATCCATAACCTGATCCACAACTATTGTAAAGCCAATAGCTGGAGTATCTTTTCCAAATCTACTTATAAGCTTATCATAACGTCCACCTTTTACAATTGGTTCTCCTGAGCCATAAGTATATCCCGAAAAAATCATACCTGTATAATAATTATGTATACTTATCATTCCAAGTTCAAATGATACATATTCATCAATCTTATATAGTTTTAATAATTTATATAATTCTTGTAAATTTTGAATAGCAAATAATACTCTATCATATTTTTGAGCATATTTTTCTAATTCATTCAATTTATCTATATCAACACTAAACGTATTAAATCCCTCAAACAGTGCTAATAAATCATTTTCTAAATCCAAGGTTTTTATGAATTTTTCTAATCCCAAAAAGTTTTTATTTACAATCAAGGACTTAATTTCTTCTTCTTGATTTAATGATAAACTTGCGGCTTTAACTAGACCTTCATAATAAAGTGCATGACCAATTGATAGTTGAAATTCATCTAATCCGACTGATTTCAAAGAGTCAACAACCAAGGCTAACATCTCTGCATCAGCAAAGCTAGAGCTATCTCCGATATATTCTGCACCACATTGAGTAGTTTCTTTTAATCTTCCCTGATAATCCGATTGATTAATAAATGTATTCCCTTCGTAGCAAAATCTAAGGGGTAATGTTTCATCCTTGTAATATTTTGCAACACACCTGGCAATAGCAGGTGTATAGTCAGGTCTAAGAACAAGTATTTCCCCGTCCTTATCAAAAAACTTATACATATTACGACAATCAAATGCATTGTTTTGACTATCATATACATTGAAAAATTCTAAAGTAGGAGTTTTTATATCCGAACAGCCGTATTTAATCAACTGATTATGGATTTTTTCACTTAACTTCATTATCTTTCTACATTCACTATTATAGATATCTCTAACACCATCAGGTGTATGTAATAATCTATTATTCATACTAAACCTCCAATTATAATTCTCTCTTTTTATAAATAAATTCTCTTTAAATATTTTATCGTAGTAAAGCATTAGCAAATTACAGTTTTATTATATTACTACATTATATATTCTAGTATCTATTTTGTCAACAAAATAAAACATTTTATCTATCTTCTAAATCTTTTTGTATCCCATCTAAATATGGCACAAACAAACCTGATTCTTTTCTTAGGAAAAACTTTTTATTTAATTCATCATAACGAAAGCTTTTTCTTCCTCCATTTTCTGCTCTATCCCAAAATTTCTTCAATTCTCTTAATGATAAATAATAAAATTCATCACTCATCGTATAATATATTAAGAAAAAAGCTATCCCATCTTGTTTTTCAAAAGATTCCATAAATTTTACTTGATGCTCATGAATATTAGCTAAAGGAAAAGTACTTGTATGACATTCTTTAGCATCAAAGCAAACAGGTATACCTTGCACAACTCCAATATAATCAACCGTACTTTTTTGTTCAAAGTATGCTAATGTGATATGTCTTGTTTTTTTGTCAATCTTAATCGGTGTAATTGGCGTTGGAATTTTTTGTATCAACGCCAAATTATTCTCCAAATATTTCATATTTGTTTTATTAAGCAATTCTTCTAGTATGGATCCTCTTAATCCTCTAGAATTCCAAGTCGGCATAATATTAGTTCTCCTTATACTTGTTTGTTTTATTACATTTTATTGCATCAATTTATCAAAAACAGCAGGAACTGGAGCATAAACTTTATTTTTTTCCTTTAAATCAAGACAATATGCATGTAATAACTGATGTTTAACTTTATATTTTTTATATGCAAATTCATTTGCATTACTATTTCCATATTTCATATCACCAATTATAGGATGACCTATATGTGATAAGTGTGCACGAATTTGATGTGTTTTTCCTGTAATCAAATGTACCTCCAGCATTGTATATCTATCATTACTTTGAACAACTTCAAAAGAAGTTTCTATCAAAGAATACTCTTTTGAAGCTTTAACGTTTGATTCCTTTAATTTTTCATACTTATCTTCTGCAATAATCTCTACTGTATTGTCTTCTCTATCCTTCTTTAAATAACCCTTTAAATAAAGATTTTTCTCAACTTTGCCCAATACAATACATCTATAAAACTTATCAATTGTTCTATTTTTTAAACTTTCTGACATCTGTTGTAAACCATTTAAAGTTTTGCCAGCAATCAATAAACCTGTAGTATTTCTATCTATCCTATTACAAATAGACGGTCTAAATGTCAAGAAATCGTCAAATGACAGTTCTCCACTTCTAATCAAATAACCTATTATATATTCGTTGGCAGAAATATCACTTTCTTTTGCCTTTTGCGACAAAATATTAGCTGGTTTATTAATTATAATTATGTCACTATCCTGATAAACAACTTTTATGTTTGAATCTTTTAAACTAGCTAAATACTCATATTCTTTTTTTGCTTTTTCAATATCTTTTGAAAATTTATCAAATGTTTCATCTGAAAAGAAAATCTTTACAATATCATTTTCTGATAATTTTTCTTTTCCATTAGCCTTCTTATTATTTAGCGTAATATTTTTCTTTCTTAGCATTTTATAAATAAAACTCGTCTGTGCATTAGGCAAAAGTTTATGTAAAAACTTATCTAATCTTTGATTTTGATCATTATTGGAAATTCTAAATTCTTTCATTTTTCTATCAGTATTTGCAATACTATATTGCATGTTCCTCTCTATTTATTTTGATGATTCTATCTTTGTTTATAAACAACCCGTTTTGACGTAATTATAACTAAATTAATCATCTTTATTAATCTGTTCTTCTTTTGCCACTTCTTTAACATCTTGTTTGATATTATCTGTATCGAGAATGGATTCTTCAGCTAATTTTTTCAACAATTTTTTATCTTTTTTTGTATATTCCTGATTCTCGTCATATTTTTTTGAAGCAACTGAAATCATTTTTCTACGAATCATTTTTTCTTTATAAATATTTTGTTTTTCTCTAACCCAGGCTATTAGCAATGTTAAAAGCAATAAAATCCCAATATATCCAAGAATAGGATACATTACCGAAATTAATTGTTTAAAACCTGCAAAACTACATATATATCCTGCAATAACAATACCTATAAGAATTTTATGAAGCCTTTTATTGTCATCCGCTGAAAATCTTTTTGCCAAGGCAAAACAAAGACTAAATGCCGTATTAAATATTAATGCAAAAATTACAAATGTATATATTTGAGCAAAAACAGGATTAATATTTGCAACTATAGCCAACATTGGTATTTCTGCATCCTTTACAACATCAACATTGGCAAATAAAGACGCATACGCACATAAAACTATCAATCCAATCAGAGCACCACCAATAGCGCCACCTTTTCCTGCAATGCCAATTCTTACAACTGAACCTCCCAAAACAAGAGCCATAGAAAAGCCTGTAATTGCACATAATGAATAATAATTTATAGCAGAAAATATAACACTTGACATAGGTGAATCCAGTTTGCTTGCTATATTAGCAAGATGTATAAAATCGTAACTGTGCCCTACATATGTAAAAATTGTAATTACTACAATCATAATTATAATTATTGGTGTAAAGATTCCTAAAACTGAAGTAATCTTATCAAAATCCATAAAAGAAACTATAATTACTATTCCAGAACAAATCAATGCACCAATCCAACTACTTAAGCCAAACTGTTGATGTAAATTGGCACCAGCACCAGCTATCATTACAAAATAAATTATAAAACTGGAAATTATTAAAGTATAATCAATTATCCTAGTAACCATACGAGGTGCAACCTTATCTAAAACATCCTGATGATTGTTTGAATCATAATAGCACCCCAAAGTTACTATAATTTTTCCAAATAAGATATTAAGAGACACTAAAATTAAAATTCCTACAATACCTTTTTTACCAAAACTAACAAAATACTGCATTAAATCCTGTCCTGATGATAATCCAGCTCCAACAATTACTCCTACATAGGCTAATGCTATTCTCAAATACTTTTTTGTCATCGTATCCTCCTTTCTTGATTGTATATGTTAAGCTTTCTAAAATGACTTTTTACATTTTTAAATATTTTAAAAATGGTCAGGACCTCATATGCTTCCTGACCTAATCTTATACTTATATTTTAAATTACTTATTCCTATCTGTCAAACTATCCAATTTTTCTGGACTTCCTATTTGTCTTTTAAAACAAATGGTCTAAAAATATCTGCTCCCATGATTTTTATATTTGTCATATCTGCCGCCTCTTCGAGTTTTTTTATTTCATTATCACTTAATCGTATATCAGCAGCATGTGACAAATCATGAACCTGTTCTGGTTTTCGGCATCCCACCATCGGAATTACACCCTTAGATGCACAAAAAGCTATAGCAACCTGCGGAACCTTTATGTCGTGCCTTCTTGCCACACTAATCATAACTTTATATAAATTTGTAAGCTTTTTAACCTTTCTATTAAAAAGAAAATTCATTAGCGATTTCTTTTGTGGAATTCCATTTTTTTCTAAAATGTTTTTTGCTTTTTTACATTCTTCTAAATTAAAGTTTGAAACTCCTATATACCTTATCTTTTTTTCTTTGTAAAGTTCAATTATTTCCAAAAGATGCTTTTCAATATCCGTAGGCAAATGTAACCAGTATATATCAACATAATCTCTTTTAAAATCATCTAGATCTTTCATAAGAGATTTCCTGACACACCCTTTTTTTATAATGTTTAAATGGTGTATATTTTGCAGAAATTATTATATCTTTAGTTCCAAACTCTCCAATCATATTTTGAGCTTTATCAAATCCATAATCTCTTGCTAAATCATAAGTTACCAAACCACAATCTTTAGCTTCTTTCATAGCATCTTTAATAACATTCTCTGGCACATAGTTCCCTCGAATTATTTTTCCGTATAACTTTCCTCCCCACGAATTTGTTCCAATAACTGCTGAAATATTATTTTTATTCATTATATTCTCCTTAGTACTAAAAATGTATTGTTCTTCAACCTTTTATATTCATCAAATTCTGTAAACAGTCTAAACGTAAGACTTTTTACATTTTTAGCATATTAATTTCACGACCAAAAAGTTTATACTCAATAAAATGATCCCTGTTAGACCTTATAATAAGCATAGACTACGTAAATAGTTCTGCTACTGGTTAGAGATTAATAAATTCAACTTTTTATTATAAAAATCCATAAGTTTATGAGCTAATCTAAGATTGACCATCATTGCTATAATTGCTACAACACTTCCTACAGCATCAATAAATCTAAATTCAATATATCCTGCACAATTATTCAAAACTACTATGCTTATGTGCAAACATATTATGCTCGGAAATCTCACAAATATATCAGGATTTTTTTAAAAAAAACGTTCGAAACCCACAATTTCTTCCATATCATGGAATATAAATATAATAGGCAATAGTAAAATATAATTTTTCATATGCTCCTCCATTCATATAGTATTGATTATATATTACTATTTATAGTTAGTTGTTTCAACCTAAAAAACAGCCCTCTCGGACTGGTTTTTTAGTATTATTATAATAAAATTTAAATCTATCCAATTCAACTCATCTTCAACTCATCTATTTCATTATCTCTCAATGCACGATAACTTCCTTTTTCAAGTCCATCTAAGTTTAAACTTGACATTTCTACTCTCTTTAAATAAGTCACCTTTAAGTTTTTAGCTTCAAACATTCTTTTTACTTGATGAAAACGTCCCTCTGTTATAGTTAAATAAGCAGAATTATTAGGCTCTAATATTTCTAAAACAGCAGGCTTAGTTAATTTTTCATCGCCTATATCGATTCCATCCTTGAATTCCTCAATTAATTTCTTGCTGACCTCACCATCTAATTCAACATAATATTTTTTTGAAACATGATGCGCTGGTGAAAGTAAATGATGAGATAATCGACCATCATTGGTTATTAATAACAATCCCTCCGTATCTTTGTCTAATCGACCAACTGGAGATAAATTCTTATATTTTTTTGTTTCTTCTTTCAAATAATCCATTACAGTTTTATGAAGATTATCGTTCGTCGCTGTTACACAACCACTCGGTTTATAAAGCAAAAAATACTGATATTTCTTGTATTCAATAACCTGATTTAAATACATTATTTTATCATTATACTCATCAATTTTTGTCTCTGGTTTATTGACTTTAATATCATTAACTGTAATTTTTCCTTTTTTAATTAGGCTTTTTACCTCGCTTCTGGTTCCATATCCCAAATCAGCTAAAAATTTATCTAAACGCATCTATCATATACTCTCTTTCATATACTCTTTTCGTACTTCTTTTTTTGTAATTATATTTTTTTATTTGTCTTTAAAATGTGATTATATTAAAAAATCGGCATCAAAAAACTTGACACCGATTATTATAATCTATTCTGACTCTCTGCTAACATTATTTTCCTGAGATCCTTCAATCTCTTTTGTTATGTTATCTCTATCAGGCTTTAACTGCTTTCTATTATCAACTACAACATCTAAATGTTCTTGTAAATTATTAATAAATAATTCATATTTTTCTTGTGATGTTGTAATAGTTCTAGATAAAACCTCCTCAATTGAACATAATTGATCATCAGTATAATTCATAGCACTCAATCTAATCTTATTGGCATCTCTTGTTGCATTATCAAGAATCTCTTGTGCCTGACGTGTTGCAATAGAAACAACTTCATTTGCTTGTGCATACGCTTGTTGCATGATCTGATGTTCACTAACAAGTTCATTTGTTTGAATCTGAGCTTGCGCAATAATCTGATCTGCTTTAGCCTGCGCATCCGCTAATATTGCTTCCTTATTGCTAATCATCTTCTGATATCTTTTTACTTCCTCTGGAATTTTACGTCTTAACTCGACTAACAATTCCTCCATTTCATCCCTATTAACAATAATGTTACTAGGTGAAAATGGTTGTTTCTTACAACCATCAATATAATCTTCAATTTCCTCAATAATCTGTTCCATTCTGCTACTACTCATACAAAAGTCTCCTATCTGTCTTGATATTTTAAATTAATCCTATCTATTAATCGTTCTGGAACAAATTTTGAAATATCTCCCCCATAAGATGCAAATTCCTTAACTATGGTAGAACTCAAATAAGAATATTGCAAATCAGATGTAAGAAAAACTGTTTCAATATTTGTATCCTGAACATGATTAGTCTGAGCTATTTGAAATTCATACTCAAAGTCCGTAACCGTTCTTAATCCTCTAATTATAACACTTGCATCTATCCTCTTCATATAATCAATAAGTAATCCATCAAATGACACAACTGTTATATTTGAAAATTCTTTTGTTTCTTCTATAATCATACTAACACGTTCATCCAAAGAAAACAATGAATTTTTTGAACTATTACGCAAAACTGCTACAATAACTTCATCAAAAATCTTTGCTGCTCTTCCTATTATATCCAAATGTCCCAAAGTCAATGGATCAAAGCTTCCTGGATATACTGCCTTACTCATATTGCCTCCTACAATTAAACTTACAATGAAGTTCTATCTTTTATTATATACCATATTTAACATATTTTTTCTAATACATTATTTTTTTCTAACAAAAATATGTGCGTTCGATTTGTATTTTTTATATTTAATTAATTCATAGCCCAATTCATCCAAATAATCAAATGAAGTCTCTACAGATGCTTCTATGATAATCAAAGTATCTTCTTTTAATAGCGATGAATTTTTCAAATACTCCAAAACTTCTTTTTCGTAATCATTATTATATGGTGGATCCATAAAAACAATGTCAAATTTATATTTATTCTCTATTTTTCTAAGTGCAGAAATTACATCACTCTTAATTAATAAAGAATCCTTCTCAAATTTCGTAAACTTAATATTATCTTCGATGCACTCTTGAGCTTTTCTATTGTTTTCAACAAATACGCTATATAAACCACCTCTACTAAGAGCCTCTATTCCCATTTGCCCACTTCCTGCAAATAAATCTAGAAAATATGCTCCAGCCACATCACCCTGAATCATATTAAATAATGTCTCTTTAATTTGATCAGAAGTCGGACGAGTATTCATTCCAAAAGGTGCTTTAAGTGGTAATCTTCTCGCTGTTCCTGCTATTACTCTCATTATGATACCTCTTCTATTTTATCTACTAAATACTTGATTGCCTCAACAGCTGCTTGTTGTCTGATTTCTTGTCTAGTCCCATTAAAAAACACTTTTTCTGAATATGCCTTTCCCTTAACAGAACATCCTATACATATACATCCCACTGGAACTTCTCTAGTTCCACCATTAGGTCCTGCAACACCAGTTGTTGAAATAGAGCAATCACTACTTGCTGTTTTTGCAACTGCCAAAGCCATAGCCTCGGCCGTCTCATTACTTACAACTCCATACTCATCTATAACTTTAGGATTAACCCCGATTCGATTCACCTTAGCTCTAGATGAATATGTTATAAAACCCTCTTCAAAGAATTCCGAAATACCTGAGATGTTAACTACGGTAGCAGCCACCAAACCTCCTGTACAACTTTCAGCTGTAGATAACTTCCAATTCTTTTCTTTTAATATCTCATATAATCTCTTCTCATAAGTTTTATTTAACATTATTTCTGTTCCTTCAATACATCAATATTTTTAGCCAAATAATCAATTAACGAAATAATAGTTAATGCTAATGCAATATAAGTTAATGCAATACCTAAATAATGTAAAGCTACAAACTTATAACCTAATTCATTTAATTGTCCTTCAACAATTAATGAAATAATCATTAACATCTGAAACGTAGTTTTAAATTTTCCCCAATAACTAGCTGCAATAACAATACCATTATCAGCTGCGACCAATCTAAAACCACTAATCACAAATTCTCGTGCAATAATTATTATTACAATCCACGAAAACAATTGTCTTGTTTCAACAAGACAAATCAAAGCGGAACACACTAACAATTTATCAGCTAACGGATCCATAAATTTTCCAAAATCCGTAACCAAATTATACTTTCTAGCGATTTTTCCATCAGCCATATCAGTTAAACTAGCTACAATAAAAATTGCTACTGCAATAAATTTTCCATATCCTTCAAACCATGGTGCTAGGACAAAGAATACGAAAAAAGGAATCAATATCACTCTGAATAAAGTTAATCTGTTTGGTAAATTCATACTAATTCTCCTATCAAATCATATTCATATGCACCAGTGACCTTTACATTAACCATGTCACCAGTCATAAGTTCTTTATCTGTGTCTATAAAAATATAACCATCTACGCCTGGAGCATCTCTATAAGTTCTACCAATATAAACATTTTCATCAGCAACTTTTCCTTCAACAAATGCTTCTAGGATACGTCCTACCATCTGCTCATTCTTTTCAAAACTGATTTCTTCTTGTAATTCCATAATATCAAGCTGATAATCTTTTTTTACATCTTCAGAAATCTGATCATCATAAGAAGCTGCTGGTGTTCCTTCCTCAGGTGAATATGTAAACGCACCTAATCTATCAAATTCAAATTTGTCTACAAACTCAAGCATTTCCTCATGAGCCTCTTTGGTTTCACCCGGAAAACCTGTAATCAAAGTAGTTCTTAATGTTATATCTGGTATCTTATTTCTAAGATTTGTTATAATTCTTTCTATGTCTTTTTTATTAGTTTTACGATGCATTCTTTTTAATATATCATCATTACAATGCTGAATTGGCATATCTAAATAATGACATACTTTTTTATTTCTGATAATTGATTCAATCAATTCATCATAAATTTCTTCTGGATAACAATATAAAATTCTAATCCATTTTAAACCTTCTATTTCATTCAATGCGTCTAATAATTTATGCAATGATTTTTCTTTATATAAATCTATACCATAAAGTGTAGTTTCCTGAGCAACCAAAATTAATTCTTTTACTCCAGCCTCAACTAACTCTGTTGCTTGTTTAACTAATTCTTCAATTGGAATACTTCTGTAATTTCCTCTTATATATGGAATAATACAATATGTACATCTTTTATTACAACCTTCCGCAATTTTTAGATATGCATAATGTCCTCCTGTCGTAACACTTCTTTTAGAATCAATCTTTGGAAATCCTTCAAAATCTTTCATACATTTATAATATGTATTATTCAATGTTTCTTTTACGGCATCCAAGATTGTGTCATACGAATTAGTTCCAATAATTGCATCAACCTCTGGAATTTCTTTCTTTATCTCATCTTGATATCTTTGAGCCAAACATCCAGTAACAATTAATGACTTACAATTTCCTGTTTCTTTTTGTTGAGCCATCTCAAGAATAGTGTTAATGCTTTCTTCCTTTGCATCACCAATAAAACAGCAACTATTAACTATTATAATATCAGCTTCTGTTTCATCGTCTGTAAGTGTAATTCCATTTGCAGTCAACTTACCTATCATAAATTCTGAATCTACTAAATTTTTATCACAGCCCAGTGAAATAAATAATAACTTCATATAACCTCACTTTTAAAAGGAATGGCATAGCCATTCCTTCGTTTTTATAAATTCTCAATTATTTCGTTTTCTTCGATTGTATCTACATTTTGTTCAACGTTCTCAGACTCACTTTGTACTTTTTTGCTCTCTTCAAGCTGTTGTGCTTCTTCTTCTGATAAGATTCTTACTTGACCATTATATAACTCTTCAACTGCTATTGAAAGAGGTTTGTCACATTTTGGATTAGCAACAAATGGTTCTGCACCAGCAATAATCTGTCTTGCACGTCTAGCTGATGCTAAAACTATTGAATAACGACTATTTACTACAGGTTCTTCTCCTATTTCTGCCGCATCGCTATTTACTACTTTCATTAATTCTACATATGATGGATGTATCATTCTTATTCTCCTTTCGAAAAGTCTTTTAATTCACTTCTCATCTGATTAATATATTCTGTATTATTTATAATTAAATCTTGCTTAATTTCATCAAGATTGTTAAACCTACAATTTTGAATAATAGTGTGTACCTTTGAGACAGCTTCTTCAACATTTCTGTTACATACAAGATAATCATATTTTTCTATTTCTTCTGCCTCTTCAACCGCTCTATTCATTCTAAAACTAATAACGTCCTCTGTCTCAGTTCCACGATTCTCTAAACGTGATTTTAACTCTTTAGCACTTGGTGCTGTTATAAACAACAACTTTGTATCTTTAAATTGTTCTTTAATCTTAAGTGCTCCTTGTATTTCTATTTCTAGTATAACACTTTTTCCATCGTTCAGCTGATTAAACACATATTCTTTAGGTGTTCCATAATAATTACCTACATATTGAGCATACTCTATCAATTCATCTTTTTCTATCATATCCTCAAACTTTTCTTTCGAAACAAAGAAATATGACTTACCATGAATTTCACCTGCTCTAGGACTTCTTGTAGTTGCTGAAACCGACAAAGCATAATCATCTCTATGCTCCTCAAGTAACTTTTTCATTATTGTGCCTTTTCCTACCCCGGAAAACCCAGAAACAACGACTAAAATACCTTTTTGCTTCTCGCTCATCGTGATACCTCTTTTTCTATTTCTTTTATTCAATCAATTATACACATAAAGTTAATTATCGCTTAACACTCAAATCGATTTATCAAAGTATCTGTTTGAAGAGATGATGTAATTATATAATCATCTGAAGTATATATAATACTTTTAGTCTTTCGACCTTGTGTAGCATCGATTATTTTATGATTATCTTTTGCATAAGTTATTTGTCTTTTAGCTGGAGCTGATTCTGCTGAAACAATGGCTATAACCTTGTCCGCATTAACCAAATTTCCAAAACCAACATTTATCATTTTTTTCATAAGCACCTATTCTATATTTTGAATCTGCTCTCTAACTTTTTCAATATTTGTTTTCAATTCGATTCCTATACCTGAAATATCAATATTATTTGCTTTTGAAAGAATTGTAGTCGCTTCTCGATTCATCTCTTGAGCAATGAAATTTAACTTACGACCAACATCTTCTATCTCTTCATCGTTCATCTCATCTATTGCAGCTTTTATATGACTTCTTAATCTGACTATTTCTTCATCAACACAAACCTTATCCGCATACAAGGTAACCTCTGTGGCTAGTTTCCATTCATCAACTTTGCCCTCTTCAAAAATCTCTTTAATTCTTTCTTCGAGTTTTTCTTTATATAGATTTACTATTTCTGGTGATTTTTCTTCAATTATATCAACATATTTCTGCATGTTAATAAGTTTTTCTTGTAAATCTTTATGAAGATTAGCACCTTCTTTCAACCTAGACTCGCTAAATGCATCAGCTGCCTTTCTAATAGTTGCCTCTAGCTTAGGCCATAACTCGTCTTCATCAGCATCTTTTTCTTCCATAACAAAAACATCTGGATATCTAGATAAAGTACTTACTCGAACGTCATTCTCAAGGCCAAATTTTTCACTTATCTGGTTCAAATAATCAAGATATTGTTTAGCCATATCCTCATTGTAATGAAGTGACTGATTATTATCTTTTAAGTCTTCATAAGTTATATATATATCAATTTTGCCTCTTTGTACATATTCTTTTAAAAGATTTCTAATTTTACCTTCTAATGAATTAAGCTTTTTAGGCATTCTAGCATTAATGTCAAGATATCTATGATTTACAGATTTGATTTCGATTGTAAATCTACAATTTTCGTCGACAAATTCTGCACGACCAAAGCCTGTCA
This sequence comes from Lachnobacterium bovis DSM 14045, assembly GCF_900107245.1. GTDB lineage: Bacteria > Bacillota > Clostridia > Lachnospirales > Lachnospiraceae > Roseburia > Roseburia bovis. Next base: position 54,628 of record NZ_FNPG01000005.1, read on the forward strand.
TACTTTTTACCATTACAGTGTCCTTTCCAAAATCTTATATGTTTTAACACATCACAACATGCATAAAACAAAACATATAAAACTTTTACGAAAATTCATATGCACCAAAATGCATAATCGTATTTTATTATAATGCCAAATTATCAATTCGTCAAATACATCATTGATATTTTTATTTATTTTTTGTATAATTAATTTGTTTATTTTTTATGTGGAGGTAAAGACTATGGCCTTTGATGGTATCGTTATATCTAATTTAGTTCATGAACTGAATAATACTATTTTAAATTCTAGAATTAGTAAAATTTCCCAACCTGAAAAAGATGAAATTCTTTTAACTTTTAAAGGTACAAAAGGCTCAAATCGTTTGCTTATTTCAGTAAATGCATCACTGCCTTTTATGTGTTTAACCAAAGAAAATAAGCCAGCACCTCTTCAGGCGCCAACTTTTTGTATGGTTCTTAGAAAACACATAGCAAATGGGCGTATAACTAAGATTTATCAACCTAGTTTTGATAGAATTATACATTTAGAAATTGAACATTTAAATGAAATGGGTGATTTATCACAAAAAACATTGATTATCGAATTAATGGGTAAACACTCAAATATTATTTTTTGCGATAGTGATAACACTATTATAAACAGTATTAAACATGTTTCTTGTTTAGTAAGTTCTTTGCGTGAAGTTCTACCTGGCAGAAAATATTTCATGCCAAATACACAGGGCGACAAAATTGATCCTTTCAAAATTAAAAATTCGTCCGAAATATTCGACGTTATTCATGCAAAACCGCTTTCTGTAATAAAAGCGATTTATACTTCTTTTAATGGTATCAGTCCTCTTATAGCAAGTGAGGTTTGTTATCGTTCGGGAATAGATGGCGACAGTTCTGTTAGTGCTTTTTCAGATGATACAATGCAACACGTTGCGAATACTTTTTTCTGGTTTATTGAAGATTTGAAAAATGATAAATTCCAACCATGTATCGTTAGAGAAAAAAAAGCTCCTATTGAGTTTTCTTCCGTCAATCTATTGCAATACCAGGATTATAACACAACAATTTATGATTCTATTTCGGAAGTACTAGAACTTTTCTACAAGGAAAGAAACAACCACTCTCGAATTCGTCAAAAATCGCACGAATTACGCCATATTGTTACAACAGCTTTAGAACGTAATCAAAAAAAATTAGATTTGCAAACTAAACAATTAAAAGACACTAATAAACGTGATAAATTCCGAATTTACGGTGAACTGATTAATTCATACGGTTATAATCTTGATCCGGATGCCAGATTTTTAGAAGCACCTAACTACTACGACAATAACAAAATTATCAAAATTCCTCTTGATCCAACTATGACTCCTCAAGAGAATTCAAAAAAATATTTTGATAAATATCAAAAATTCAAACGTACATACGAAGCTTTGACCGAACTAATTGATGAAACTGATCACAATATTAAGCATTTACAATCTATTTTATCTTCAATTGATATTGCAACTTCTGCTGAGGACCTTGTTCAAATCAAAGAAGAATTGATTGATTTTGGATATATTAAAAAACATAAAAATAACAAAAAAAATAAAATAAAGAGCAAACCTTTTCACTATGTTTCAAGTGATGGTTATGATATTTATGTTGGAAAAAATAATTACCAAAACGATCAACTAACTTTTAAATTTGCTACAGGAAATGATTGGTGGTTTCACGCAAAGGGTATGCCTGGTTCACATGTTATTGTAAAATCAAATAACACTGAATTACCTGACAGAGTATTTGAAGAAGCAGGTAGTTTAGCTGCATATTATTCTAGTGGGCGTGAAAATGAAAAAGTTGAAATAGACTACTTGCAAAAGAAAAATGTCAAAAAGCCAAATTCCGGTGCACCAGGTTTTGTAGTTTACTATACTAACTACTCTTTGATTGCGATTCCTGATATATCAAATTTAAAAAAGATTGATTAATTCTTAAAATATATAACAGTATAAAAAGGATGGCATTGCCATCCTTTTATAAATTGATTTTCTGAAGGCTATCGCTTAAATGCCTTTCTAACCATATTTTCAAATTTTTATTGCTATCATCTTGTAATAAAGCGTCCTGATCTAATATCTCATTTACACTATCTGCCGCTTTTTTCAAAACATCAGCGTCTTGATAAATATCTGCAAGCTGAAAATTAAATTCTCCACTTTGTCGAATACCAAAGAAATCCCCTGGTCCCCTCAGTTTCAAATCTTCGCTTGCAATAAAAAAGCCATCATTAGATTTATTAAGTATCTCTAATCTCTTTTTTGCATTTTTACTTCTAGATGTGTTAATCATTATACAATATCCCTGGGCATCGCCACGACCAATTCTTCCTCTTAATTGATGCAATTGAGCTAAACCAAATCTATCTGCGTTTTCAATTAACATAACTGTTGAATTCGGTACGTTAACCCCAACTTCTACTACTGTAGTTGAAACCAACACCTGTATCTCATTTTTTGAAAATGCTTCCATTATTTTATTCTTCTCTGAAGGTTTCATTTTACCATTAAGCATAGCAACATTAATCTTATTCTTAAATATCTGTTGTAATGTCTTTGTATAATCTGTTACATTTTCACCATCCATATTCTCAGATTCTTCTACCAAAGGACATATAACATATGCCTGATGTCCCATTTTTACCTGAGAAGCTATAAACTCATATGCTTTATTTCTATAACTCGAATCAACTACACAGTTTTTAATAGGTAATCGCCTAGCTGGAACCTCATCTATAATCGAAACATCTAAATCACCATATAAAATAATTGCGAGTGTTCTAGGAATAGGTGTAGCACTCATTACAATAATGTGAGGTAATTCACCTTTTTTTGAAAAAGTACTCCTTTGTTCTACTCCAAATCTATGCTGTTCATCTGTTACAACAAGAGCCAAATTACAAAACTCAACTTTATCTTGAATAACTGCATGAGTACCTATAATCATAGCATTTGGTGTATTTAGGATTCTCTCATAAGCCTCTCTCTTTTGTTTTGCCGTCATAGAACCCGTTAATAGAATTAAAGGAATATCTAATCCAAATAATGTTGCCCATTCCAAAAATGTATCATAATGTTGTCTAGCCAATACTTCTGTAGGTGCCATAATCGCTGACTGATAACCATTTTTAAAAGCTTCACACATTGCTAAGAAGGCTACAATTGTTTTGCCTGAGCCAACATCACCTTGTATTAATCTTTCCATAGAAACGTTTTTTTGAAGATCTGTTTGCACTTCAGCTAACGCTCTCTTCTGAGCATTGGTAAGCTCATATGGTAGTTTTTTTATTAAGTTTTCAACAAAATCATCTCTTTTAAAAACAAACGAATTCTTTTCTTTGATTTGTCTACTTTTTTGTAACTGCATTGCCAAAATAAATATAAAAAACTCATCAAAAACAAGTCTTTTCCTGGCAATAATCAAACTATCCATAGAATCAGGAAAATGTATTTGTTTTATTGCATAATTATAATCACATAGATTATATTTATTTTTTATATTTTGAGGTAAATAATCTAAGAATAATTTTTCTTTTTTTAAAACTTCAAAAATTGTTTTAGTTACTAATTTATTGGACAACCCAGTCGTTAATGAATAAATAGGTGTTAAAGTTTCCTCAATTTTTGAATATTCTTTTTCATCATAAACTACCGGCTGTTCCATAACAAATCTATTGTTTTTTTTCTTGATTTTACCATAAAAAATAAAATATTTTCCCGGAATAAGTTTAGATTTAATATAAGGCATTCTATACCAAATACATTCCACATTTATACCTGCATGATATAAATATAACAACGTTATTGGAATTCTAGTATTATTTTTTACAATTGGATTTTTAGATACAATAGCCCTTATAGCATACGTTTTATTTGATTCAATATCATTATCAAGCATGCGTGCTTTAGGATATAATAAATAATTTCTAGGAAAATGAAGGAGTATATCACCTACGGTGTATACTCCTATTTTCTTTAACATATCTTCAGTTTTAGGGCCAATACCTTTTACATTGATAATTGAAGTTTGTAATTCCATATATAGCTCCTAAAACTATTCTACTGAAATTATATAATAATAAATTGGTTGTCCACCATTATTAACTTCAACTTCTAAGTCTGCATATTTTTCTTGAATTTTTGCCGAAATCTTATCAGCATCTTCTTCCTTAGCATCAGCACCGATGTAAATACTTACAATTGCAGAATCCTCGTCTACCATCTCATCTACCATCTCTAATGTAGTTGCTTCAAGATCTTGTCCAACAGAAAGAATAGATTTATCTCCTATTCCCATAAAATCGTTTTGTTTGATTTCTTTTCCATCAATTTCTGTATCTCTAACAGCATATGTAACCTGACCAGTTTTTACATTTTCGATTTCTGACATCATATTTTCTTTATTTTCTTCTGCAGAAGCTCCAACTACATAGTTTACTAATGCTGTAATTCCCTGTGGAATTGTCTTAGTTGGAATAACTACAATGTCTTTATCTTCGCATAATGATGCAGCCTGATTAGCAGCCATTATAATATTTTTATTATTAGGTAAAACATAAATAGTGTCTGCATTAACCTTTTCAATTGCATTTAATACATCATCTGTACTAGGGTTCATTGTCTGTCCACCTTCAATGATGTAATCTGTCCCAAGTGCTTTTAATATTTCATTTATACCATCACCAATTGAAACTGCAATAAATCCAACCTCTTTGTGCTCCATTTTGGATTCTTCTTTAGGCTGTTGTTCTGCTACTTTATTTGCTTCTTTTAAAAGTTTTTCCTGATGTTCCTCTCTCATATTATCAATTTTAATTCTTGATAATGCACCAAATGTCAATGCTTTTTGAATCGCTAAACCCGGATCGTTTGTATGAACATGTGTCTTAACAATCTCATCATCTGCAACTACTACAATAGAATCACCAATTGATTCAAGATATGACTTGTATGCCTTTTCCTCTTTATCTGAAATTGGATTATTTAACATAATAATAAACTCTGTACAATATCCAAATTTAATTTCAACTTCTTGTGGCTGTTCGGCTACTTTGCCTTCAGATGATTTAGATACTTCATTTGATTCAATTGTATAATCAATTTCTTTACCTGTTAACGCATCAAATGCACCTTTTAAAACTTGTACTAAACCTTGTCCGCCTGAGTCAACTACTCCAGCCTGTTTTAAAACTGGCAACATATCAGGTGTCTTGCTAAGAACATACTCAGCTTCTTCAATAACGCCTGAAACAAACTCTACTACATCATCTGTTTTTGTTGATAGTTCTTCAGCCTTATTAGCTCCACCTTTTGCTACTGTTAAAATAGTACCTTCTTTTGGCTTCATTACTGCCTTATAAGCTGTTTCAACAGCTTTTTGAACTGCTTCACTTAAAATAACAACGTCTAGTTCGTCATATTCTTTTATTACTTTACAAAAGCCTCTGAATAGTTGCGATAAAATAACACCAGAGTTTCCTCTTGCTCCTCTTAAAGAACCAGAAGAGATAGCCTTAGCAAGTTTATCCATTGTAGGCTCTTCTAACTCGCTAACAGCTTTTGCCGCAGACATTATAGTCATAGACATATTAGTACCTGTATCTCCATCGGGAACTGGGAACACATTAAGTTCATTAATCCATTCTTTCTTTGCTTCTAAATTCTTAGCTCCAGCTAAAAACATTTTTGCCAATAAATCTGCTTTAATACTGGTAATTTTCAATTTAATAGTCCTCCTTAATCAATAACACGTACGCCTTCGACGTAAATATTGATTTTATCAATTTCCATGCCTGTAAATTCTTCAACTTTATATTTAACTGTATCCATCAAGTTATCTGATACTGTATTAATGCTTATTCCATAAGCAATTATCACATGAAAATCTATTGTAATCTTATTCTCTGCATTAACATTAACGGAAATGCCATGAGCCATATAGTCTCTTTTTAATAATTTAACAAGACCATCTTTCATATTAACCGCTGCCATACCAACAATTCCAAAGCACTCTACTGCTACAGAGCCTGCATATGTTGCTATAACATCATCATCAATCAAAATTTTCCCATATTGGGTATCCATTTGCCCTTTCATATCTTACCTCCATGAAATTGTGACGTAGTTATAATATATTATACCTAATTTTTATTAAAAAGCAAACCATCTTTTATAAACAAAATAATTTTTCCCTTAAATTTTAATTTTTTTCTTGCAATAATATTCTCCATCTGATAAAATATTATCGTTGTGAGTATTTACTATCCGATATAAATGATAGTAAAACTTAGTGAGATGCAAGGAGGTGCAATATCATGGCAAAATGTGCAATTTGTGAAAAAGGCGTTCATTATGGTAATCAAGTTAGCCATTCTCATAGAAGATCAAACAGAGTTTGGAAATCTAACCTCAAACGTGTAAGTTGTAAAGTTAATGGAGCATCTAAGAAGTTATATGTATGTGCTTCTTGCTTAAGATCAGGTAAAGTTGAAAGAGCATAGTGATGATATCCTTAGAGAAGGCTGTTAGAAGGATTATCTAGCAGCTTTTTTGGTATAATCGTAACTACTGATATTTTTTATCTGAAAAAATCCCAAACAATATCTAGAAATACCTAGAATTGATTGGGATTTTTTTCTAATTATTGTTTTCTATAGACTTTGAAAGAATATCTTCCATCTCAGCTTTTGCTTCTTCTTTTACATTTTCGTCAATATCATCTAATTTGTTTTCTTTTTTATTCTTTCTAAACTCATTGAATTTATCAACAAAATCTGGAACCATATCTAAAATCTTAGTAATACTATCTTGATTTTTAACATTAACTAATCTAGTTGTACCATTTTGAATAACTAGAACAGCACTAGGCATAATTTTTCCACCCATACTACCTGCTCCACTTTCCGACTCTTTCTTTGAAAATGCACCAGCTGCAACACCAAATGAAACATCAACTAATGGTAAAATAATAGTATCTCCAATATGAATTGCATCGCCTACAACAGTTTTAGTCGAAATAAAACTATCCATACCTTTAAATAATGATTCTACAGTATTATTAAATGAATTTTCTGACATTTTTATCCCTCCGCATTCCTTTTTTATTTTCACTTCTAGACACTATGCTCTCTTTACTCTTTTAATTTTATGATAAAGCTTCATTACTTTTTTATCAAACCAAATTTGAAGTAAAATAATGATTATATTAAATAGCATAAAATGTCCCTTTAATTCAAAATCAGCTAAAACATACTTCTTGTTTGTTTTAAAATCAGGATATATATTACCTCCACCTTTTTTATAAAAAACAGGAAACAATACAAAAAATGATGTAATCATTGCTGTTTTATCTGGATCATTCAAAGAAAACTCTACTGTACCTTTAAATCTTTTTGGAAATATTATCTTCAAAAGAGCTATAACCTTTACTTTTAAAAATAAAACCGTATACTTAAAATTAGGGTCTTTATATATAGCCTTAATTTTATTATATAGCCTAACAATTTTCTTGTAGAGTCCAACAATTTTATTATATTTTTTTTGTTTTTTCTTTTTAAATTTCTGCTTTTTTAATCCAGTTTTTCTAATTATGAATAACGACTTTGCTTTCTTAAAAAATTTCATCAACATCGTGACTATCTTTTTAGGATAGGATACATTGATTTCGTCATTATTTTTCGTTACACCTTTATCTTCTATAGTTTCTGTATAATTTTTATGTTCTTCATGTTTTTCAGTTTCTGCTTGTACTACATATCCTCTATCATCTGAATGTTCTTCATGTACTACATTCTTCTCATTTTCTGCAATATCTAAAAACACACTTTTTTCGTTGCTCTTAGAAATTGTTTTTATATCATCAGTAGTCTGTATATTTAAGTTTAACTGTTCTTCAAAACTATCTACTTCTGATTCTGATTTAATCACATTCTTTTCTTGACTCGAAACAAAATATTTCTTATAAAAAAATATTTTAAGGTACACTTCTGTATCAAGATCATCTTTATTCTCTTTTTTTGCATAAAAATACGCATTTAAAATGTGATATAGCCATGATACCTTTCCATCAACATTAATATAATTGTTTTCTGTATCTATTTTCCCTTTAACCTTATATCTTATTGGATAAAATAAAATAGAGACTATAACAAATAATATCAAACATAATAAAATGACTATAAGTTTAAACAATATCTTTAAAATCAATAAGAAGTTCATCGACTGACCTCCTTAAATGAATCTTGAAAATATTTCCTTACTTTAAATGAACCTGTATTACTATACACTTCCATTACAATCTGACATGCTAATTCTACAGCTTCATCATAACCCTTTGCTATTCCTAAAACTTTTACATCATTCCTTGGATAAGATAAAAAAAGCAGGTCACTTGATGGTATAATATCTAGCAAGTTGGTTGAATTAGATGCTAAAGATATAACATACACATTTATCAAACCCGCTTTATGCTTTATTTTCCAAACTATTTTTTTTGATTTCTTTTTTGCTGATGGACTTATGTATAAATTATTATACCATTTCATCCTCTTCTCCTAATTTTCATTATATTATTTAGTATAACTGACTTTTCGATAATAGGCAAATAATTAATTTTTAGTATTAAAATATTTATCAAATATTTTTTTAGCAACCGGAATTGCATACTTGCTTCCATAACCTGATTTTTCAACAACAACTGCAACTGCAATATCTTCATAACCTTCTTTTTTACCATATCCGACAAACCATGCATTTGTTGTATCATCAGAATCTGCAATTTGCGCTGTACCAGTCTTACCAAAACATTTATATGACTGTCCTTTTAATCTCGTTGCTGTACCTTCTTTAACTACTTCCTCCATGTATTCTTGCATTATGCCTGATTGATTCTGTTCAAGTAGTTCCTTATATTTTTTAGGCTTAGTTTCCGAAATTGTATCTCCATTTGCATTTTGAACTTTATCAACCAAATATGGTTTCATTAAAATACCATTATTATCAATAGCACAGGCTACTAAAGCCATATGCAATGGAGAAACTAATGTTTTTCCTTGTCCAATACCTGTACTCATTTTAATAAAATCCGAGTCATTATCATTAAAACTAAATTTACTCTTTGATGTTTCTAGATTAAGAGGTAAATCTTTACCAAAAAGTAAACTGTCACACAAAGCTGTAAACCCTTTAGCATCCAAAGATTTTGCTATATGAGCATATGCAGAATTACATGATTCAGCAAAAGCAGTTTTTAAATTCACAAGACCATGTTTTTCATTACCAGCATCATGAAGAATATAACCATTCGAAGCTGCCTCACCGCCTCTACATCGATATTTAAAATCTTTATATGTTGATTTATTTTCATTATAATATTCAAGAGTAGTAAATATCTTAAACACTGAACCTGGAGTATATTTTCCCTGTGTTGCTCTATTGTATAATACTGAATCTGTGCTTGAAATCAGTTGTTTCCAGTTTTCATCAATCAAATTTGGATTAAAATCTGGTTTTGAAACTATCGATAAAACCTTCCCTGTAGAAGGCTGAATTACAATTACAGCACCATCAAATTTTCCTAAACCTTCATATGCAACTTTTTGAATATCATAATCAAGCGTGGTAATAATATTATCACCTTTGTTTTTTTTCTGAGTAACTTCATTGTAAAGTTGAGTAAACATAACATCGTGCGAAGTAGTAAGTTTTATGTTTTCTTTATTTTCTAAACCTGCTTTACCATGTGTATCATATCCAACAACATGAGCAAAAAGATTATTATATGGATATACTCTCTTTCTTGTTCCATCGTTTGATATTTGTGTCTCTGCCAAAACCCTTCCGTCATTTGTTAATATTTTTCCTTTATCTACGTGTTCAGCCATTACGTTTTGCAATGAATTATATGGACTGTTTACATATTTTTCTCGTGCAACCATTTGAAAATACAAAAAATATCCCATTAAGCACAAAAACATAAAGAAAAAGATGTACATTACGACCGTATATTGTTTATTACTTTTCTTTACATTTTCTTGTCTATCAACTTCAGCTTGATTCGAATTTAAAAAATCTTTTATTTTATTAATCATATTCTTCAAGTGTGTATTTTGACTCACTGTTTATTCCACCTCCAACATGTTGTGAATTTGTTTTACCTGTTCCACTACCCTTGTTGTTATCAATATATCTATCATAATGAATAATATATAAACCTTGGATTATTCCAAAAATAATCATTGTCGAGAGCAATGAACTTCCACCATAACTTACTAATGGTAAAGTTACTCCAGTCGATGGAATAAATTTAGTTACCCCTCCAATAGTCAAAAAGACTTGAATTGCATATGTAGTTCCCAATCCTAATGCTATCATCTGATAAAAAGAATCTTTCATTTCAATCGAAATATTCAAAATCATCAAGAAACAACTTATACAGATCATTATAATACATAATGCAAAGACTCCGCCTAATTCCTCTGATATAGCTGCAAAAATAAAATCCTGAACTACAACAGGTATCTTATCTGGTCTTCCTTGACATAGCCCTAATCCAAACCAGCCACCAGTTCCTATGGCAAATAATGATTGACAGACTTGATATCCTTCTTTATCTATTACACTTAAAGGATTTTTCCAAGCTACTATTCTTTGTTTGACATGACTAAATAATTGTGAGGCTATAAATAAGCCTAAAAAAGTTGAAAAAAAGCCACCAAATAAATATAATACATTTTCTGTTGCAACATAAAGCATCATAGTATATGTCACAAAGAAAATAAACGCACTTCCTAAATCTTTTGACGCTATTAAAATCAAAACATGCAATGCTGCTATCGAAGTCGTTATAATTAATCTTTTTCTATCCACATTTTTTTCAAGCATAGATGCTACAAAAAAAACAAATGAAATTTTAACAAATTCAGATGCCTGAAATGAAAAGCCAAGTACAGAAACAGATAATTTTGCTCCATAACTTGTCCTACCAGCTACCAAAATAAGAAGCAAAGACAAAATGCCAACTGCTGCGTACATCCATGTAAATTTTCTAAAAAATTTCACGTTTCTTATTGTTAATGGAATTAACAACGAAAAAATTGCTGCCAAAACTAATATCATAAATTGTTTCATAGCTTTTTCCACTGAAATTCTAGTAATTATTATAAAACTTATACTTAAAAACATGCACATATTATTTAAAAGTAACTCAGATGCTTTTTTATAAAACATCTTATATATTAGGAAAATACCACTAAATAACACTACCTGCATCAAGTAAAATCCAATTATAAACGGGTTTAAAGTCGATATAAAAATAACCAAAAAACCCATAAAATGTAATAGAAAAATATTTCTTCGCTGTTTTTTATATATTGATTTTTGTTTTTCTTTATTTTCAGTAAACTTAAATACATGAAAACATTCAAATGTATATATCAGAAACAAAAAAATCATAATATACTTAGAAATCAGCATCACTAAATGATCCATTTTTTATTCAACTCCTCTTTTATAATGTCCTCTTGTAAAATCATTAACACTTATTGCTGCTTTTTCAGATGGCTTTTTCACTCTTTTTTCCATTTCCGCTATAATTTTATCTACATCTAGCTTTGACTCAATCGTAAAATTAAGTCGAAATCTATTAATGTTCATTTTCTTTATCTCATCTACTTTGTCCAATAAATAAACTGGCAAAGTATTATAAATCACATTGTAGCATTCATCGCAATAGTTTTTAACTGGAAACAGTTTGTTATACCTATCCTTTAAATATGTTACTGTTTTCTTCTTATCACAACCAAATGTAGTCTTCTTTACACATTGAGCTGATGTCATCAAACCATAATAACCATAAATAATCATTTCCGAATTATCGTTTACTCTTTGTGAAATTTCTTTTTTATTTAACTCGATAGGAACAGTAACAATATCTGCACCTTTTTTTGTAAATTCATTTATCGAAAAATCATTATACGTATACATATTATGGTCAAGAATTACTATAAAATCGACATTTAACTCTTTTTTAATTGTTAAAATATATTGAAATTCTTCGTAATTCTTAACTACAAAGCCATCAATATTCATGTTTACAATACTTGGTATTATGTTCTTATAACTTTTTGAAGTATTATATCTAAAAATAGCTGGTAAAACAAAATAAGCCTTTTTATTACTCTTTTTTATCTTGCTTATATCTTCTTTAATTTCTTCAAGTAACGAAGCTTTTGCATATGCAACGCTTTCTAAATATATATCATTTACCATTTCATGCTTCAAAACCGAATCTAATACTTTTCTATCTTCTATTGAACAAATTATATTAAATTCATTTGAAGATTTATTTTCAGCTTTCGATTCTTGATTCTCTGTCACCGGTAATGATAACTCAATTCTCTCCGCCTTGTTTTGTAACATTTTTTCTTTTAATGCATCTAATGCATCTCTTCTTAAATGATTCAATACTCCATTTGGCACAAAAATATCGTCATCCATATCAATTTCAAATGATTCAAAACAAAATGGTGTATCTTTTGTTTTATTCATTCTCTTGCGAACATCTTCTTGTAATAAAGGTCTATTTTGAGCAACATCAACAATATTACCATGAATATTTACAGTAATATCATCTTTTTTTACTTCGATAAAAGCTTCTGCGTTTTTATGCAGAAACAGCTTTCCTTTAATTGGAATATATTCTTCTTTATCTACGTATTTTGCAGTAATTAAATCCTGCAACTGTCCTTTAGTCTTCTCATGATTTGGCTTAGATATTGTAATCATATCTTTTCCGTTATGCTCTCTAAGATATCCATCTGTAAAGCCACAACGATTACCTAAATCCATTAACATTTGATAATCTTCTTTGCTTACTTTATATGATTCTATGCCACCCTCGTAATATTCGATTGCTTTATCTAAATATTTTCTATATACAGAAACTACACCTGCTGCATAAGTTGCCTGTTTCATTCTTCCTTCAATTTTCAAAGAAAAAATACCATGTTCAATCATTTGTGGTAAATATTCTATCAATGCTTGATCCTTTGGACTCAACACAAATTTATCTCTTACATATTCTTCTTTTTTATTATCTAAAACAGAATATGGCAATCTACATGGTTGAGCACATCTTCCTCTATTTCCACTTCTTCCACCTAGAATACTACTTAATAAACATTGTCCAGAATAACAATAACATAACGCACCATGAACAAATGTCTCAATTTCTATCCCAACTTCGTCTTGAATTCTTTTTATTTCAGATAAATCCATCTCTCTGGCCGTTACAACTCTTGTTACACCTAAATTTTTCATAAATTTAGCACCTTCAACACCTGTTACAGTGGTTTGTGTACTTGAATGTATAGGCAAATCTGGAAATTCTTTTCTAATAATATCTATTGCACCTAAATCTTGTACTATAACAGCATCTAAACCATGCTCATAATAAGGTCTTAAAAAATCAACTAATTCTTCTTTTATTTCCCTATTTTTCATTAAAGTATTAACTGTCATATATACTTTTCTATTACGAATATGTGCATAATCTATTGCTTCAAACATTTCTTCTTCTGTAAAATTATTAGCATATGCTCTTGCGCCAAAAGCACTACCTCCAACATAAACTGCATCCGCTCCTGCCCTTATTACTGCCTTAAAAATATCAAGTGAACCAGCTGGTGCTAATAATTCCATAATATTTCTATTCATTGTTAAAAATTCACCTCAAAAAATTCAACAAAATATTTATGAAATAACGAAAAAACATATTTTAATTATCATTCTCTAGAAGTTGCTCTTCTAACACCTTTTCTAAGCGTTCTTTGTTAAGCAAGAGTTCTTTATTTTCCTCTTTCAACCTCTTTATCATCTCCTGATCTTCATCAGATTGCTTTTGATTTGAAATTAAAATATGTTTTAAATCATATACTTCTTTTTCTTTTGCTTCAATATTATTTTCTAATTTTTGTACTAAATCTTTCGCCTTAAAGTAGTCATCTGCAATATTTAATTCCAACAATGTCGATTTCATTTGAGTTGATAATCTCTTTACATCTTCATTCTCATCTAATTCTTGAATCTTATTGTTGATATAAATAGCAACTTTTTGTAGATACTCTTCTTCTTCATATCCACACAAAGTATAAACTTTTCCACCTATAACTACTTCTGCACTTGTTTTTGCTGACATACTATTCCCCCAAACTAAACAAAGATTTTTCATTTATTTGATTATATCATATATAAAGATTATGTAAAACAATCAGATAGATATTATTACTCTAAATCTTCCGGTCTCTTTATCCTAAAATGATTATAAGCCAGTTCTGTAGCTACTCGCCCCTTAGGTGTTCTAATTATAAAACCATTCTTTACAAGGTAAGGTTCATAAACATCTTCTATTGTTCCTGAATCTTCACCTAAAGAAGCCGCTAAAGTCTCTATTCCTACTGGTCCTCCACCAAATTTTTCAATTATGGTCATAAGAATATTTCTATCATTTTTATCTAATCCATATTTATCAACTTCTAATAAATCTAATGCAAAAGTTGCGACATCATATGTAATAATTCCATCATACTTAACTTCTGCAAAATCTCTAACTCTCTTTAATAAACGATTTGCTAAACGTGGTGTTCCTCTAGATCGTCTTGCCAACTCAAAGGCACCTTCATCATCTATTCCTACATCAAGTTTTGAAGCAGATGCAATAATAATAGATTTTAATTCATCAACGTTATAATATTCCATATGACTTACTACACCAAATCGATCTCTCAATGGTGCAGAAAGCATTCCAGCTCTTGTTGTTGCACCAACTAATGTAAAATGTGGTAAATTCAAACGTATAGACCTAGCTGACTCGCCCTTTCCAATCACCACATCAATAGTAAAATCCTCCATTGCAGGATACAATACTTCTTCAACTTGTTTATTTAATCTATGAATCTCATCAACAAAAAGTACATCGCCCTCTGAAAGATTATTTAAAATAGCAGCCATTTCACCCGGTTTTGCAATTGCAGGACCTGATGTAACTTTAATATTTGTTCCCATTTCATTTGCAATAATATTAGCTAACGTAGTTTTTCCTAAACCTGGAGGTCCATAAAATAATACATGGTCTAATGCTTCCCTTCTCTGTTTAGCTGCTTCAATATATACTTTTAAATTATTTTTTATTTTCTCTTGTCCCACATAATCATCTAACGTCTGCGGTCTAAGAGTTTTCTCAATTTTTATATCCTCTTCTTGTATCTTTGTTGAAATAACTCTTTTTTCCATTATTTAGCCTCTCAAAAATTGTTTTTATATATTTTTTAAAGCAGCCTTCAAAACGTCATCACTATCCATTTCATCAGTTATTGTAACCTTCGAAACAGCATTTAAAGATTCTGAAGAACTGAATCCTAAAGAATTTAATGCTAAAATAACATCTTCCTTAATTCTGTTAGTCTGACTATTAACATTAGACACACCTTCTTTTAAATTACTATTAATTGCATCTTCAAGTTTAAGTTTATCCTGCAATTCTAAAATAATTCGTTGTGCTGTTTTAGGACCTATACCTGGTGCTTTCGAAATAGCTTTATTATCTTTTGCCGCGATTGCAAATCTAATTTCATTAGTTGTTAATGATGATAAAACTCCAATTGCAACTTTGGGGCCGACACCATTTACTCCTATCAAACATCTAAAAACATTCAGTTCATCTTTATTTAAAAAGCCATACAAAATCATAGCATCCTCACGTACAGCTAAATAAGTGTATACCTTCACTTCTTGTCCAATTTGTGGAACCAAATTAAGTGTTTGCGCAGAAACTATTAAACTGTATCCTACTCCTGCTGCCTCAACTACGATGCTACCAGCATCAATTTCTGTAAGTTGTCCTTTTATATATCTATACATAATCTCACCTTATAATTTTATAATATGCAATTCTATTCTATGATCTTCATTAGCTATTCACAGCACTTTACTATACTTCCTTTTTAAAAATATGTATAGTTCTTTTCAATACTTCGAATGAAACTATACCTATCAAAAGGCCTGTAAATGTACCAACTATCATCAAAACCGGTACATAATAAATTATTTTATAATTTTCAACTATAAAAACAGCTGCTATAATTTGACCGATATTATGAAACACTCCACCATAAATACTTATTGTAATACAATGAAATAATTCCGTTTTTTTTAGGATTCCCATTACAATAAGACTCAAACCTGCACCTGATAGTGAATAAATAATTCCAACAGGATTTCCAAATAAAAATCCTATCAAAACCACTCTTAAAAAGGAAATCAAAACTGCTTCCCTAAATTCAAATACATACAGCGCCCATACTGCAATAATATTTGCCAAGCCCAATTTAATTCCTGGAATTCCTATGTTAAATGGTATCATAGTTTCTATATAACTAAAAATCATAGCAAGTGCTGTAAAAAAAGCCATTCTAGTTATCTTCTTATTTTGCAAAATATCCTCTCCAACTTAGTGCATATATTACTTAGAAATTGCATCTAAATCACTGTTATTCTTGTCTTTATCATTTTTATTATTATCATCAGTCACTGTAACAACTACCTTATTAGGCAAACACACTATTGTTTCATTTTTTTTAGAAATTGCATGCTGTTTAACACACAACTTATCCGGACAATTGGCGCATTTCATGGATGCTTTTCCGTCTTTTATTTGAATTTCATTTGTCACTTTACCATTTTTTTTTATTTGAATATTCTGATCTTTGGAAAGCGTATATTTACCATATTCTTCTCCATCAACTGTGACAACAATATTTTTACCTTCCCTTACCTCAAAAAGGTAAAAGAAGGTAAAAAACATAACAAAAATTATTCCTAAAAACACGAGTAACAATATATCATTTTTTCCCATCTTCTGGGGCATTATGCTAAGCCTCCTAAGAAATAAAATCCTTTTGATTCTTCTAATTTAACATTATATATGTTACCTATCATATCTTTTGTTCCTTTAAAATGAACAACAAGATTATTCTCTAAACGACCTGTTACTAAGGAATCATCATGATCATTTAAACTTTCTACTAAGACCGGTACAACTTTGCCTTCTAAACTTTTTGCTTTTTTAGCTGATATTTCCTGTACCTCTTTTAGCAAACGATTGAACCTTTCTTTAACAACATCTGGTGGAACCTGATTATCCATTGTCGCAGCTGGAGTACCTGTACGTTTTGAATAAATAAATGTAAAGGCACTATCATATTCAACTTCTTTTACTACATTTAATGTTTCCTGAAAATCTTCCTCTGTTTCTCCAGGAAAACCAACAATAATATCTGTTGTAATAGCAATATCAGGAATAGTTTCTCTTAATTTTCTAACAATATCTAAATATTTTTCTTTATCATAATGTCTATTCATGATTTTTAAAATTCTCGAGCTTCCTGATTGAAGTGGTAAATGCATGTGACCACATACCTTATCACATTCTTTCATTGCTAAAATTAAATCATCTGACAAATCCTTTGGATGAGATGTCATAAATCTTATACGTTTTAATCCTTCGATTTTATTAATTTCACGTAATAGATTTGCAAAAGTCATTGGATTTTCTAAGTTTTTACCATAAGAATTTACATTTTGTCCTAATAACATAACTTCGCATACTCCATCAGCTACAAGACCTTCTATTTCTCTAATAATATCCTTAGGCTCACGACTCTTTTCTCTTCCCCTAACGTATGGAACAATACAATAACTACAGAAGTTATTACATCCAAACATGATATTAACTCCAGATTTAAATTTGAATTTACGTTTAATTGGTAAATCTTCAACAATTTTATCATTTTCTTTCCATACATCAATAACTTGTTTATCTGTTGATAAACATCTATATACAAGTTCTGCAAATTTATAAATATTATGTGTACCAAAAATCAAATTAACATACTTATAACTTTTCTTTAATTTTTCAATTACACCGGTCTCTTGCATCATACAACCACATAATCCAATGATCATATGTGGATTTTTCTTTTTGTAGTTTTGAAGATATCCTAATCTTCCCCAAACCTTGTTGTCCGCATTTTCTCTAACTGTACATGTATTATACACAACAAAATCAGCATGTTCATCTTCTACTTCAACATAGCCCATTTCTGTTAAAATACCAACAAGTTTTTCAGAATCTCTAGCATTCATTTGACAGCCAAATGTTACAACAGAAAAAGTTAACTTTCTACCTAGTTCCTTTTCTTTTGCAAAAACTAACTCTTTTGCCTTTTCCATGTATTCATATTGTCTTTTTGATTCCTGTTCAGGAGTTAAATTTAATTCAAAATCTCTCATATGTTCCTCTATTTCTTCATTTTTTGAAACTATCTTATTTGACCGTTTCCGTAAATGATATATTTTGAACTTGTAAGTGCTTCAAGTCCCATTGGTCCTCTCGCATGTATTTTTTGAGTACTAATGCCTATTTCTGCACCAAAACCAAATTCATTTCCATCTGTAAATCTTGTAGATGCATTAACATATACACATGAAGCATCTACTTCATCTAAAAACTTCTGTGCATTAGAATAACTTTCCGTTATGATTGCTTCTGAATGCCCAGTGTTATATCTATTAATATGATATATAGCCTCATCAACTGTATCAACCACTTTAACAGATAATTTGTAGTCAAGGTATTCTTTTCCCCAATCTTCATCTGTAGCTTTATTTACTAATGATTTTTCACCTAAACATTCCATGGCTTTATCATCAGCATATAAATTAACATTTTTTTCTTTTAAAGTATCATATAATTTTGGTAAAAAATCAGCTGCAATTTTACTATTAACAACTAAAGATTCTGTTGCATTACAAACTCCAATACGCTGAGTCTTTGCATTTTTTATTATTGCTAATGCTTTATCAAAATCAGCACTCTCATCAACATAAATGTGACAGTTTCCTGTTCCTGTTTCTATTACAGGAATTGTTGAATTATTAACTACAGATTTTATCAATCCGCTTCCACCTCTTGGAATTAAGACATCAACATATTGATTCATTTTCATAAATTCATTAGTTTTCTCTCTAGATGTATCTTCAATAATAGAAACCAAACCAACTGGTGCATTGTTTTTCTCTACTGCCTTTTGTAAGCTAGCAACAACAGCAATATTAGAATTAATTGCATCACTACCGCCTTTTAAAATTGCACAATTACCAGTTTTTAAACACAATGCAAATACATCTGATGTAACATTTGGTCTAGCTTCATAAATCACACCTACAACACCGATAGGAACAACTTTTTTTCCAATCACAAGACCATTTGGACGTTTAGTCATTGATAAAACATTACCAATTGGATCTTGTAAATTGGCCACCTGTCTTAATCCATCAGCCATATCCTCGATTCTTTTGCTTGTAAGCAATAAACGATCCTGCAAGCCTTGTGGCATATTATTCTGTTTTGCATTTTTCATATCAATTTCGTTAGCTTTTATAATCAAGTCTGTGTCTTCCACTAACTGAGCAGCAGCATCTATTAATATTTTATTTTTTTCATTTGTTGTTAATTTTGCAACCTCATGTTTAACCTCAAAAGCTCTTTTACATAGATCTCTTATTTCCATACTAATCCTCCATTTTAATATCATAACAAACTTATTCAAAAATCACTTTATCTAAAAACACATCGTACTTCTGTGAATACGTTGTTTCATATAGCTGCTCCTTAAAAGCAACTCCTATCTTTAAAAGCTTGGGATATTTTGCAAAAAATCTATCATAATATCCTTTTCCATACCCCATTCTTTCGCCTTTAAATGTAAAAGCTACACCTGGAGTATAGACCACAATTTGTTCCGTTTTATTAATATCAGAATTTCTCTCACCTTCATAAAATTTCTTATAAAGATTCTCTTCGAATTTGTTACAATACGTTTTAGGTTCTCTAACATTAAAACTACCATTTTCTAAATCTAATAAAGATTCAATTTGATAAAAATTCATACTATCTTTTTTTACTCTAGGCAAAAAAACTTTTTTATTATCAGCTAATGCTTGAATAATAAATTCATCTATATTCACTTCATCTTCTAAAGCCGCATATGCAAAAAAAACATTATTTATCTTATATTCATCAGAGTTTATAATACTCTCAACTATCTTTTTGCTTTTTGCTCTTTTTATACCTATAGGCAATAATTTTCTTTGAGATAACGCTTTTTGTCTAAGCTTCTTCTTTTTTTCTTCCATGATAACTATTGTCCTTTATGTTTTTTTGCGTGCTCCTCGCCCAAATTTTTCACAG
Organism: Lachnobacterium bovis DSM 14045; assembly: GCF_900107245.1. Taxonomy (GTDB): domain Bacteria; phylum Bacillota; class Clostridia; order Lachnospirales; family Lachnospiraceae; genus Roseburia; species Roseburia bovis. Next base: position 74,973 of record NZ_FNPG01000005.1, read on the forward strand.
AGCCATCTGCCTGAACCACATCAATATTATTTAGCTGACTAGCAACATTTTGTTTAATATCAGCAATAAATTCTTTTCTTAAAATCAATTGTTCTTTTTTTTCTTCAGGTGTTAATCCTTGCTCTTTAGACTTACGATATAACTCGTTAATTCTATCAATTTTTTCTTTTGTCATTTTGTGCTACCCTATACTTTCTATTATAAAATTTGCTAAATTAAAGTTAGGATTTTTCTTCCTAACAAATTTAGTACCTAAATAATCGCCATTAAAAATATCACTAATGACACTAATGTCAGAAGCATTAGCAATTATCATATCAGCACCTGATTCTGTTGCGACCTTAGCTGCCATAAGTTTAGTTGCCATTCCACCTGTCCCAACGTCACTTCCAGTGCTACCCTTAGCCATTGACAAAATATCAGAATTAATCTCTGATACTTCTTTAATCAATTCAGCATCCGGATTACTATGTGGATCATCCGTGTATAATCCATCAATATCTGATAACAAAATAAGTAAATCTGCATCTATCAAAGATGCCACAAGCGCTGATAATGTATCATTATCACCAAATTTCATTTCATAAGTGCTAACAGTATCATTTTCATTTACAATAGGAACTACTCCCATATTAAACAATTCATCAAATGTATTTTTAGCATTATTTCTAGATACAGGATTAATCATCGTATTTTTTGTAAGCAAAATCTGTCCTGCAATATGATTGTATTCTCCAAAAAACTTTTGATAAGTCATCATTAATCTACTTTGACCAACTGCTGCACATGCTTGCTTTGTAGATGTTGTAGAGGGGCGTTCTTTTAAGTTTAGCGCTTTACGTCCAACAGCAATTGCTCCCGAACTAACTAAACACACATCAATTCCCCTGTTTTGTAAATCACATAATTGTCTAACCAAATGTTCGATCTTAATAAAATCCTGATTTCCAGTCTCTTCATGTGTAAGAGAAGACGAACCTATCTTAATTACTACTCTTTTATAACCATTATTTTGATTCATTTCTATTCACCTTTCTACAATCATCCTTAAGCATTCAACTTATACAATATCATAAAAACGACTAATCAGCAAGTCATACTTCAGAACCTATTTTCAAAGTACAACCTAATGACTTTTGATTTTTATTGTGATATTATTAACTTATATATAATTAATGGAGGGCATATCATGAAACAAACAAAAAAAAGAGCCTCATTAATAGGCGTTATTTTATTCCTAATTGTGATTACATTTGCTTTATCATCTCGCTTTTTTTCTAAATATGATAAAGCTTCAAATAATCCTATAACAAGTTCAAAATTTTCTTTGGATACTATTGTAACAATTACTGTTTATAATAATGAAGATTCAAAATACGTTGATAAATGTTTCGATATTATAAACAAATATGATAATATGTTTTCAACTTCTAAAGCAAACAGTGATATTTCAAAAATAAACACTAATCCAAATAAATTCGTACACGTTCATAAAGATACAATTGAAGTATTAAAATCGTCTATAAAAACTGCTCAACAGACAAATGGACTTTTTGATCCAACAATTGGAAAACTAACAGATTTATGGAATATTTCAGAACTAGCCAAAAATGCAAAGAACAAAAACAATGAAGTGTCAGCTAATAACATTCCTTCTGCTGAAAAAATACACTCTTTAGTACCTCATATAAATTATAAAAATATTAAAATTCAAGACGATTCTGTTATGTTGTGTGATTCAAATGCGAAAATAGATTTAGGAGGAATTGCCAAAGGATATATAGCAGATAAAATTAAACTTTACTTTAATAAATGTCCTTTAAAAAACAAAGCTATCATTAATTTAGGTGGTAATATTCTAACTATAAATAAAAGTTCTTCTGATACTTTTAATATTGGTATTCAAAAACCATTTTCAGCAACTAATAGCACTATCGGTAAAATAAAAATATCAAATTCTTCGATTGTTACATCTGGAATATATGAAAGATTTTTTAAATGTAACAATAAAATATATCACCATATTTTAAATACCTCCACAGGTTATCCTGTTGATAATAATTTAGAAGAAGTAACTATTATTACACCAAAATCAACAAATGCCGATGCTTTAAGCACCAGTGTTTTTTCAATGGGTTTAAAAAATGGAAAAAACTATATTGAATCACTAAAAAACACTGAAGCTATTTTTGTTACTAAAGATAAAAAAGTTTATTTAACTAATGGTATAAAAGATTTTGAATTAACTGACTCAGCATACACTATTCAATAATAAAAATGATCTTAACTATTTCAAATAATGATACTTTCTTTAAATACCATTTTCTAATAATTAAGATCATTTTCTTTTTATTTTAAACTCATTATATGTGTATTATAAAAGTATCTTTTAAAACATCATATTAATAATTCAATATTAATGATTATATTCTAATGATATTTTTTATAATTACCATATAAACTATAAAATGATTTTCTTAGGACACTTTTGAGCACATATGCCACATCCTGTACATTTATCCTGATCAATATATGCAACATTATCTATCACTTTTATAGCTTCAACCGGACAATTCTTTTCACATAGATGACAAGCAATACATCCAACCGAACAGGCCTTCATAACATCTTTACCTTTGTCTTTTGAACTACACTTTACAATATGTGCTGCATTATAAGGGACAAGTTCTATTAGATTTTGTGGGCATGCCTCAATACATTTTCCGCATGCCTTACACTCCATAGGATTTACTTCTGCAATTTTTCCTTCTGTTATATGAATTGCATCGAATGGACATACAGCAACACACTCACCAAAACCTAAACACCCATAACGACATGCCTTTGCTCCACCATTTGGAACAAATTTTACATTTGAACAACTTTTATTACCTGAATAAACATAAAAATCTTTTGTTTTATCACAAGTACCAGAACATTTAACGAAAGCGACCTTTTTTTCTCCCTCTTCTGCTTTTACGCCCATTATCTCACCTACTAGCTTTGCAACTGGTGAACCACCAACTGGGCACTGATTTACTGGAGCTTCTCCTTTTACAATTGCTGCAGCAAGTCCTGAACAACCTGCGTATCCACAGCCTCCACAATTGTTTCCTGGTAGAACTTCTATAATTTTTTCTTCTCTTTCATCAACTGGAACTTTAAATTTTTCTCCTGCTATTCCTAAAAAAATTGCTATTAACAATCCAACACATCCAACAACAATAGCAGGAATTATAATCGCAGTAAAATTAATCATTTGTCATTCCTCCTATATCATACCTGAAAATCCCATAAATGCGATTGACATTAAGCACGCAGTTAACAAAACTGTTGCAGTACCTTGAAATGTTTTAGGTATATCATTATATTCAATTTTTTCTCGTATTCCTGCCATTAACACAATTGCAATCAAAAAACCGATTCCAGTTGTAAAACCATAGACAACACTTTCTAATACATTGTATTCATTTGTTACACTGTTAATTGCTACACCTAATACAGCACAGTTTGTTGTAATTAGAGGTAAATACACTCCTAGTGCCTTATACAATGATGGAATTGATTTTTTTAAGAACATCTCAACAAATTGTACTAATGCTGCTATTACTAAAATAAAAACTATTGTTTTCAAATATGATAAATCTAAAGGATTTAAAATAAATTTATAAATTAAACTTGTAATAAACGCCGACATTGTTATTACGAAAACAACTGCTCCTCCCATTCCGGCAGCCGTTTCTTTCTTTTTTGAAACTCCTAGGAATGCACATATTCCTAAAAATTGACTAAGAACAACGTTATTTACAATCGCTGAACTAATTGCAATAACAAGTAATGTTTTCATAGAACTTTCCTCCCCTATTTACTGTTTTGTTTTTCCTTATCTTGAGATTTAGAATGTTCCTCAACACCTCCACATAATCCAGCATTTGAGCATCCAAGACATGCTCCGCTCAAACATCCTGAAGGTGGTGCAAGTGGTGTACCTTTTTCTTCCATTTTCTTTCTTACTATATTCATTCCTGCAACTAAGAAAGCTAAAACAAGGAAAGCTCCTGGTGCCATAATAAAAATAGTCATTGGAGTAAAGCCCTTAATCTGTTTTAAAACTGGAAAACCAAGCATAGTTCCTGCTCCAATCGTTTCACGAACTAAACCTATTAAAAATAAGCCTACAGTAAATCCAAATCCCATTCCTATTCCATCAAAAACTGATGGTATGACTGGGTTTTTTGAAGCATAACTTTCTGCACGACCTAAAATAATACAATTTACAACAATAAGTGGAATATATACTCCTAATGCTGCTGATAACGAAGGTAAATATGCCTTCATTATGAATTCAACTACTGTAACTAATGATGCTACAATAACAATATATGCAGGCATTCTAACACCATTTGGAATCACTTTTCGAAATGATGATATGATTAAATTGGACAAAATCAAAACAACTGTTGTTGAAAGTCCCATTCCTATACCATTTATTGCAGATGAGGTTACAGCTAATGTGGGACACATTCCAAGCATCAACACGAACACTGGATTTTCTTTTATAATACCATTATATAATCTTTCCGTATTCTTTCCCATTATACCTTACCTCCTTTAAGATTTTTATATACCACTAATGCAGAATTGCAACCGTTTGATACAGCTTTTGAAGTTATAGTTGCACCAGTAATTGCTTCTATTTCATTATCCTGTGATGGTTTTTGTTTTACTACTTCTAACTTATCTACTTTTTTATTATTAAATTGTTTTGAAAATTCTTTTTCACTTGCCTTTAAACCCAAACCTGGTGTTTCACTTGAAGCAGTAATTGAATAACCATTTATTGTTCCATCATTTTTTATTCCAACTGAAAAAGTAATGCTTCCCTGACTACCATCTTTTGCCGTAACAGTAATTACATAACCAATAGTCTTTCCATCTTTTCCCTTGGCCTCCTGAATATCATCAATAACATCATTATAGCCCTTTTTACTAACAATTTTATTAACTTTATTTTTATCAAATGAATGTTTTTTAAAGGAATCTGCTTCTTTGTAAACTGCTTTATAAGCTGTTAGTGCTGTTTGTTCTTCGGCTGCTTTTATTGGACCCTTTGTAATATTATATACAGTTCCTAAAATGAAACCCAATATTAATGTAAATGCTGTAAGAATCAAAGCATCATGTATAATTTTTTTATTCATTTTTCTTTGCCTCCTTACTCACTCCAAATGCTCTAGGAATAGTAACATCTTCAATAAGAGGAACAAGTAAATTACTTAGAATTATGGCAAATGACACACCTTCAGCATTTGCTCCAAAGCATCTAAATAATCCTGTTAAAATACCACAACATATTCCAAAGTATAATCTTCCTCTTGGTGTTATAGGTGATGTTACATAATCTGTTGCCATGAAAAATGCACCTAGCATTAATCCCCCACCGCAAACTTCAGCTATTATATAATTAATATCAAACTGATATTTGCCAAATATTGCTATGAAAGCAACAAAGGACAAAATGTAACTTGCAGGTATTGTCAAGTCAATAACACCTACTAAAATAAGAAATGCTGCACCAAGTACAATCGCAATTGTCGAAGTTTCTCCAATTGTACCTGCAGTTTGACCAATTAACATCTTTAGTGAATTCACATTCTCAATTCCTTCATTTTTAATTACAGCAAGTGGAGTTGCTCCTGTATAACCATCAATATTGAAATTAGTCATATCTGCTGCAAAAGATATCAAAAGGAAACATCTTGCACCTAATGCCGGATTCATAAAATTCTGCCCTAAACCACCAAACAACATTTTAACTATTACTATGGCAAATACACCACCAATAACAGCTTCCCAAAGTGGAAGTGTTGCTGGTAAATTCAAACCTAATAATAATCCTGTTACAACGCAACTTAAATCAGATATAGTACTTTCTTTTTTTACAATTTTATTAAAACAAATCTCTGATAAAACACATGATAGAATTGTTACTAACACTACAAATAATGCTCTGATTCCGAAATTATATACTCCAAAAAAAGTTGCAGGCAAAAGTGCTATAATCACATATAACATTATTTTTGTTGTTGAATCATTTGCTCTAACATGTGGTGATGATGAAACTTGATATAATGTATCATTTTTTTCACTCAAAATAGTCACCTCTCTATTTGTTATTTTTTCTCTTCTTAGCTAAAATATTCTTTTTCATTGTCTTGATAGATTGTGCCACCTGTCTTCTAGATGGGCACACATAAGTACAACTTCCACATTCTATACACTCTAATCCGTTCCATTTTTCAAATTTTGCCTCTCTTCCTTGATCCGCAAATTTATGTAATCTAGATGGAATTAATTGTTCTGGACAAACTTCTACGCATCTCCCACAATTTATGCAGGCTCTTGTATCAACTTTTGAAACAATATCCTCTTTAAAGCACAATATCGATGAAGAAGTTTTTGTCATTGGAATATCTAATGAAAACATCGAAAATCCCATCATTGGACCACCTGAGATAATCTTTTCCGGTTCACAAACAAATCCACCGGCTTCTTCAATGAGGTCAGCATATGACATTCCCATACTGTATTTAAAGTTGCCTGGATTTTTTACAGCATCACCACTAACAGTAGAAATACGTTTCATTACCGGTTTGCCTTTTGTAACCGCTCTATAAATTGCTATAATTGTTTCAACATTATCAACTATACAACCTGCATCAGCTGGTAACATTTTTGAATTAATTTTTCTACCTGTTGTAGCATAAATCAATTGTCGCTCTCCGCCTTGAGGATACTTAGTAATCAATTGACATACCTCAAGTTTATCCTCTTTTGCAACTAACTCATGTATTTTTTCAATAGCTTCTAATTTATTATCCTCTATTCCTAGAATACCCGTTGCATTCTTAAAAAGTTTAAGAATTATTTTCATACCGCCAATTAATTCTTTGGTATTTTCAATCATTCTTCTATAATCTGATGTTAAATATGGCTCACATTCCGCACAATTTGCAATAATATACTCTATTTTATCCGGATCTTTAGGTGATAACTTAACATGCGTTGGGAAACCAGCTCCTCCCATTCCAACTATTCCAGCCTCTTTTATTTTATTAATTATTTCTTCATTTGAAAGTTTTGTATAATCGTCAACTTTTTCATACTCAACTTCATTAAATTGATCATCACTTTCAATAATAATAGAATTAACTAAATCACCAGTTGCAACACGCCTTGGTTCGATTGCTTTTACTATACCTGATACAGACGAATATATAGGCGATGATACAAAGCCTCCTGCCTCAGCAATCTTTTGTCCCTTTAAGACAGTATCCCCTTTTTTTACAATTGGTTGTGCAGGCGCACCAATATGTTGAGATAAAGGAAACACTAAATCTCCCTTGGGTAAAATTTCCTTAATAGGTAAATCTCGAGTAAATCTTTTTCCATCAAAAGGATGAACTCCACCTTTAAATGTCCTAACCCCCATTTTTATGCCTCACTTTCCTTTAATTTGTAAAAAACATTAAAACACGAAATTATGTTTGACAATATCGTATTTTCTCCCAATAATTCAAACATAATTCTATTTTCTTTAATTATAACATAACTATTTTGCGTTTTTATACACAAATTGTATTTTTTTTAGAACTATTTTAAAAATTCTAATAATTGATTATTAATTATAACAATATTATTTGTACATATAGTCCAAACAAATATTAACAAATTTTTATAATTTGAATAATATAACCGAATTATAGTATAATACTTATGAAAACTATGAAATGCATTTTTACAACCTAATGGAGGATGATAAATGACTATTTTTAAACATGACATAACTGAATTTTTTAATAATCTTTCAAATAACATAAAAGAAATATTTGATGATAATTCAATAGTTTTTGACATTGAAACAACTGGTTTTTCTAGAAAGTATTCTAATATATATTTAATAGGTGCAATTTATAAAAGCTCTGTTAACCCTACTAATATAACTACTTCCAATAGCAACGACTCAGTCTCTGTTACTTTAATACAGTTTTTCTGTGATTCTTTGTCTGATGAAAAAGAATGTCTAACGAACTTTTTTGATTTGATAAAAAGCCACTCCTTTTCAAGAAAAATAAAACTCTTTTCATTTAATGGCGATAGTTTTGATTTGCCTTTCATAAAGCAAAGAGCACATGAATATTTTGAAGACGACTATGTAAACTCAATCTTTGAATATGCAATCGATTCTTGCGACATTTATAAAAAAATATCAAAACTAAAAACTATTCTAAATCTTGATAACTATAAGCAAAAAACAATAGAATTATTTTTAAATATTAACAGAACCGATAAATATACTGGTGGAGAATTGGTTGATGTATATAAATCTTTTCTTAAGTATCCGGATAATTACCAGGAATTAGTTGATATATTAACACAACATAATTATGACGACGTTAAATATCTTTTAAAAATAATAGATATTTTAGCATACAAATTTATCCTTAAAGGGCAATATACCCTAGAAAATGTCTCTCAAAATACATACTTCGACATGAATAATAATCAACAAATTGAATTGTTTTTCACTTTAAGAAACAAATATAATATTCCTACAAAAATAAACTATCGTTTTCATAATATTTATTTCAAATTTAATTATGAAACGACCATTATTCGTGTTCCAATATTTTGTGGCAGCTTGAAAAACTTTTTCCATGATTATAATAATTATTATTATCTTGTTCACGAAGGTTATGCAATACATAAATCTTTAGCTACATATTTGTCAACTGAGGCTAAAACTAAAGCCACAGCTAGAACTGCTTTTCAAATAAAAGAAGGAATATTTTTACCTATATTTGATAACTCTTTTAATATACCTTTTAAAAAAGACTATGATTCAAAAGAATCCTTCTTTTTAGCCGATGTTTCATTTTTTAGCAACCGTACTTTATTAGAAAAATACATTATGCATATTTTCAAAAGTTTATGTAAAGAACTTAATCTATAATATATTTTATTAAAACAAATATTTAAGTAGCTTCATTAAAGTATTAAAAAACCAAGCTAAATATATTAAGCCTAAATAAAACTAATATATTTGCCTGGTTTTCATTTTGCTTGTTTTTTTATTATATAAACTTACTTTTCAAAAAAGAATGAACTATGTCTTAAATATCCCATTTCTTTATAGTTCATAATCTGTTCTGTACTTCCAATAAATAAATATCCGCCTTTTTTTAGAGATTTATAAAACTTTTTATAAATCTCATCTTTAGCCTCATCCGTGAAATATATAACAACATTTCTACATACAATCATGTCACAATCTGATGGATATGGATCTTTTAAAAGGTTATGTTCTTTAAATTCGACGCATTTTTTTATTTCATCTACCACTTTATAAGAACTTCCTACTTTTACTAAATATTTTTTCTTCATCTCATCTGGGACGCCTGCTACACTTTTTGTATTGTACAAGCCAACTTTAGCCTGAGCCAAAACCTGTTTATCTATATCCGTTGCAATTATTTTCAAATTACTTAAACTAGTATGTTTAGAAAGTGCCATAGCTAACGAATATGGTTCATCCCCAGTTGAACACGCTGCACTCCAAATCTTTATCTGTCGTTTTCCATCAACTAGTTTTGGAAAAATCTCTTTATCTAACAGTTGCCATTGATCCGTATTTCTATAGAATTCTGATACATTTATGGTTAAAAAATTTATAAATTCTTCGAACTTTTCATTATTAGTTTTAATAAGATTAACATATTCTTCATACGTTTTTAATTTATTTTTTGTTATTAAGGTATTTATTCTTCTTCGCATTTGCTTTTCTTTATAACAATTTAAATCAATTTTTGTAAGAGCATATACATCCTTCTTAAAGCTTTCGTAATTATCTAGCATCCGATATAAAACCTCCTTAAAACACGGCTAACTTTCTTAATATATAATTCTATAATATATAATTCTTTAAAATATAATTCCATACTAAATTCAACTATTTTTCATACATAACTAACTATATATAAGATTTCACCTACTTCAGTTACGTAGTATATCGGATGAAATCATTAAAAAGAATAGAAAAAAAGCCAAATACAATAAAAGTACTTGGCTTTCAATCCGATGTTTTTTTTATTTTGCTATATTAACCAAAACAATATAGACTTTTTTTCTAAAGCTTGACTGTCTTTCTCAGTCCCTTTTAATAAAAGCATACAATATTAAACCATAAATAACGCACTTTGTCAAATTATGGCTTATATTATACATTAACAATAATACACTTTCGTAAAATTGTTTCTTAAATATCATACATTGATAATATTATTCTTCTGTTTCAGACTCTTCTGAATCTTCAACTAAAGCTTTTACACTTAAGCTAATTTTACGCTCTTCTTCGTTAAAATCAACAATTCTTGCTTCTACTTCTTGACCTACTGATAATACATCTGAAGGTTTTTCAACATGGTCTTTAGAAATCTGTGATACATGTAATAAAGCATCTACACCTGGTGCAATTTCAATAAAAGCGCCAAAATCAGTCATTCTAGCAACTTTTCCTTTTACAACATTTCCAACTGCGAATTTTTCTTCAGCATTGTTCCAAGGATTTTCTTCAGCAAATTTTTTGCTTAAAGCAATCTTAGAACCATTGATTTCTTTGATGAATACTTTAACTTTATCTCCAACCTTTAATACTTTCTTAGGGCTCTCAACTCTTCCCCAAGACATTTCAGAGATGTGTAATAATCCATCAACACCACCTAAATCGATAAATGCACCGAAATCAGTAACGTTCTTAACTGTTCCTTCTACAACATCATCAACTTTAAGTTTTTCTAATAATTCTTTCTGTGCTTCAGCTTTTTGAGCAACTAATAATTTCTTTCTGTTACCAATAATTCTTCTATGTCTAGGATCAAATTCTGTGATAACAAATTCGATTTCCTGATCTTTAAATTTTGATAAATCTCTTTCAAAAGTATCTGATACTAAACTTGCTGGAATAAATACGCGTGTCTCATCAACGTTAACACATACTCCACCGTTAAGCACTTGGCTAACTTTAGCTGTTAACACTTCTTCATTTTCAAATGCTTCCTGTAAACGTTTGCTACCTTTTTCTGCTGCAAGACGTCTATATGACAATAAAACCTGTCCTTCGCCATCGTTAATTTTAATAACTTTAGCTTCCATTGTATCGCCTACATTAACAATTGTAGTTAAATCTACATTTGGTTCATTTGTATACTCATTACGAGAAATGATTCCATCTGCTTTATAGCCGATATTCAATACGATTTCTTCTGGTTTAACGTCAATAACAGTACCCTCGACTACTTCTCCATTTCTTATAGTTTTAATTGACTCTTCTAACATTTGTTCAAAGCTCATTTCTGACATTCTTTGAAACCTCCTCAATAATATTCTTTGGGGTTGATGCCCCTGCGGTAATACCTACGTTATTGACGGATTTCAACTTCGTATAATCCATATCGTCACTCGTTTGTATATAGTAAGTATTTTCACATTCAGTTTTACATATTTCAAATAGCTTCTGTGTATTTGAACTGCTCTTTCCGCCAATCACAATCATAGCATCAGACTGTCTTGCGATTTCTCTTGCTTCAGTCTGTCTCTTTTCAGTTGCACTACAGATTGTATTTAAAACAATTATATCATAACCTTTTTTTTCAATAATTTCAACTATATCTTGAAATTTCTTTAGATTGAAAGTAGTTTGCGCTACAATACAAACCGGAATTTCTTCATTTAGCTGAAACTTTTTAGCTTCTTCAAGATTATTTACCACCGAAACATTTTTACCGCTTACCCAACCACATATTCCCTTTACTTCAGGATGCGATTGATTACCTACAATAACTACATGATATCCCTTTTGGCTATATTCTTCAACCACTCTATGAATTTTTAAAACAAAAGGACACGTAGCATCAACAAAAGAAAATCCATTTTCTTCTATCTGCCGATACTCATCACTACTAATTCCATGACTTCTAATAACGATTGTACCAGCTTCTAAATCCTTTAATTCATCAAGATTATCTATAACCTTGACGCCTTTGCTTTCAAGGTCCTTAACCACTTCTTCATTGTGAATAATTGGACCATAAGTGTATATAGTGCCTTCATTTTCTTCTATCTGACGATAGACAAGATCAATTGCTCTTTTAACTCCGAAACAAAATCCAGCACTTTCTGCTAATATTACCTGCATGCCTACACTCCCTATTATTTTTTGATTTATTGCTTTTTAATTTATTTTATTTTCTCGCCAATAATTCTCTTCATTTCTGCTAAAACACCTTCAATATCAAGATTCGATGAATCAAGTAAAACGGCATCATCTGCTTTTTTCAATGGTGATACTTTTCTATTCATATCTTGCTTATCACGCTCAATTATATCTTTTTCAATAGCATCAATATCGCATTCAACACCTTTACTACATAATTCTTCAAAGCGACGTTGTGCTCTTGTTCTTGAGCTTGCTGTTAAATATATTTTTACTTGAGCATCTGGTAAAACAACTGTACCAATATCTCTACCATCCATAATAACACTTTCTTTTCTAGCTAGCTGTCTCTGTAAATCAACAAGTTTAGATCTAACCGATGGATAAACACTAATACATGAAGCCATTTTACCAACTGCCTCTTGTCTAATAACACCATTTACATTATCACCATTCAAAAGAACTACTTGTTCTCCATTTTGATGAGTAATTGTAATATCTATCTCTCCACAAACTGAGTCAATCTTTTCTTTATCAGCCGAATCAATATTATTTTGCATAAAATAATATGCCATTGCCCTATACATTGCTCCCGTATCAACGTATATATATGACAATTCTTTCGCTAGTTTCTTAGCAATGGTACTCTTACCTGCACCTGCTGGTCCATCAATTGCAACGTTTATATTCATTTTTCATTCCTCATCTAAAAAAATTTTTGAAAGTTTTAAACTTTCTATAATATAATACCAAATTTTAGCACGATATACCAGCCAAATGTCCTGTGGACCATGCAATTTGTAAATTATACCCACCTGTCAAGGCATCTAAATCAAGAACTTCTCCGCAAAAATATAAATTTTTGCAAAGCTTCGACTCCATCGACGATGGATCAATTTCCTTAACAGTCACTCCTCCTTTTGTAATGATAGCCTCATTGAAACTTCTTTTTCCAACAATGGTCATTGGAAGATTTTTTATTAATTTTACAAAAGCTAATCTTTCCTCTCTCGATATATCATTAACTTGTTTATCGGCGTCAATAGTAGATAAATTAACAATGATAGGTATCAATTTAGTTGGAAACAAATGACCTAACACATTCTTAAATTGTTTATTTAATCCACCTTCAAATTCTCTTAGAATTCTTTTATCTAGTGTCTCCTCATCTAATGCAGGTTTCAAATCAACATATAATTGTAACTCATTTTCAAATTCCCTAGGTTTGATATTTGAACTTGCTGATAAAATCATTGGTCCACTAACTCCGAAATGAGTAAACAACATTTCACCAAAATCAGAATATAATTTTTTATTTTTTTGCGACATTATATTAATAGAAACATTTTTTAGAGACAGTCCCTGTAATTTCTTAACCCAATCTTCTTTTATTTCGAAAGGAACCAATCCAGGCGAAACTTCCACTATCTTATGACCCATATTTTCTGCGAAATGATATCCATCACCTGTACTACCTGTTGTCTGATACGAAAATCCTCCTGTTGCAACAATTACTTTATCTGCCAAAATCTCGTTTCCATCATCTAAAACAACACCTTTTATAATTTTATCTAGTTTTATTTTTGGTTTTTTCTTTTTATATTTTGAATTTTGGTTCTCAGTTTCTTTTTTTTCTTCCTCTACAAAAGGATCATATAGCAATTTCTTAACTTGTGTATTAATTTTAATTTCAACACCTACATCTTCTATTGCTCTTTTTAAACACGAAATAATATCCGACGAATGATCTGATTTTGGAAACACTCTATTTCCTCGTTCAACTTTTAGATGTGTTTTTCTTCTTTCAAAAAAATCCATTACGTCTTTATTTGTGCAATCATTAAAAGCACTATACAAAAACTTATTATTACCCATAACGTTTGATAAAATCGTATCCATGTCGCTTGCATTTGTGACATTACAACGGCCTTTACCAGTTATGTATAGTTTTTTTCCTAATTTTTCATTTTTTTCTATTAAAACAACCTCATTGTTGTTTTGAGCAGCATAATAAGCTGCAAACATACCTGCCGGTCCACCACCAACTACAAGTACTTTACTCATTGTTAATATCTCCTAATTTTGCATATCTTAATTTAACTTTATCATCTAACAAATCAATTTCATCGTTCTCATATACCTGATATTCATTCCAAATATCTTCTAACATTGTCAATGTCTTAGCAACTTCTTTTTGTTTTTTCATACATAATGCAACAATTAACGCATTTATAACACTCAAAGGCGCTACTAATGAATCAACGATTGATGCCATATCACTGTCTGCAATTAAATTACATGATGAATATAAATTCATTGGCGAATGTACACTATCAGTTATAGTAATAACCTTTGCATTCCTTTTATTTGCAAACTCTAAAGCCTTTAATGTTCTCATTGAATATCTAGGAAAACTAATTCCAATAATTACATCATCTTGATCAATTCTTACCATTTGCTCAAATAATTCACTTGAGCTACTAGTCTGTAATAGATGAACATTATCAATAATTAGATTAAGATAAAAAGATAAAAAACTCGCTAAAGGCGCACAACTTCTAATTCCAACAACATATATATTTTTAGCCGCCAAAATAGTATCTACTGCTATCTCAAATGCATTTGAATCGATTCTTTCTATTGTGTTTTTTATTTTTTCAGCATCAGATTGCAGAACTGATTGTAGAATCTCTGATTGACTAATTCTTCCGTATGTTACTTCCATTCTTTGAATTGAATTCAACTTATTTCGAACTAATTCTTCTAAAGATTTTTGGAACTCTGGATAGCCCTTATAGCCAAGATGCATTGCAAATCTAACAACCGTTGATTCTGAAACGCCTACTGTTTCTCCAAGCTTTGCAGCAGTTAAAAACACAGCTTTATCATAATTGTCTGTTATATATGTTGCAAGAATCTTTTGGCCTTTACTCATACTATTGTATGAATTATTAATCCTATTTAATAATTCGTTTTTTGCACTCATACATTTACTTCCCACTCTTTATAATCATTTGATGTTAATTATATCAAATTTTTCTCGTTTTAAAAAGGGGCAATTTTACACATAAAAATCTCCTTAAGCAGAATAAAACATAGTCTTTTTCCTACTCAAGGAGAACCCAATATACTAATATTTAATTCTTAAACAGGATATGATCCTGATTTTGTATCGGCAACTTTTTCATCCACGCCTTTTTGCTGTGCTTGTCTATATTTGAAGAAATCAGTTGCAACTTGTGGAAATAGAGCATATGACAATACATCTTCATCTTGCTGTTTCCATTGTTTCATTTCGTTCTCAATAGTTGCTAATTCTGGTTCAATTAAGTCAGCAGGTCTACAAGTAATTGTATTTGCTTTTTCTTCTTCACTTAGTACTTTATCAACAACTTCTTGATTAAATGGTTTAACAGTTTTACCATATTTTCCCATTAATACGTCTTTTGTCTCTTTTGTAGCTACTTTATACCTTTCTCCCATCAAAACATTGAATACTGCCTGTGTTCCAACTATTTGGGATGAAGGAGTTACTAGTGGTGGCTCTCCTAAGTCTTTTCGTACTCTAGGGACTTCAGCAAGAACCTCTTCATACTTATCTTCAGCTCCTTGCTCCTTTAATTGTGAAAGCAAATTTGATAACATTCCGCCTGGCACCTGATATAAAAGAGTCTTAATATTAACACCTAGAACTTTTGGATTTAGCAAACCTGATTGCAAAGAATCTTCTCTTATCGTTCTAAAATAATCAGCAATTTCTGCTAATTTTTTTTGATCTAATCCAGTATCATATTGCGAACCTTTTAAAGTTTCAACCATAACTTCAGTTGCCGGTTGAGATGTTCCAAGTGCAAATGGCGACATGGCTGTATCTATAATGTCACATCCTGCTTCTACCGCCTTAAGAAGTGTCATAGAAGCAACCCCAGATGTATAATGAGTATGCAATTCAATTGGAATCTCAACGGTTTCTTTCAATGCTCTAACTAACTCATCCGCTTTATAAGGTACCAATAATCCAGCCATATCTTTAATACACAATGAATTAGCTCCCATATCTTCTACCCTTTTTGCTATTTCCTTCCAATAATCTAGAGTATATGCATCACCTAAAGTATATGAAAGAGCGACTTGAGCATGACCTTTTTCTTTATTTGTTGCATCAACAGCTGTCTGTAAGTTTCTCAAATCATTAAAGCAATCGAAAATTCGAATAATATCAATTCCGTTTGCTATTGATTTTTTCACAAAATATTCAACAACATCATCTGCATATGGACGATAACCTAAAATATTTTGTCCACGGAATAACATTTGTAATTTTGTATTCTTAAATCCATCTCTTAATTTTCTTAGACGGTCCCAAGGATCTTCTTTTAAAAATCTTAAACAGGCATCAAATGTGGCTCCACCCCAACATTCCACAGCATGATATCCAACCTGATCCATTTTTTCAACAATAGGTAACATCTGCTCTGTTGTCATTCTTGTTGCAATCATTGACTGGTGAGCATCTCTTAGTATTGTTTCTGTTATTTTAACTTTTTTATTTGTTTTAGTTTCCATTTTCTCCTCCTAAAGATTAGTTAATTCCAAAAATTGCCATAAAGCAACCTGCTGCAATAGCGGTTCCAATAACACCAGCAACGTTTGGTCCCATTGCATGCATTAACAAGAAATTAGTTGGATCAGCTTCTGCACCAACTTTTTGAGATTGTCTTGCTGCCATCGGAACGGCTGATACTCCTGCAGAGCCAATTAATGGATTTATCTTTCCTTTTGTAATAAAACATAATAATTTTCCAAATAATACCCCCGCAGCTGTACCTATACCGAATGCTATTAAACCTAATAATACAATTCTAATTGTATCAAGATTTAAAAATGATTCAGCACTTGTTGTTGCACCTACTGAAGTACCTAGTAAAATTACAACGATATACATTAAAGCATTTGAAGCTGTCTCCTGAAGTTGTCTAACTACACCACTTTCTCTAAATAAATTTCCTAACATTAACATACCAACTAATGGTGCTGTTGTAGGTAATAGCAAACATACAATAATTGTTACAACAATTGGAAATATAATTTTTTCTCTTTTACTTACCGGTCTAAGATTTTCCATATGAATTTTTCTTTCTTCTTCTGTTGTAAGTAACCTCATAATTGGTGGTTGAATCAATGGAACAAGTGACATATATGAATATGCCGCGACGGCGATCGGTCCCATCAAAGAAGACTGTCCCAACTTTCCGGCAAGGAAAATAGATGTTGGTCCATCAGCTCCTCCTATGATTGAAATCGCTGCTGCTGCCTTGTCATTAAACCCTAATGCAATTGCAAAGAAATAAGCACCAAATATACCAAATTGTGCTGCTGCTCCTAATAAAAAACTAATTGGATTAGCAATTAATGGGCCAAAGTCCGTCATTGCTCCAACACCTAAGAAAATCAACGAAGGTAGTATAGACCATTCATCTAACTGGTAAAAATAATATAATAATCCGCCTGTACCATTTTTTGAATTTGCTGGATTCAAAATAATATCCGGATAAATATTAACCAACAGCATTCCAAATGCAATAGGTACTAATAACAATGGCTCATACTCTTTTTTTATAGCAAAATAAAGTAAAACACATGCTATTAATATCATTATGTAATTGCCAACAGTAAGGTTAAAAAAGGCGGTTTGATGTAATAAATTATTTAAAATATCGCCAAGATTATTCACAATTTTTCCCCCTTACATATTATTCGTTTAATGTAGCTAAAATTGCACCAACTTCAACCTGATCTCCAACTTTTACGTCAATACTAGCTACTGTTCCATCACATGGAGCAACTACTGGAGTTTCCATTTTCATTATTTCTAATATCAATACAGTATCTCCTGCTTTTACTGAGTCTGATACATTTTTTTCAATTTTAAATACTTTACCAGCCGCTTTTGCATCAATTTTTACACTTCCTGCTCCAGTTGCTCTTGGTTTTTCTGTTGGTGCTGTTTTAGTAGCTTTAACAGTTGGTCTATTACTTGTTCTATTTATAACCGCACATTCACCTTTTTCCTCTACAGTCACATCATATACGTTTCCATTAACTGTAATTGTATAATTCTTCATTTTTTTTAATCCTCCTAAAATCAAAATTTTTAACGTCTCTTTATTTTCCTTACTACAAAATCATTTGTAGGAATTTGTTCATATGAAGCAATAGCAGCTGCAATTACAGCAACTAACTCTGTATCTTCAATCAAATCTTCTTTATCTTCAAAAACTTCTTGCTCAACTGGTTGTGAAATAGATTCTTTATCCTTCTTTGGTTTATCACCAAGAAATTTAAAACAAGATATTATTATGCTTATAACTGTAAGCATTGCAAACACAATTAGTACTGAAACAATTGTATTTCTACCTGCACTCTTTAATTTTTCTCCTAAAGAATAAATTGGATTAAATGAAAAATCTTTAAGTTTCATTGTATTATAATCATAAATCACTTGATACTCTATATCTCTTTTTGATGTCCTTAAAGTATACTTCGTAGTAAGAGTATCTCCTGCCTTTGAAATATGAAAATCTCCAATTTCTTTAGATTCTCCGTACTTGTCTTTCATTTCTTTCCATTTTTTTGCAGATTCTAAAACACTTCCACTTAATTGTCCACTTTTCTCAAGTTCACTTAAATTACCCTGATCAACAATTTTATTTACTTCAGAAAGTATTGTTATTCCCTGATTTTTCAAATCATTATATGAATAGCCATTGTAGTTTGTCGATTTTTCATCCTGAAATTCACAAGCACAAAAAGAGAACATCATAATAATCATTGTAACGAAAATAAGTAATCTTTTTTTCATTTTCAGCTCACCTTTCTTGTTTATTCTTAACATTTGATTACCTCGATTTTTCTCTTAAAATGTGTTTTTTGTATACAACATTTCAAAAAACGCAATCAAATATTTTCTTGTTTCATCAGGCTTAATTATTTTATCAATATAACCCCTTCTAGCTGCTGAAACAGCATCGTTCTGAAGAGAACTATATTCTTCCTTCTTCTCGTTTAATGTTGCTGAATCTTCATTTGAATACATTATCTTAACAGCCATGTCTGCATCCATAGTTCCAACTTTTGCACCTTCCCATGCTAAAACTATATCAGAGCCAAGAGCCTTTGAATTCATATAAATATAAGGACTTCCAAAGCACTTGTCTGTTATAAGATTAATTTTTGGCACATCTGACCTAGTCAACTCTTTTACAACTTTCAATATACATCTTGTAAAATTTGATTCATTATACAAATCTGCCTTAATGCCATTTGTATTTGATATTGTTAAAATTGGAATTGAAAAATTTGAACAATATTCAATAAAATCAGACATTTTTTCACACAATTCTGCCGTCAGTTTTCCATCAAATCTATTTATATTTTTTCCCTCTTCATCTAAATTTGCAATATTATTTGCAATTGTTCCTACAACCATTCCATTTAACTGAATAAATCCTGTTACAACATTCTTTGCAAAAAGAGTTTTAGTTTCAAAAAATATGTTATCATCCGCTATTTCTTCAACTAAATTATGTCCATATTCAACATGATCTGAAATATTTGTACATAATCTATTCAAATCATCGGTACCTTCTCCAATATAAATATCACTTTCATTGTTTAATGGCAAGAAGCCAATCATTTGTCTAATATCATGATAAATTGATTCTTCATCTTCCACTTTATCAATTATTCCGTTATTTTCAGCTTGATAAATTGGACAAGCAGTATTCTTTTTTTCTTTATAGTTGTTTATAATTGCATCAGGTGAATTCAAAAAAAACTCAACCTTTTCATCAGCAAACACAAAATCTGACATACCTGCAACAGTTGTCATGACCCCTGCACATCTTCCGAAAACAGCTAAATATTGTGGAATAATTCCTTTACATTTAGACTGCATTGAAATAATTTTTCCAATTGCCTCTAAAGCATCAACCGATTCTTGCAATCTTACTCCAACACTATCAATAAATCCTATAATTGGAGCACGCATTTTCAAAGCCATTTCATACAGCTTACAGATTTTTATTGCATGCATTTCACCTATTGAACCATTTAAAACACTTGCATCTTGGCTATACACATATACCAAATTTCCATCAATCAAACCATATCCCGTTATTACACCATCAGATGGTGTTTTTTCACAGTTAATATTAAAATCTGTGTTACGAGATGTTACTAAAGCACCTATTTCAACAAAGCTATTTTCATCAATAACTTTATTTATTCGACGCACTGCGACGTTATAATTTTCGCTACTCATTACACTTCCTCCATACATTTTATATAATTTTGATGCTTTAATTATATAATTTTAATGCTTTTTTTTCAATAGTATAATTAATGACGTATTTTAAAGAAATTAATAGTATATTCTGACATTATATTTATAGAAATATATTTCCAGTTTCATCTTAATTTCTTACACTTACTTTATTTTTTTATAAATGAATTCCTTTATACAAAAAAAAGCAAATTCATCACTTTAATTTTGTGTGAATTTGCCTCATAAAATAGAAAGCGCTAAATATCTAATTGAATTTGCATTTCTTTTTCCGCTTCTTGTTTAAATTCTTCTATTTGAACCTGATTCAAAATTGGAAGTTCATTTAATGATTTTACTCCAAAAACTCTTAAAAACTCTTCAGTAGTTCCAAAAAGTAATGGTCTTCCTGGTGCATCAAGCCTTCCTAACTCAGACACCAAATTATACTCTATCAATTTACTTATAGCATGTTCACAGGATACACCCCTGATTTTTTCAATTTCCGCTCTCGTAACTGGTTGTTTATATGCTATAATTGATAATGTTTCTAATAAAATATCTGATAGTACTCTTTTTTTGGGTTGCTTAGCAATCTTAATTAAATAATCATACATCTGCGTTTTAGTACACATCTGATATGAATTTTCTAATTTAACAATTGTAATTCCTCTATCTTCACTCTCTAAATCTTTTTTCATTTCTTCTATAATGTTCTGAGTTTCCTCTTCGCTTAAATCGATTGCTTTAGAGATTTTTGATAATTCAACTGATTCTCCAATTGTAAATAAAATAGCTTCTATAATGGCTTTATAATTTTTTTTCATGATTATAAATCCTCTCTATTATTCAAAAGTTTTCGTGTCTTCTAGTACATCATCATTAGTAATTTCTGTAGTAATATTTTTTGATATTTCAGTAGATATATTATTAACATCTGAAGAATTAATGTCAACTTCATACTTATCCCTATCATATTTCTTGGTATCAGGATTTATAATATTAACCTCAAAATTCTTCTTCTCTTTAGTATAAATCTTAGATTCAATACAAATATCTCCAAATATCTCTTCCTGAGAAATATATATCTTTCCACTTTTCATCAATTCTAAAATTGCTAAAAAAGTTACAATAATCTCTGTTTTCGAACTTTGTTCCTCTAAAAGATTCTTAAAGCTGAATTTCGATCTATTCAATGCATAATTCTCGACATATAACATCTTTTCTTCTAATGAAAACTCTTCTTTTTCAATCTTTCCAAATTTCGATCTAATTGGGTCAACTTTATCGACCTGCTTTTTCATAACATCTTTAAAAATCTTATTTAACTTTTGTAATGTTATTCCTTTCACCAATTCGTCAAGATTGACTGGTTCTTCATAACTTTTTACTTCTTCTGGAATAGTTGGTTTTTTATACATCGATTTTTCAGCATCAATCTGCCTATCTTTTAATTCATATGCCATATATTTATACATCTTATACTCTAACAACTGCTGAACTAATTCTTCACGAGGATCAACTTCTTCCTCATCTTCATTTTTCTTTTTGGGTAAAAGCATTTTTGCCTTAATTGACAATAAAGTTGCTGCCATCACTAAAAATTCACTCATTACCTCAAGATCTCTTTGACGCATTTCATCGATATACTCCATGTATTGATCAGTAATCTCCACAATTGGAATATCATATATATTTACTTTATTTTTTTCTAAAAGATATAAAAGCAAGTCTAGTGGTCCTTCGAAGACTTGTAATTTTACTGTCATTTCCATGGAATAAAATCTCCTTGTTTGTTACTTTATTTTACATTACTTGTAATTTGTTTTTTTCATTATTATTTCTATTGCTTTTACTTTATTTCTTCTATTGCTTTCACATTATTTTTGTATTATTGCCCAAATTAACTATAGCAATGGAGCAAAAGCCCTCAAAATACTTTGTAAAAATCTAATACAATAATCTCTTCTCTTTGTAAATTCTAGTGTAACTTTATCACATACAGCAAAAGTTTCAATAAAATCCTGTTTTAAATGTTCTATAGCACTACACTTATACATTAAAACAGCACTTTCATAATGCAAAAAAAAGCTTCTAAAATCAAAATTTATAGTACCTACAACACCATATTTGCCATCACAAATACAACATTTTGCATGAACAAATCCCGGACTATATTGAAAAATCTTTACTCCGCCTTCAATTAGAGGTTCATACGATGATTGAGTTGCTAAAAATACCATTTTTTTGTCTGGAATACCTGGTGTAATAATCCTAACATCAACACCACTCTTAGCAGCATTTACTAAAGCCTTATTCATTTCTGAATCAATAATTAAATATGGTGTAAAAATATATACATATTTTTTTGCATTATTTATAACGTTAAGATAAACATTTTCTCCAACCGTTTCATAGTCTAATGGCGAATCTGCATATGGTAAAAGAAAAGCATCTTCTTTTCTATTCTCAATCTTATTATAAGACTCTAATTTGCTCTTTGAAAATTCAATATACTCTGTAGGATCTTCCAATGTCTCTTTAATAAAATTCCACATTTCTAAAAACATAACCGTAGAATTCACAACTGCTTTACCTGTAAATTTAATCCCTGCATCTTTCCAATAGCCAAAGCGTTCTACTCTATTAATATACTCATCTGCCAAATTAAATCCACCTGTATATGCAATTTTTCCATCAATGATAACATTTTTTCTATGGTCTCTATTATTCATAACAACAGAAACAATTGGTTTGAATTTATTAAATTGAGCGAATTGAATTCCAAATTTTGACAATTCTTTCCAATCTTTTGTTTTCATAGTATTTATACAGCCAATATCATCATAGATAAATCTTACTTCCACACCCTGTTTTATCTTTTTTTTCAAGATATCCATAAGTCTATCTAACATATACCCTTTATCTACTATGAAAAACTCTATAAAAACAAATTTTTGAGCCTTGTCAATATCCAAAAGCATCTCCTCGAACAATTCTCTAATGTTCGAATAATACTTCGCCTCATCAGATTTATAAATTGGATAATGTCCGTAGTTTTTCATGTATTTAGCTAACTTATACGCATTTTTACTGTCTCTTAACTTTAGAAGCTCTGCATCAGACTTTTCTCCCATTAAAAACTTCTTATAATAGTTATGAGTCTTACTTAATTTTTCGCGAGTCTTTTTAGTTAGTTCTGATCGTCCAAAAATGAAATAGCACATACAACCTAAAATAGGGACTAATACTATAAACAACATCCATGACATTTTATTGTATACTTGCGTTTTTTTATTTAAAACAATAAATGCAATTATTATAGCCATAACATGTGCACCAATGCTTACATATTTATATCTCTCTTCTAAAACATAAACCCAGAGAACTATCCAATTTAACTGAATAACAATGGATAATAAAGTTAATGTTAATATGCCAAATATTTTATTCAGAATTTTTTTCAAACAAGCCACCTCTTTCAATTTTTCATTGTAAAGGATTTACATTTTTAACGCAAGTAAAAAAATACCAACTGAAATATTTAAAAAACTACGTAATTAAGACTATAATTACGTAGTTTTACTGCAATGCATACGAATTACAACTTCAATTCGTATGCATTATTAATCAAACATTACTCTAAAATTATCTTTCTTCTTCTGGGACATCTTTGATTGAGAATGAAATTCTACCCATCTTATCTTTTCCTAAACAAATCACAGTTACTTCATCACCAAGAGTCAAGACATCCTCAACGTGGTTAATTCGTTTATCAGTAATCTTAGAAATATGAACCATTCCTTCCTTACCTGGAGCAAACTCAACAAAAGCACCAAATTCCTTTATACTTGTAACCTTACCTGTTAGAATCTGTCCTTTTGTGAAATCTGAAGCAATAATTCTAATCATTTCCATAGCATAATTAATCATTACACCATCTGTTCCACAAATTGAAACATTACCTTCTTCAGAAATATCAATTTTTACATCTGTTCTAGCAATAATCTCATTTATTGTTTTGCCTTTTGGTCCAACAACATCACCAATCTTTGAAGGATCAATTGAAATCTGTTCAATCTTTGGTGCATACTCATTTACAGTTTTTCTTGGTTCTGCAATGGCCTTACTCATCACTTCATCCATAATATATAATCTAGCTTCTCTTGTTCTCGAAATAGCCTGTTCAACAATTTCTCTTGTCAAACCATGAATCTTAATATCCATCTGAATTGCAGTAATACCACTATGAGTACCTGTTACTTTAAAATCCATGTCTCCAAAGAAATCTTCAAGTCCTTGAATATCAGTAAGAACTACAAAATCATCATCAGTTTCACCAGTAACTAAACCACATGAGATACCAGCTACCATTGATTTAATTGGAACACCTGCAGCCATTAATGCCATACATGAAGCACATGTTGATGCCATTGATGTTGAACCGTTTGATTCAAATGTTTCAGAAACCGCTCTAATAGTATATGGGAATTCTTCAACACTTGGTAAAACTGGTAATAAGGCTCTCTCAGCTAATGCTCCATGACCAATTTCACGTCTTCCTGGACCTCTTGACACTTTAGTTTCACCAACTGAATAAGCTGGGAAATTGTAATGATGCATATATCTCTTTGATGTAATATTCGCATCTAAACCATCAATCTTTTGAACTTCAGATAATGGCGCAAGTGTTACAACATCGCAAATTTGTGTTTGTCCTCTAGTAAACATAGCTGATCCATGTACTCTAGGAATTAAATCAACTTCTGAAGCTAATGGTCTAATCTGTTCAATTGCACGACCATCAGGACGTTTATGATCTTTTAAAATCATCTTACGAACAGTTTTCTTCTCATATTGATAAATAGCCTCTGATAATACAGCCAACCATTCCTCATTTTCAGCAAATGCTTCTTCTAATCTAGCTGTAATTTCTTTAATATTTTCTTCTCTAACCTGTTTTTCATCAGTAAATACCGCTTCTTCCATTTCTGCTGGTGGAACAATTTCTTTGATTTTTGCAAATAATTCCTCTGGAACTGCACAACTCTCATATTCATGTTTCTCTTTTCCAATTTCAGAAACAATCATATTAATAAATTCAATAACTTTTTGATTGATATCATGACATTTATAAATTGCTTCAATCATTTTTTCTTCTGGAATCTCATTAGCACCAGCTTCAATCATGATAACTTTTTTAGAAGTAGAAGCAACTGTTAGTTTTAAATCGCCATTATCCCACTGTTCCTGTGAAGGATTAACAATAAACTCTCCATCAACCATTCCAAGCTGTGTCATAGCACATGGACCTGCAAATGGAATATCTGAAATAGATGTTGCTAATGCTGATCCTATCATTGCAACTAATTCTGGACGACATTCTGGATCAACTGACATAACCATATTATTTAATGTTACGTCATTTCGGTAATCCTTTGGAAATAATGGGCGCATAGGTCTATCAATTACACGAGATGTTAAAACAGCATTCTCAGATGCTTTACCCTCTCTTTTATTAAATCCGCCTGGAATTTTACCAACTGAATACATTTTTTCTTCATATTCAACACTTAATGGGAAGAAATCAATTCCATCTCTTGGCTTATCAGATGCTGTAGCTGTAGATAAGACTGTTGTCTCTCCATATTTTAATAAAGCTGCACCATTAGCTTGTGCGCATACTCTTCCAATATCAACAGTTAGTGTTCTGCCACCTAACTCTAATGAATAACTCTTGTACATATTATAAGTCTCCTTCTCTTTTTCACGTAACAGTATAACCGAAACTACTGAATAAAATAGGCTCAAAAACGCCATTATCCTACACTATTCAGTGGTCTCGGATGCTTCTCTGTACGTGCTTGAATTTTATATTTACATGAAAAACAGAGCGGAATTTCAAAAAACTCCACTCTGCAAATTCTAAACTATTATTTTCTTAATCCTAAACGCTCGATTAATGAACGATATCTTTCAATATCGATTTCTTTTAAGTATGATAAAAGACCTCTTCTTTTACCGATCATTTTTAACATACCTCTTCTTGAGTGATGATCTTTTGGATTAACTTTTAAGTGTTCTGTTAATTCTGAAATTCTTGCTGAAAGAATTGCAATTTGAACTTCTGGAGAACCTGTATCGTTAGCTGTTCTTCCATATTCGTTAATAATAGCTTGTTTTTTTTCTTTTGCGATCATTGTATAATCCTCCTAAAAAATAATAATTGCTAGTACTCAGCAAAAGGTCGGAGTCTCCTCTCACCGAATATAAGCATCAAATACTAAATTAGTATATCATATTTCCTATAATAAGTAAATATGAAAACTAAAGTTTAGTAAATTTAATAATTACCATTTTTTCGCAATTTCTATATCTGCCGTCATTTGTTGTTTTAGTTCATCAATAGATGCAAATTTTCTTTCTTCTCTGATATGACTCAAAAAGCTTATATAAACCTCTTTTCCATAAACGTCTTGACAAAAATCAATAATATATGTTTCTATTCCTATTGGATTATTGTCAGATATAGTAGGTTTTTTCCCCACATTAGTAACCCCTCTATACCATTTATCGTCAACATTTACAGCAGTAATATAAACACCATTAGGTGGAAGAATTTTATTTTCAGGTAATATCATATTAATAGTTGGAATTCCAATTGTCC
Source organism: Lachnobacterium bovis DSM 14045 (assembly GCF_900107245.1). Lineage (GTDB taxonomy): Bacteria > Bacillota > Clostridia > Lachnospirales > Lachnospiraceae > Roseburia > Roseburia bovis. Next base: position 102,234 of record NZ_FNPG01000005.1, read on the forward strand.
TGCCAATTTTATTTCCCTGAACAATCTTACTTTTTACAAAAAACTCATATCCTAAAAGAGCATTTGCTTTTTCAATATTACCTGCAAGAATTTCCTCCCTTATATAAGTACTACTAATATCTCTTTGGTTATCTTTTATTTTTTTTATAACCAATACCTCATAATTATATTTTTTTGAATATTCTTTAAGTGTTCTAAAATCACCTTGTCTCTTGTAACCAAATCTAAAATCCTCTCCAACAATAAAATACTTAACATTAAGAGAGTTAACCATCCATTCAATAAAATCTACTGGCTGCATCATCATTATTTCTTTCTTGAAAGGACATTCTATCAAATAATCAAGACCTGTCTGTTCAAAAATAAAATGTTTTTCATTATTAGTAGTTATAACTTTATTATTTGACGTCTTACTATCATTTACAAGCTTTACCGGTGGAATATCAAATGTAAATGCCACTGATTTGAAATTTTTTTCATTGCTTATTCTTATTAGATTTTCAATTAGCAACTCATGTCCTTTATGCAAGCCATCAAATTTTCCCAGAGTAATTGCTGTATTATAATCAATCTTAAAATCTGTAGTTTCTTTTATATACTCCATAATCATTTCCTCATGCTACATAAAACCAAAGTTTAATTTTACTATTTACAGAAAAAACAACTTAACTGGTTTTAAAATTTCATCCTCTTCAATATATTTATAAATTCCAATAAAATTATTTTCAAAATCGTATACCCTATAACTTGTATCACCCTTAAAAACAACTTCACTTTTTTGTAAATTATTTTGTGACAACTTATTTCCATTGCAAACAAATTTTTGTGACTCTTTATTTGTTTGTAATTTAGGAAAATCACCAAGTACCGAATCTATAGGAACTATATACTTTTTATATTCATCCTTTGCTACAAGTTCTTCTAAATCAGTCAATTTTATTGCATTATTTAGTTTAAAACCTGCCGCTTGTGTTCTGACTAATTCTTCCATGCAGCCAAAACATCCTAATTTATCGCCTATATCTTTACACAGTGTTCTGATATATGTTCCTTTTGAGCATCCCACTGTCATTACGACTCTAGGCAACTCGATTTTTTCTATTTTTATATAATTTATGACAACATTTCTAGGTTTTCTCTCTACCTCAATTCCCTTACGAGCCAAATCTACTAATTTTTGGCCATTAACCTTTAATGCAGAATACATCGGTGGTATCTGTGCATAATCTCCAACAAAACTTTTTATAGCTTCTTCTACTTCTATTTTTTCAACTTCAACTGTAGATTCTTTCAAAACTTTTCCCGAAATATCTTGAGTATCTGTATCTTTTCCTAAAAGTAAAACCGCTCTATATTCTTTATCAGTATCAGTTAATAAATCACACACTTTAGTAGCTTTTCCCAAGCAAACAGGTAAAACTCCTTCTGCATCAGGATCTAGAGTTCCTGTATGTCCAATTTTCTTTTGATGAAAGATACCTCTCATTTTTGCAACAACATCAAACGACGTAAACCCTTTTTCTTTATATATGTTGATAATTCCGTTGATCATATAACCTCCACTAAGTTTGCAATTGTTTACAAACTTCCTCAATAATATCATTAATTATTATATGCGGTTCCTTTTCCAAGGAAAAACCAGCAGCCATTACATGTCCACCACCACCAAATGTTATAGCTATTTTTGAAACATCTACCAATCCATTTGAACGTAAACTTGCCTTATATTTTTTTTCTTCAATTTCATATAAAAAAATGGCAACCTCAATATCCTTTGTTACACGCAATTGATTAATGATTCCATCTAAATGTTTTGGTAAAACATTATATTTTTTCATATCCACTTGACTTATGATTGAAGAAACACATTTTCCATCTAAATGTAACTCACTATCTATTAATGCTTTTCCTAATATCTTATTTTGGTTGAATGTCTTCGTATAAAATGTATCATCTATTATTTTCGTATAGTTAATACCTTTTTTCATTAGTTTTCCTGCTATATTCATAGTTTTTTCTGATGTACATTTATACTGAAACACTCCAGTATCATGAATTATTCCAGTATAAATACATTCTGCAGCATTTTTTGATACGTTTGCATCACCAATCAAATCAAATATCAATTCACAAGTTGAACTTGCTTCTGGTACTACATATACATTATCAGCATAATTATTATTGGTAACATGATGGTCAATACACAGCGTTTCCTTTGCTGTAGAAAATAATCCTTCAAATTTTCCTAATCTATCGATTGAACCGCAATCCACAGCAATAAATAAATCATACGTACTCTGCTCATACACTTTTTCTTCAATCTTACTTTTAATTCTATCTGCTTTATTTAAAAACTTGAAAATATTTGGAATCGGTTCAAGATAAACATCAACTTCAGCATCTTGATATTTTTCGTCTATGTAATTATACAATGCTAGGCTTGCACCAATACAATCCCCATCCGGATTAACGTGTCCAGCTATTCCAATGTGTTTTTTTCCTTTTAGAATCTCATCAATATTCATCTTTTATCAATTTGACTCCTATCTTTTTTTTAACAAAAAAGATCTAGACAGAAAAACAACTTCTCCCTAGACCTTTAATACATGCTAAATATTATTATTTATTTCATCAATTTTTCTAGACATATTTACGCCATACTCAATCGATTGATCCAAAATAAATTTAATCTCAGGTGTATTTCTAAGATTAATATTTTTAGCTAATTTTTTTCTAACAAAACCTTCTGCCGATTTTAGACCAGCCATTGTATCTTCTTGAGATTTTTCATCTCCTAATACACTAATATAAGCCTTTGCTGTTTTTAAATCAGGGGCAACCTCAACAGCAACAATACTTGTAAAAGGATTTATCCTAGGATCTTTTATTTCATTTCGAATAATGTTACTTAACTCTCTCATAACTTCTTCATTAATCCTAATATTTTTTATACTGTTTTTTCTCATTCGCTTCTCCTATGAAAATTAACGTGGTACCTCTACCATTTTATATGCTTCAACAACATCTAATTCTTTAATTTCATTGAATCCATCAAATACAAGACCACATTCAAATCCAGCCTTAACTTCTTTAACATCATCCTTGTATCTCTTAAGTGAAGCTAAATCACCTTCAAATATCTGGTTTCCTTCACGAGAAATTCTAACTTTACATCCTCTTTCAAAACAACCATCTAATACATATGAACCAGCAATATTACCAATTCCTGATGCCTTAAAGATTTGTCTGATTTCAGCATGTCCAATAACTTTTTCTTCATATACTGGATCTAACATACCCTTCATAGCTGCTTCAACGTCTTCAATTGCACTATAAATAACTTTATATAATCTAACATCTACACCTTCTCTATCAGCTGTAGCTTTAGCAATTGGATCTGGTCTTACATTAAATCCGATGATAATTGCATTTGATGCAGATGCAAGAATAACATCAGATTCATTGATAGCACCAACACCACCATGAATAACCTTAACAATCACTTCATCATTTGATAATTTAACCAATGACTGTTTTACTGCTTCAACAGAACCTTGAACATCTGCTTTTACAACAATTGCTAACTCTTTCATATTACCTGATTGAATTTGTGAGAACAAGTCATCTAATGACATCTTAGATTTAGTCTCTTCAAGTAATTTATTCTTTCCTTCTGCGATGAATGTATCAGCAAATGATTTTGCTTCTTTTTCATTATCCATACATACGAAAATATCACCAGCTTCAGGTACATTGTTTAATCCTAAAATTTCAACAGGTTGAGATGGTCCTGCAACTTTAACTCTTTCTCCCTTATCATTAATCATAGCACGAACCTTACCATAACTGCATCCGCAAGCGATAGGATCTCCAACATGTAATGTTCCCTTTTGAACTAATACAGTTGCAACAGAACCTCTACCTTTATCTAATTGAGCCTCGATAACAATACCTCTAGCATTTCTATCTGGGTTAGCTTTTAACTCAAGTACCTCAGCTGTTAATAAAATCATCTCTAATAAATTAGTGATACCTTCTCCTGATTTTGCGGAAACTGGGCAGAAAATAGTACTTCCACCCCAATCTTCAGGAATTAATTCATATTCAGCTAATTCTTGTTTAACTTTTTCAATGTTAGCACTTGGTTTATCCATCTTATTAACAGCAACAATAATTTCTACACCAGCTGCTTTAGCGTGATTGATAGCTTCAACAGTCTGTGGCATTACACCATCATCTGCTGCTACAACTAATACAGCAATATCTGTAGAATTAGCGCCACGCATACGCATTGCAGTAAATGCTTCATGTCCTGGTGTGTCAAGGAAAGTGATATCATGTCCATTAATTGGAACTACTGATGCACCGATGTGCTGTGTGATTCCACCAGCTTCTTTATCTGTTACTCTAGTAGATCTAATAGCGTCAAGTAATGATGTCTTACCATGATCGACGTGTCCCATTACACATACAACAGGAGCTCTTGGTATTAATTTTGCTGGATCTTCCTCAGATTCTTTTAATAACTCAGCGATAACATCTACCTTAACCTCATGTTCACAAATACAGTTGAACTCAAGTGCAATTTCTTCAGCTTTATCAAAATCTACATCTTGATTAACTGTAACCATCTCACCTTTTAAGAATAATTTCTTAATAATAGTTGCTGGCTGAACTTTCATCTTATCTGCTAACTCTCTAATTGTAAGATTATCAGGTAACACTATTGTTTTGATTACATCTTCGTCTTCCTTCTTTGGTTGTGGTTGAGGTTTTTTCTTGCCACCATGTTTTTCTAAGTTTACATAGTTTTCTTTTTTCTTACCAAGTTTATCGTGATCTCTTCTAGAGTTGTTGTTATTGTTTCTCTTATTATTACGATTTCTTGTCTCTTTTCCACTTTCTTCTACTGCAGGCATAACATCTTTAGAAAAACTTGATTTACTAAAACGATCATTCCTATTGTTAGAAGAATCTCTATCATTTCTTCTATCGTTTCTTCTATCATTATTTCTATCGTTTCTTCTATCATTTCTTCTGTCGTTATTTCTATCATTGTTTCTGTCATTATTTCTGTCGCCACGATTATTATTTCTATCGCCACGGCCCTCAAAACTTCTTCCATTCTTTGAGAAATCTCTGTCATTTCTCTTTTCGTTTCTTCTATCGTTGTTTCTCTCACCGTTTTTTTCATTTCTTCTATCGTTTCGAGAATTTCTATCATTTCGACTAGCGTTAGAATTATTTCTATCGCCTCTGTCGTTTCTATTATTTTTTTGTTGCTGACGTTCTTTATTATCCGTCTTATTTACATTTTTCTTCAAATCTTCGTCTCCATTACTACTTGCTGTTCGTTCACTAATAGGTCTGAGAGCACGCTCTCCTACTGGACGTGGTTTAATAATCGAATGTTGTTCAAGTCTAGCTTGCTCTTTTTTTCTATTGATTTTATTAGCTCTCTTAGGTTCGCCGTTACGTGGTTCTTTACCACCTTGACGACGTCCTTCCTTACTATATTGGGCATTATAAACAGCTGAAATTGATGCTTTTTTCTTAGGTCTCTCATCTGCTTTTGCATCATTTTTTATTACAGCCTTTACTTCGCCTTGATTCTTAGCATTGGCTTTAAATTTTTTATGTACAACTGCAATACCATCATCATCTAACGAACTATTAGCTGACTTAACTTCATAATTAGAACCTTTTAAAGCTTCAATTATATCTTTTGATTTTATGTTCAGTTCTTTTGCAAGTTCATGAACTTTAACTTTTGCCATATAATAAGCTACCTCCATTATTCAATTTTTTAATCTATTGTTTTAAGTATTGCATTTGCTAAATTTTCATCAGTAACCGCAATACTTGCTCTGAATTCTTTTCCAATACATCGACCCAATTCATCTTTGTCAAATAATTCAACATATTTCACCTTATAAAAATCTGTTGAATTTTTGAATTTTTTCTTTGTATTATCAGAAGCATCTTTTGCTACAATAACCAGATAAGCCTTAAACTCTTTTATAGCTTTTTCCGTAGAAAACTCTCCGCTTACTACCTTTCCAGCCTTTGCAGCAATTCCAATCATAGAAATTGTTCTATTTTGCATCTCTTATCTCCTTTTCAAGACAATCATATGTATGACTTGAAATAGAAGCCTTCAATGTTTTCTCTAAGCCTTTACTTTTTCTAGCCTTAGTAAAACATTCTACATTATTACAAATGTATGCCCCTCTACCATTTTTCTTTCCAGTCATATCTACAACCACTTCATCGTCAGGAGTTTTTATAACTCTTATCAAATCTTTTTTAGGGAACATTTCCCCACAACCTACACATCTTCTTAAAGGTATCTTCTTATTTGCCATTTTTACTCCTCGAATTCATCATTAAAAGAGTCATCAAATGAATCAACCTCATCAAAACTGTCAGCAGAATCTAATTTTTCATTTATAAAACTGTCATTCACTTCATTATTTGATTCATTTTCTTCTTCATACTCATGTTCGTAATCCAATAAATCACCAGATTCTCTAGCCTGTGTTTCACTCTTAATATCAATTTTAAATCCTGTAAGTCTAGCTGCTAATCTTGCATTCTGACCTTCTTTACCAATTGCAAGTGATAATTGATAATCTGGAACAACAACTTTTGCAGTTTTTTCCTCATCATCAGCAATAACTGAAATAACTTTTGCTGGGCTTAAAGCATTTTGAATTAAAATTGCAGGATTTTCATTCCATGTGATGATATCAATTTTTTCTCCTCGAAGTTCTTCAACAATTGAATTAACTCTTGCGCCATTCATACCAACACATGAACCAACTGGGTCTACATCTGGGTTGTTTGAATAAACTGCAATTTTAGTTCTGCTACCAGCTTCTCTTGCAATTGCTTTAATTTCAACGATACCATCTTTTACTTCAGTCACTTCTGACTCAAATAATCTCTTAACTAATTCTGGGTGAGTTCTAGACACTAAAATCTTAGGTCCTCTATTTGTTGTTTTAACTTCTAAAATATATACCTTGATTCTTTCTGTAGGATTAAATACTTCTCCTTTAATCTGCTCATTCTCAGTTAAAATTGCGTCTGCTTTGCCCAAATTAATACTAACGCTTCTCCCAAGATATCTTTGTACAACACCTGTTACTACTTCTTTTTCTTTACTATAATACTCATCGAAGACGGCTTTTCTTTCTTCTTCTCTGATTTTTTGTAAAATCACATTTTTGGCAATTTGTGTTGAAATTCTACCAAACTCTTTTGATTTAACTTCAACATTAACCATATCGCCAAGATCATAAGAACCATCAATATTGTGTGCATCTGCTAAAGAAATCTCACAAACTGGATCCATGACTTCTTCTACTACTTCTTTAGCCTGATAGCAATGGAATGTTCCTGTCTCTTGGTTCATAAAAACTTTTACATTTTCAGATGTACCGAAATGATTCTTACAAGCTGTCATCAAAGATGTTTCGATTGCCTCTAAAAGAGTTTCCTTACTAATATTTTTTTCCTTTACTAATATATTTAACGCATCTAATAACTCGTTATTACTCATTTTTTATATCCTCCTAAATATGTTATCTAATGCTAAAAGTCGATATATTCTCTTATCAAGGCAATGTCAGACTTGTTAAAAATTATTTCATTATCATCCTCAACAATAGATACTGTATCCTTGTCATATGCCTTTAATATTCCTGAAAATTCTTTTCTACGTTCTATCATACGATAAGTTCTAATTTCAACCATCTTGTTAAGATTACGAACATAATCTTTTTCTTTTTTTAATGGTCTTCCTAAGCCAGGTGAACTCACCTCAAATATATATGATTCTTCTATATAATCTTCTCTGTCAAGGATTTCATTCATTTCACGAGCAACTGCTTCGCAATCATTAACAGAAATTCCACCTTCTTTATCAATATAAGCTCTTAAATACCAGGTGCTGCCTTCTTTTACGAATTCAACATCCACTAGTTCAAATCCCATTCTTTCAACTATTGGCATAATTAATTCTGTTGTTTTATCTTCATAATTCTTGCTTCTCGACACTATTTGCACCTCTTTTCTTTTCATCATAAAAGTTCGTTCTAGTATCAACATAGAACGAACTTGCCTAATACATAAATTGAGAGAGGAATAATCCTCTCTCAACACAAATAACTCTCTTTGTATATATTAACACTTTACATAAGAAAAAGCAAGTTGTTTTTAATAAATACTTGCATTTTTTTTGAATACGTGATATAATTCTAAACGGTTCGTTGGTCAAGCGGTTAAGACGCCGCCCTCTCAAGGCGGAATCACGGGTTCGATTCCCGTACGAACTGTTGCTATTTTTTTATAGAATAGCCCAACCCGATAAGAGAACGCATAGTTTTTTCTATGCGTTTTTTTATTTACAATTAATCATTTCAAACAACTTTATAATAATTACTGAGCAAAAAAGTAAAGTCTTATATCTTTCATTTTTCTTTGAAATTTTTTATCTTCAAAAAACGCCCAAAAAAACAATTACAATCCGACACATAACTGTTTTGACTAATACTTTGGTAGCAAAACGATATTTGTCATATTTGTCTTTTCTAGGCGTTTTGTTTACTCATATACTATTTATTCTTAATCTTCATATCCATTTGGATTATTCTTCTGCCATCTCCATGCATCTTCACACATCTCTTTAATTCCGTTCTCAGCTTTCCAACCTAATTCTTTTTCAGCTTTTGTTGGGTCACAATAGCAAGTAGCGATATCACCTGAACGTCTTGGTTTGATCTGATATGGAATCTTGATACCATTTGCTAATTCAAAGTTTTTAACAATATCAAGAACACTATATCCATGACCTGTACCTAAATTGTAGATAGATAATCCTGCATTCTCTTTTAATTTATTTAATGCCTTTACATGACCTTTTGCCAAATCTACCACGTGTATGTAATCTCTTACTCCTGTTCCATCTGGAGTATCATAATCATTACCAAATACACCTAATTCTTTTAATTTTCCAACTGCAACCTGTGTAATATATGGCATTAAGTTGTTTGGAATTCCGTTTGGATTTTCACCCATTGTACCGCTCTTATGAGCCCCAATTGGATTGAAATATCTTAATAAAATAACATTCCACTCATTATCTGCTTTTTGGATGTCTGATAACACTTGTTCAAGCATTGACTTTGTCCATCCATAAGGATTTGTACACTGTCCTTTGGGGCATTCCTCTGTAATAGGAATTTGTTTTGGATCTCCATATACTGTTGCAGAAGATGAGAAAATAATATTTTTGCAATTATGTTTTCTCATAACATCCACTAACACCAATGTACCTGTAATGTTGTTTTCATAATATTCCCATGGTTTTTCAACTGATTCACCTACAGCTTTCAAACCTGCAAAATGAATACAACTATCTATTTCTTCTTTTTCAAATACTTCTTCAAGTCCTTTTCTATCTAGTATATCACCTTTATAAAATTTTACTTCTTTTCCAGTGATATTCTTAACTCTTTCTAGTGATTGAACTGAAGAATTAGATAAATTATCATAAACAACAACTTCATAACCTGCCTGTAATAACTCTACGCAAGTATGACTTCCGATATATCCTGCTCCACCTGTTACTAATATTGCCATAGTTTAATCCTCCTGTGCATTTTTATTTGCATTATTAGTTTACATCATTAAAAAAAATTTGTATAGTAAAAATTGTATACCTAATACAGCCGAATGTTGCACATTTCACCGCAAAGTCCAATAATTATTTATAACAAAAAAAATTTCAATGTTATAATATATAATTTTTTTAATAAATTTTAGTGAAATATGGCCAATATACACAATTTCATATAAAGTTTCCTGCAATTACGAAATATTATTATTTTTTTATTCATTAAAAAAAATTGTAAAAATATTACTATTGACATTAATAAAGCCGCAGCTAAAAAGCTGCGGCTTTATATGTATTCACGGACTAAGTTTATTAAGTTATATTAGTACGGATATAACCCATTAAAAATATTCTTTTTCATCATCTAAAATTCATCATCTACTAATATGTATTCTATATTCTTGCCTATATCTTTCAAATATCAACTCAAAAATAAAATATATAACATTCAAATTACATCAAATAATTATAAAAAATCAAATGTAACTCTTCTACACTCTATAAAAATTAAGCAATTTTATCTTTAGCGATTTGAGCTAATGAAGCAAATCCTTCTGCATCAGAAATAGCCATTTCTGCTAAAACTTTTCTATTTAAATCAATATTAGCTAATTTAAGACCATACATAAATTTGCTGTATGATAAACCATTCATTCTTGCTGCTGCATTAATACGAGCGATCCATAACTGACGGAACTGTCTCTTTCTCTGTTTACGTCCTGCATATGATGTAGCTAATGCTCTCATAACAGACTGTTTTGCCACTCTATATTGTTTAGATCTAGCGCCTCTATAACCTTTTGCTAATTTTAATGTTCTATTATGTCTCTTTTTAGCGCCTAAACCGCCTTTAACTCTTGCCATTATGTATTTCCTCCTTAACCTAATCTTACAAATATGGTAAAATTTTCTTCATGTTTTTGATATTTGTTGAATCAGTCATAGCTGGTTTTCTAAGACCTCTTTTAAGTTTTGTTGTTTTCTTTGTTAAGATATGTCTTCTGTAAGCTTTATTTCTCTTTAATTTACCTGTTCCAGTTACTTTGAAACGTTTTGCTGCTGCTCTTTTAGTCTTAATTTTTGGCATTTTAAAATCCTCCTTAAAATTATCTTTTTTCAGATAATACCATGCTGATACTTCTGCCTTCTACTTTAGGTGCTTTTTCAACAACCGCAATTTCAGATAGTTGCTCAGCAAAGTCATCTAAGATATGTTTGCTATTATTCATGTGAGCCATCTCACGACCGCGGAAGCGCAAAGTCACTTTGACTTTATTTCCTTTTGTCAAAAATTTCTTTGCCGCATTCATCTTTGTATTCAAGTCATTTGCTTCAATATTTGGTGAAATACGAATCTCTTTTACTTCAACAGTCTTCTGTTTCTTTTTAGCGTCCTTCTCTTTACGAGCTAATTCGTAACGATATTTACCGTAATCAATTACCTTACATACAGGTGGCTTTGCATTTGGTGCAATCTTAACTAAATCTAAGCCTGCTTCATCAGCTATCTTCTGAGCTTCTCTAGCTGACATAACGCCGATCTGTTCTCCATCCGCACCTACTACACGTACCTCTTTATCTCGTATCTGTTCATTAATCATTAATTCGCTAATGGTTTTGCACCTCCAAAAAAATAGTGGATAGAAAGACTATCCACTACAATAAATTCCACAACACAATCGATGTTTGAAATATTAACTCTAAGTCATCCAATTATGCTTAGGTGAGAGTGGATACTCTACTTGTTTTTCTAACAACTCGTATACGATAACATATATTCAAGAGTTTGTCAACTCTTTTGATATATATTTTTTTCATGTTTATTCTGTACTAATAATACATATGATATTATATCACAAAAAATCATTGTGTCAAGAAAAACCTATGCATTTGCACCTATTTTTACATCATTAAAAATATAATTTTCAATAACTTCTGCAATTGCATCGTTATTATTATCATTTTCCGTAACAGAATCTGCGATAACTAATACATCATCATAAGCATTTGCCATTGCTATTCCACATCCTGCAGTTAAAAGCATAGGTATATCATTTCTTTCATCCCCAACTGCAACCGAATCTTTCAAAGGAATATTTAAAAAATTACACAATACCTTAATTCCTGAACCCTTGGTTATATTTTTAGGACAATACTCTAGATACTCTTTGCAAGAAAAGAAACTATTCATATGTTGATTAGTCCATTCTTCATTATCATCTCTAAACTGTTCTAGTTTACCTGTATTATCAAAATCAGCAAGCAATACTTTTCTCGGTTCTTTAGAAAGTGCTGAAACTATATCATTTTTTATAGAATACGACATTCCACTCTTTTCAGCATATAAATCCAAATCTCTTGTATGTTCAAGCGCAATAATATCATTTCCCTGATATGTTTGTACATGAATACCGGCTTTTTTAGCGCAATCAAATAATTTGAAAACATCCTCAACCGGGATACTATGTTCATCAATTATCTTATCAGCTGATAAGTCATATACAATTGCCCCATTATAGCAAATCATAAAACATCCTGGTTGATTAAGTCCTAAATCTGTTGCTACATTTCGGCCACTTTCAATTGCTCTTCCTGTACAAATAACAAAATAATGACCTGCATCTAACATTTTCTGGATTGCCTGTCTGTTTGTTTCTGAGATGGTTTTGTCGTCACATAAAAGTGTCCCATCTAAATCTGAAAACAAAATTTTACTCATAGTTCTTCCCCCTAATTCAGTAAGTTTTTAGTCTATAAAGTTACTCCTCATTACTTTAAGCTAAGGATTTTAATATGATACTAATGATTATTAAAATACTTTTTATATTATTCAGTTGGGATAAACACTCTACCAACTGATAATGAGTCTTTTTTTACCAGCTCCTTTGCTTCCTTACAAAAAATCATCTGAGAATTAATTGGTTTTTTCCCTCGCCTATTTATTTTTAGGTATTGACCTTCAAACGTTAGTACCCTTGCCTTAACATTGTCTTCTAATTCTATATCTAAAATATGTTTGACACGCTCTTTTAATTTTGAATCAATAACAGGAAAAACAATTTCAACTCTTCGATCTAAATTTCTTGGCATCCAATCAGCGCTTCCCAAAAAAATATCTTCTTCTCCACCATTAAAAAAATAAAATATTCTACTGTGTTCTAAGAAATTTCCTACTATAGATCTAACTGTAATATTCTCACTAACACCAGGAATTCCAACTTTTAAACAGCAAATTCCCCTTACAACTAAATCTATTTTTACTCCTGCTGCTGATGCCATATATAATGTTTTAATTATTTCTTTATCACAAAGAGAATTCATTTTTGCAATTATACGTCCTTCTAATCCATTTTTTACATTATTGATTTCTCTTTTAATCAAATACAAAAACTTATCTCTTAACCAATATGGTGCAAGTACTAACTCATTCCACGATAAAGGTTCAGAATAACCTGATAACATATTAAAAACAGCAGTTGCATCCTCCCCAATTGATTCTTTGCATGTAAAAATACCACAATCCGTATATACTTTTGCTGTAGAATCATTATAATTTCCTGTTCCTAAATGAACATATCGTCTTATTCCTTCTTCTTCTCTTCGAACAACAAGAGCTATCTTGCTATGCGTTTTCAATCCAACCAAGCCATAAATTACATGACATCCAGATCTTTCTAATTTTTTTGCCCAAACAATATTATGTTCTTCATCAAATCTTGCCTTTAATTCTACCAAAACGGTAACCTGTTTGCCATTTTCTGCAGCCTGGGCAAGATACCTTATGATTGGAGAATTTCCACTAACCCTATATAATGTTTGCTTTATTGCTAAAACCTTTGGATCTGCTGCAGCTTGTCTTATAAAATCAACGACCGGCTGAAAAGACTGGTAAGGATGATGTATTAAAATATCACCATCTCTAATATTTGCAAAAATATTCTTATCCTGATTAATTTGTGGCACTTGTTGTGGTATGTATTTTTCATACCTCAAATTGTCATACCCTTTTAAATCAAACAATTTTGATAAAACTGTAAGATCTATCGGGCCAGGAATCTTGAAGATTTCTTCATTATCTAGTTTTAATTCTCGCCTTAAAATTCCTAACAACCTATCATCTATTTTATTCTCTACCTCTAATCTGATAGCTTCTCCCCATTGACGTAGCTTTAATTTGTTTTGAATTTCCAATAATAAATCTGATGCTTCGTCCTCATCTATTGTAAAATCTGCGTTTCTCATTACTCTGTAGGGATAAGCACATAAAATTTCATAATTTGAAAATAGTTTATCTAAATTTCTTTCTATTATCTGTTCTAATAATATAAAAGTTTTTTCGTCCCCATCTTCATTAGGAATTGTAACTAATCTATTTAATCCACCTGGTACCTGAACCGTTGCAAACATCGTATTTTCTTTTTCTTTATTACTTTTTAGTAGCGCTGCAATATTTAATGTCTTATTCCTAATCAAAGGAAACGGTCTCGAAGCGTCTACCGCCATAGGTGTCAAAACCGGATAAACATTATCCATAAAATAATTATCTACAAATTCAATTTGTTCTGCACTTAATTTTTCATACTCATTAATTAAATTAATCTTATTTTGTTTTAATAATGGAACAAGTGAATTAGTAAACGTTGAATATTGACATTTTGTAAGTTCTCTTGTTGCCTCATTTATCGCTGCTAATTGTTCCGTTGCATTCATTCCTGCTATATCCTTTTTTCGATAATCAGCATTAACCATATCCTTAAGTGATGCAACACGAACCATATAAAATTCATCTAAATTCGAAGATGTGATACTTAAAAATTTCAATCTTTCTAACAACGGAATATTCTTATCTCTTGCTTCATCTAAAACTCTTCTATCAAATTTTATCCAACTTAATTCTCTATTCTCATAGTATTTAGAATTTTCAAAGTCGATTTTTTCCATTTCACACCTCCTATTATTCCAAATACACTCTTTTTTCTTTTAAAATAGGTTTCAAACTAAACACATTTTCGAAATATTCTGTTTTATCATCAAACAATGTTTGTTCTAACGAAATATCTTCAAAACTCTCAAGCTTTATAATTAATTCTCGTCCCTTAATAGAAATTTTTATATTTGAAAATTTCTGTTTATGACTTTGATCTAACGCATTTGCAACTCTTAAAATTGCCGATAATTTTGCAACAACTAAATATGCATCATGATCTAATTTTTGAGACAAATATTCAAATTCATTTAATTGATATGTATTATATAAAATTGCAAGTGCAACAATCTTTCTCTCTAAATGTGACAATCCCATGATTTCTGATGACATAACAATATAATATGCGCATTGTGGAGAATTAGCCAAACTTATATATTTTCCACAATCATGCAGTATTGCCGCAACTTGTAACAATAACCTCTCACGCTTGCCTAATCCATGATTTTTTTTCATTGTATCAAAAATCTTAACTGACAATTTACACAATGCATCTATATGCGGTGAATAACTATTATATCGTTTAGACAATTCCTTAGCCGTTGACAAAATATCTTTATCAAAATCATGAGTGTCTTTAACAAGTTTATTTTTTTCAGCATAATTATATGCTATTCCATCATTTATGTTTACACCAGGGACATAAACCTCTTTTGATTTAACGGATAAAGCAAGATTTTTAAACAATAAAATAGCAGGCAATACAAAAGGATCACTTTCATTTGCAAGATTAAGTTCCTTTGATATTTCCTCTACCGTCTTTTTTTGAATTTTAGAAATATATTTAACAAACTTTTCTGTTTTAACAACTTTATCTTCTCGATTATTTTTATCAACTTTTCTAATAACTTCAGGCGCATAATCACCCATAATTACTATATTTTCAACCTCACACTCATATAATGATGTGAATGTTTCCAATTTTTTAACAATATATTCTTCCACCTGTTTACAATATGATGAATATGTATTTCCTCTATTGTCAAGCAAGGTTCTAATTTTCATTGTTCCCAAACCTATATGCTGAGTTGTTACAAGCTCACCATCTCTAAACAACGTGACCTGTGTTCCTGAACCGCCGATGTCAACAACTGCTGCTGACCCCTTTATTATTCTATCAAATCCGGCTCGTCCAGCAACAGACTTATAACTAATAAATCTATGTTCTGAATTATTTATAACTTTTATAGAAAAACCTGTACGTAGAAAAATCTGATTTAGCACAAATGTAGCATTTGTAACTTCTCTTAAAACTGCAGACGCATATATTTCATACGCGTCTGTTTTATATCCTTGAATTATCTTAGAAAACTCAGATAATTTTGAGCATAGTTCTTCAACTGCCTCATAACCTAGGCGTTTTTTTGAGAAAGCCTCTTTTCCAAGCTCTATATGATATCTAATATTATCTATCTTTTTAATTCTTTTTTTATATGATATTTCATATATATTAAGACTTACTTCATATGATCCAATGTATATTGCTGCAAATGTATGAATATCCAAACTATGCACCTCATTTCCTCATGTAAATATAATAATGTCTTAATTTAATTATATCCAATCTTTATCTAAAGTTCCATTAAATTATAATATTTTTTGTCAATTATTTTTAATAATTACCAAGTATTCTAAAGGATACTGCATCCTGTTTAAGTGCAACTAATGCATTTATCACTGCTGCATCCTCAAGATTTCCTTCAAAATTAACGAAAAATCTATATTTCCAGTTTTTTTCTTTAATTGGCCTAGATTGAATCATATCCATATTTAAATTGTTATAAATTATATGTGATAACATATGATACAACGATCCACTCTCATGTGGTGCTTCAAAACACACACTTATCTTCTTAGCACTCTTATTATATATTTTTTTATTTGTAACAATTATAAACTTTGTATAGTTTTCTTTATTGTCCTGGATTGACTCTTGTATAATATCTAAATCATATATTTTCGCTGAGCTTTTGCTTGCAATTGCAGCCTGAGTAATATCGTTATCTTCTTTTATTTTTTTAGCTGCCATTGCTGTATTCTTCATTGAAATCTTATTAATGCTCTTATGCTTATCAACAAACTTTTGACATTGCATAAATGCTTGTGGATGTGAAAATATTTTTTTAATATTTTCTATTTTAGCCCCTTTTTGTCCCAATAAAGAATGTTCTATTTTTATAATTTGTTCACCAACAATAAAGTTGTCATATTCAACTAACAAATCAAAATTTTCTGCAACAATACCCGCACTTGAATTTTCATATGGAAAGACTGCATAATCTGCTTCGTTATTTTTTAACGCTTCCATTGCTTCTTTCCAAGTGTTAACATGAAAATTATCACAGTTTTCTCCAAAATATTCTTTCATAGCAAGCTCAGTATATGCACCTGAAACCCCTTGGAATACAATTTTAGAATTACTAAAGTCTAACTCTTCTACAGCTGTAAAATTAGGCTTTTCAATCTTCCCATTTTCAGTCAATAATTGATATTGTCTTTCACGGCTCATAGACATAATCTGTTTATATAAATCTATTATACAATTTCTTGTATATTCAGAAGTTGTCAAATCACCTACCTTTTGTAATTTGATTTTTTCTCTTTCTTTATCTAAAACAGCCTTTTGATTTTCTATTTTATACTTAGCAACTCTTTCCGACATCTTCATTCTTGCTTCATACAATTCAACGATTTTACTATCAATCTCATCGATTTCATTTCTTATTTTTATTAAATCTTCTTTCATTTTACTAAAGTCCTTTTTCATTTTTTTCGAAATATTAATGGAGTGATGATATCATTTGACACTCACCCCATTTTATATCTAAAATAATATTACAATATTACTTAATTTACAAGTTATTATTTAATATTTCCTTTTAAGGAGGTGCGTTACTTTGAAAAAAAAGATTAAATCTATTATAGGATTAGTTATTTTAATTATTATTATCGGTGTTTGTCTTTTTTCATATTTTAATTCTAGAAAAAAGAATGTTACTATTATGAATACTTCCTTTGTAAATGGAAACACACCTGGTAATCTATATAATGCTGGATTGTTTTGTGAATCTGACAACGTGATTTATTTTGCCAATCCCCGTGATGAATTCAAACTATACAAAATGAATAGTGACCTAACTAATCCTGAAAAAATAAATGACGACTCTGTTATGTATATAAATGCTGATAAAAATTATTTATACTATGTTAGAAATAATACAAAATCTGATAATGATTATTCTTTCTTTTCATATAATAACAATAGTTTATGCAGGATTAACAAAGCCAAACCTGGTAAAGCACTAATTTTAGATCAAGATCCTTGCATTTACGCTTCTTTACTCGGAAATTACATTTATTATCTTCATTATGATGATGAAAATGCCACATCTCTCTACAAAGTATGTATTGATGGCACAAATAGAACTCAAGTCATGCCAACCTATATATTCACATGTAGCGCACTAGAGGAAGCGTTTTATTACAACAATACAGAAAAAAATGGAGATTTATATAAATTCAGTACAAACACAGATACTTCAACTCTTTTTTATAATTGTAATTGTTATCGCCCTATAGTTGATAAAAATTCCAACATATATTACATGGACGTTGATAATAATTATTCTCTGGTTAAAACAACTTCCGGTGGGCAACCAAAAACCATAATAAAAGATAGAGTTGATTGTTACAATGTTGGTAGCAATATTGTCGTTTATCAAAAAAATGATCCAACACAACCTGGATTATTCTACAAGGATTTAAGAAAAAATGAAGAACCAAATGAGATTAAGATTGGTGTTTTCAAAAATATACATATTACATCAAAATATTTATTCTTTACAGATTATTCTTCAAAAGAAGTATATTGTGCACCTGTTACTGCCCCTGAAAATTTTAAAGTTTTCTTGAATAAATAAAATCGAATTATAAATGAAAATATAAAAAATGAAAAGAGGTATACAATCATAGTTTTCTATAAGTTTGCCTAACACGGAATTCACCTATGATTAATACCTCTTTTCTTTAATATTATTAATTTAACTATTTATAAAATTTATGCAAAATCAAATAATGACAACTGATTAGATTCTGGAATATCACCTAATAATCCCATCTCTGCCATTTTATCGCAAACCTTTTGTGGAACTTTTGTTCTGTCTTTAAAATCATCTTTCGATAAATATGGGCCATCCTTAGATGCCTCTGCTATATTTATTGCCGCATTATCGCCTAAACCATCTATTGTATTAAACGCTGGCATTAATTTACCATCAATTATTTGAAAACGACTTGGCTTTGCAACATAAACGTCTATTGGCATAAACTCAAAGCCTCTAGCGTACATCTCTTGAACTATCTTCATATCTTTATATGTATCTTGTTCTTTTTTGGACAAATCTGATCTTTTTTCATATTCATCCATGTAACTTTCTAGTTTTTCCTGTCCCATACACATAAGTTCATAATTAAACGCTGTTGCTCTTATAGAAAAATAAGCTGCATAATATGCTAGCGGATAATAAACCTTACAATACGCTATTCTCCATGCCATCATAACATACGCTGCGGCATGAGCTTTCGGGAACATGTATTTAATTTTTTCACAAGACCACAAATACCAATCTGGCACTCCATGATCTATCATATCTTGTTTCCATTCATCCCACTCTGCACATTTCTTTCCTGCAACTCTACCCTTTCGAACTGCTTCCATTATTTTAAAAGCTTCTTCTGACTCTAATCCTTTCTGAATCAAATACGTCATAATATCATCACGAGTACAAATTGCTGTAGAAATTGTAGCTTTTCCTTCTTGAATAAGTGTTTGGGCATTTCCAAGCCATACGTCTGTTCCGTGTGATAATCCTGAAATACGAATCAAATCTGAAAATTCTTTTGGTCTAGTATCTCGAAGCATTCCCATCGCAAAATCAGTTCCAAATTCCGGAATACCAAGAGCGCCCAAATCACATCCTCTAATCTCTTCAGGTGTAACGCCTAATGCACTAGTATTTTGGAACAAAGACATAACCGACTTATCATCTAATGGAATTTCAGTAGGATCTAATCCTGTTAAATCTTGCAGCATTCTAATCATTGTAGGATCATCATGACCTAGAATATCTAATTTTAATAAATTATGATCTATCGAATGATAATCAAAATGTGTTGTTGTTATATCAACCGTCATATCATTAGCCGGATGTTGAATTGGTGTAAAAGTATATATTTTTTCACCCATAGGTAAAACTACAATACCACCTGGATGTTGTCCTGTAGTTCTTCTAACACCTACACATCCTTGTACAATTCTATCAATTTCACATACTCTTTTATGAACACCACGCTCTTCATAATAGTTTTTTACAAAACCAAATGCTGTTTTATCTGCTAATGTACCTATCGTTCCAGCCTTATATGTCTGACCTTCACCAAAAATAATCTCTGTATATTTATGAGCTTTACTTTGATATTCTCCTGAAAAATTCAAGTCAATATCTGGCTCTTTATTTCCTTTAAAACCAAGGAAAGTCTCAAATGGAATATCAAATCCATCTTTTGACAATGGTGTTCCACAAACCGGACACTTCTTATCTGGCATGTCACATCCTGCTCGACCTGCAAAAGACTTAACTACATCAGAATCAAAATCACTATATTTACAATTTGGGCAAACGTAATGAGCATGAATAGGATTTACTTCTGTAACACCCGACATAGTTGCCACAAAAGAACTTCCTACAGATCCTCGGGAACCAACTAAGTATCCATCCTCGTTTGATTTCCATACAAGTTTTTGAGCAATAATATACATTACGGCATATCCATTAGAAATAATAGAGTTTAATTCTCTATCAAGTCTTTCTTTTACAATAGGAGGTAAATTCTCGCCATACACTTTATGTGCTTTATTGTAACAAATATCTCTTAACATCTGATCTGAGTTTTCGATTACAGGTGGACATTTATCCGGGCGTACTGGTGAAATTTTTTCGCACATGTCTGCAATTTTATTTGGATTTTTTATAACAATCTCCTCAGCTTTTGCACTTCCTAAATAAGAAAACTCATTCAACATTTCTTCAGTAGTGTGCAAATAAAGAGGAGGCTGATTATCTGCATCTTTAAAGCCTTTTCCAGCCATTATGATTCTTCGATAAACTTCATCTTCTGGATCCATAAAATGAACATCACAAGTGGCAACTACTAATTTATTGAATTCTTCACCTAATTTAACAATTTTTCTATTATAATCTCGTAAATCCTCTAGTGTCTTTGCTGGATATTTATCATCTTCCAACATAAACTGGTTATTTCCAATTGGTTGGACCTCAAGATAATCATAAAATTCAACTAATCTAGCAATTTCTTCCTCTGGTCTACCTCCAACTATGGCTTTAAACAATTCTCCTGCTTCACAAGCTGATCCAATCAATAAACCGTCTCTATGTTTTATAAATTCACTTTTAGGTATTCTAGGTCTCTTATGGTAGTAAACAACATTAGAATCCGAAACTAGTTTATATAAGTTTGTACGTCCTTGGTCACATGTTGCCAAAATAATTGCATGATACGTTGGCATTTTCATAATTGTCTCTACTGAACAATTTCCAACTTTATTTACTTTATCTAGAGTATCTAAATCACGCTTTTTAAGCATCTCAATAAATTTTACAAATATTTCAGCTGTACACTCTGCATCATCAACTGCTCTGTGATGATGGTCTAATGAAACACCCACAGCTTTTGCAACTGTATCTAGTTTAAATCTATTCAACGATGGTATCAACATTCTAGCTAATGCGACTGTATCAATAATTGTTGGATTAAACTCAATTTCTTGAATTTTACAATTATGTTTGATAAAACTCATGTCAAAATCGGCATTATGAGCGACCATTATTGCTCCCTTACAAAATTCAATAAATTTTGGGAGTATTTTTTCGATAACTTCAGCATTTATGACCATACTATCATTAATAGACGTCAATTCCTCAATTCTAAAAGGTATAGGTTCCTGTGGATTTACAAAAGTAGAAAATCGATCTATTATCTTTCCTTTTTCAACTTTAACAGCTCCAATCTCAATAATTTTATTATTTTCAGGACTAAATCCCGTTGTTTCTAAGTCAAAAACAACATATGTTTCATCTAAAGATTGATTTCTAGAATCCACTATAATATCTTTTGTATCATCTACTAAATATGCTTCTACTCCATAAATAACTTTAAAGTCCGAATCACATCCTTCCACAGCATGATTTGCATCAGGGAATGCTTGAACATCTCCGTGGTCAGTTATGGCAATAGCTTTGTGTCCCCATTTCATTGCTCTTTTTACAAGTTCTTTTACATCTGTAACGCCATCCATATCGCTCATTTTAGTATGACAATGAAGTTCTACTCTTTTTTCTGGTGCAGTATCAATTCTTTCAACTGTAAAATCGTTCATTTTTTTAATACCAACAACATTAGTAATTGCAACATCATTATCATATTTATCTAAAGCAGCGTTTCCTTTTACTTTTATAAAAGCACCTTTTTTTACATATGACAAAATATCATCTAATTGATCATTTCTAACAAATGCTTTTATGGATATAGAGTCTGTGAAATCAGTAACATTAATGATAACAATATTTTTTTCATTACGTATTTCTCTTGTATCTACTGATAATATTTTTCCTCTAATTACAACTTCTCCAATTGGCTCATCTAGTTTTTCAATTGCAATTGATTCTTCATCAAAATCTCTACCATAAACAACATCTGGATTATTTGATTTTTTATATCTATCAAATCTTTTGTTTTCACCTTTAGTAAATCTGCTTTTTTGAGCATTTGAAGAAAAATTCTGATTTGTTGACGTATCTTGCTGTTTATATGACTCATTTTTATCAATAGTATTTTTCACACTATTAGTAGAATGAGCGTCCTTTTTATCCTCCATATTAGTATTATTAGACCTTGGAACACTCTTAACGCTTTCAGTTTCTTGCTTCTTTTGACTAGCAAGATTAGTTCTTTCAACAATATGAGCCACTTCTTCTTGTATCTGTTTTTCGCTGTTTATTCTATATTTACTTTCCTGAGGTTCTTTAAACAAAGGATTAATAATTACATCAAATCCACATCTTTCACAAATAACTTTTTCCAAAAAATGAACAATATTATCTTTTCTTGTTTTAGCAATAATCGTTTCTTCTAAAACAAGTGTCATATGTTTTTCATCTGTAAAACTAATATCTGCCTTACGAAGTAAATTTCCCTCTAAAATACTATGTTCATTTAATTCTGAGAAAATACTTTCTTTATATATGTCAAACAATTTTTGCGCATTATATTGACTTGACAACGTGAATTTTTCAATAATATTAATTTCAATACTATTTTTTGGAAAAAGTTGATTCTTAATTTCTGATTCAACTAAATGAAGATCTTTCTTAAAAATCAATCTCGTAGAATGTAAATAAATGCGAATCCGACTATTGTCACGATTCGCACTTACTTTAGTTACTACTGCCTCTGTCATTAATGCATTTACACTATTATCTTTTATCTTTAAGGTTGGAAAAACATCAAAAAATTTCTTCAATTTTACTCTCCCCAATGATCTAACTCATTTTTTAATTCTGATAAAAGTTCAGCTTCAGGAACTTTTTTAAAAATCTCACCTTTTTTTATGATTAATCCTTCACCCTTGCCTCCTGCAATTCCTAAATCAGCTTCTTTGGCTTCGCCTGGACCATTAACAACACAACCCATTACAGCTACTTTTATATCTAACGAATAATTTGCCACTAATTCCTCAACTTCATTAGCAAGCTTGATAAGATTAATCTGTGTTCTACCACAGGTAGGGCATGAAACAACCTCTACTCCACCTTTTCTAAGGCCTAATGTCTTTAAAATCATTTTAGCAGTAATAATCTCTTGTTCTGGATCACCTGTTAGAGAAACCCTAATTGTATCTCCAATTCCTTTATTTAAAATAATTCCCAAACCAATTGAAGATTTAATATTACCACGCAAAATAGTTCCCGACTCTGTAATTCCTACGTGCAATGGATAATTTGTTTTGTCTGCAATTAATTCATGCGCTTTTACACTCATTAAAACATCTGAGGATTTAATACTAATCACAAGATTATCATATCCTAAATCTTCAATTATACGTACTTTATCTAACGCACTCTCTACTAAACCTTCAGCAGTAACCCCTGAATACTTTGCGACTATATCCTTTTCTAAAGAACCTGAATTAACACCAACTCTAATTGGAATATTTTTTTCTTTTGCAGCATCGACAACAGCTTTAATTTTATCAATGGAACCAATATTTCCTGGATTAATCCTAATTTTATCTGCTCCATTTTCAATAGCTAATAACGCTAATCTATAATCAAAATGAATATCCGCAACTAAAGGAATATTAATCTGTTTTTTTATTTCTTTAATTGCATATGCTGCTTCTTTGGTTGGAACAGCACATCTGATAATATCGCAACCAGCTTTTTCGAGCCTTTTGATTTGTTCAACAGTTGCTTCAACATCCTCTGTTTTGGTATTAGTCATAGACTGAATCAAAATGGGATTATTACCTCCTATGACTTTATTACCGATTTTCACAACCTTTGTTTCTTTTCTCGACATAAAAACAGCCTCCAAAATTTATATCAAAATCTTTCTAATATCATTAAACATTACTAAAACCATAATACCTAACAATAATACAATTCCTACTAAATTGACTAGTCCTTCTTTTTCTCGATTTACATCTTTTTTGAAAACCTTTTTCATAATAGCTTCAACAATTAAGAAAAATAACCTTCCACCATCTAGCGCAGGAATTGGAATTAGATTCATAACACCTAAATTCATCGATAAAAGAGAAGCAGAGCTTAATAAAAATAAAAATGCTACTCCTAATCCCTGTTGACTCTTTGCTTCATTATAATTACTTCCCATGTCTTTTACAATTCCAACGGGACCACTTAATTCGTTTGCACTTATTTTACCTCTACCTAACATCTTCAAACTATCAATAGTTGTGTAGACATAATATTTACATCTATACAATCCGTGAACAGTAGAATCAAATAAATTAGGATTTTTATTATAATCTCCACCTGCAATACCATATAAATATTGCTTGGTTTTTTTATCATATTTAGGTTTTACTTCCGTTGATAGAATCTTACCATTTCTTTTATACTCTATAGTTATTTTTTTATTTGGATGAAAAAATCTATATGTTGATACTTCAGAAAAGAAATGAATCCTCTTGCCATCAATTCTTAGCAATTCATCATTCGCCTTTAAATTTGCCTCAGCAGCAGCTGAATTTTTCTGAACACCAACTATTTTGGTAGTATCATATCCTGAAACCATTATAACAATCGTAGCAAAGACAAACGCCATTATAAAATTAAAAAAAGGTCCAGCAAAAACTATACCCATTCGGCCTAAAATAGAAGCATTATTAAACGATCTTCCATCACTGCTTTCTTCATCTTCACCTTCCATCATACATGCTCCACCAAAAGGCAAGGCTTTAATAGAATATTTTGTCTCACCTTTTTGTATTCCAAAAAGCGTAGGTCCAAGTCCTAGCGAAAATTCATTTACTTTTACATTATTCAATTTTGCAAATAAAAAATGCCCTAATTCATGAAATAAAACAATTACACTAAATACAATTATTGCAATTATTATACTCATCTTACCACCTTTCTCCTATAAAATCGTAGGTATTATTTTCAGTCTCTAAAATATTGTCAAGACTAGGTGTTTCAATAAATTCCATTTCTCCCATACACGCTTGAATAATATCAATTATTTCAAGATAATTAATTTTATTATCTAAAAACATTGCAACAGCTTTTTCATTTGCAGCATTAAAAATAGTTGGCATATTACCACCTTTTTCAATTGCTTCATATGCAAGTGATAAGCCCTTAAATGTATCTAAATCAGGCTTTTCAAAAGATAAATCACCTAACTCGAACAAATCTAATCTTTTTCCTGATAAACTACGGCGTAATGGATAATATAAAGCATACTGAATTGGTAATCTCATATCCGGTGTGCCTAACTGAGCAATTACTGCCCCATCCTCATATTCTACAGCAGAATGAATAACACTCTGTGGATGTACTAAAACCTGAATCTGCTTTGCCTCAACACCGAAAAGCCATTTTGCCTCCATTACTTCTAATCCTTTATTTACTAGAGTTGAAGAATCTATAGTGATTTTTCTACCCATCGACCAATTAGGGTGATTCAAAGCATCTTCTACACGAACATTTTTTAAATCTGATATTTTCTTTCCTCTAAATGGTCCACCAGAGGCTGTAAGCAGTATCTTACTAATCCTATTATAATTTTCACCATTTAATGACTGAAAAATAGCACTATGCTCACTATCAACTGGTAAAATCTTAACTCCATTTTCTCTTGCTAGTGGCATAATAATATGTCCTGCTGTTACTAAAGTTTCTTTATTAGCTAATGCTATATCTTTCTTACTTTCTATAGCAGCTATTGTTGGACGAATTCCTAACATTCCAACAACAGCAGTTACAACGACATCAGCTTCTTTTACAGTTGCAACTTCAATAAGCCCTTCTATTCCAGATGTAACCTTTATATCTAAATCTTTGACTGCAACTTCAAATTCTCTAGCTTTTCTTTCATCATACACACATACTATCTTCGGTCTATATTTTCTTACCTGTTTTTCTAAAATATCTATATTTCCTTTGCATGAAAGGGCTACAACATTTAAATCACCCTGTTCTTCTACAACCTCTAATGTCTGCTTACCTATAGAACCTGTAGAACCTAAAATAGCAATACTTCTCACTTTGATACTCCTTTATAAATCATAGTACTTGTAATTATAATACTATTAAAACTTAGATTCAATAAACTAAATTTAAACTTTTGTTCACATTTATACTAAAGCGTATAATATGCTAAATAATAAATAATTGGTGCAGTTATAATCATACTATCAAATCTATCAAGAATCCCACCATGCCCTGGAATCAATTTACCATAATCTTTGATTTCATAATTTCTTTTAATCGCCGATGCTGTTAAATCACCAACCATTGAGACAAATGCTGCAATTGCTGATACAATAGCCAAAATCATAATCTCTTTTACATCAATTTTCATGTTTCTTCTGAAAATTGATAAATAAACCACTGTTAAAATTACTGTTCCTAAAACACCTCCAATTGCACCCTCAACGGATTTTTTAGGGCTAAGTTTAGGTGACATTTTATGTTTTCCAAATAGTTTTCCCGCACAATATGCACATGTATCACATCCCCAAGAGCATAAAAAGATTAAAAATGCTATATAAACACCATTTGTTAAATTTCTAATTTGATAAATATACGAAAGCATCACAGCAACATAGAAAATACCAAAGAAACAAGTTGTAATTTGATTTGCCTTATATTTAGGATATGTAAAGACATACACAAACATAATAAAAATCATTGTTGCCATAGCAATTAACGCAACATCATTAGCAAAATGTAGTTTTAAATTAAGATAATATGCAATAGCTGAGGCATAACCAACAAAGCCAAGGATATTATCATGTATTTTAAATATACGGTATAACTCAAACATACCTACTAACGAAATCGCCATAGTAGAAAAGAGTAGGATTTCTTTTCCTGTTATAATCAAAAAAATTGAAAGTGCAACTAATACAATTCCACTTAAAAGTCTAGTTTTAAACATTAATTTAGTCTCCTTACTAACTCATTTTACATAATTTATCATGCTACATAATAAAGATAAATCATATTATACTTTACAAACATATTCTATTATATATCATAAAAAGGAAAAGTAAAATCTTTTACTCTTCTATTTTGCCAAATCTTCTATCTCTTTTTGTATATTCTTTGACTGCTTCTAACAATTCCTCCCCATGAAATGCTGGCCAAGGAGTCTCCGTAAAATAGAATTCACTATAAGCCAATTGCCATAATAAGTAATTAGATAATCGTTGTTCCCCACTAGTTCTAATCATCAAATCTGGATCTGGAATATCCTTCGTATCTAAATAAGAAGAAAATAGTTGCTCATCAATAGCTTCTTTTTTTAGAAAACCATTTTCGATATCTTCTGAAATATTTTTTATTGCACGAACCATTTCGTCTCTACTTCCATAGTTAATGGCAATAGATAAATTTAGTCCATTATTATGCGAAGAAATTTCTTCTAACTCTTTTATCTTTTCTTGAAATTTATCTGTTAATTTTGTTTTATCTCCAATAACTCTAACTCTCATATTATTTTTGTTAGCAGTCTTTATACATGTTGATAAGTAATTACCTAATAATTTCATTAAAGCCTTTACTTCCGTATCTGGTCTTTTCCAATTTTCTGTTGAAAATGCATACAATGTCAAATATTTAATTCCCAAATCGTTTGCAGCTTTACATACTCGTTCAACATTTTTTGCACCTACTGTATGTCCATATGTTCTTGGTTTTCCTTGGCTTTTAGCCCATCTTCCATTTCCATCTAAAATTATTGCTACATGATTAGGAATTTTTAATTTATCTTTTATTTCATCAATATTATTAGCCATTAAATTTTCTCCTTATGTAGAAAGTGGGACATGTGAAAAACCATGCCCCACTAGTCTAATTACTATTTTATAAAGATGTCAAAACTTTAAACAGTCATGATTTCTTTTGCTTTTACTTCAACAGCTTTATCAATCTTTTTGATAAATTCATCTGTTAATTTTTGAGCACTATCTTCTAAATCTTTGATTTCATCTTCTGAAATATCACCTTCCTTGCTAAGTTTCTTAAATGAATCCTTAGCATCTCTTCTGATATTTCTGATAGCAACTTTGGCATCTTCACCTTTTTTCTTTATATCTTTTGCTAGATCTTTACGTCTTTCCTCTGTTAATTCTGGGAAAACAAGACGTACAACTTTACCATCATTAGTTGGATTTAATCCTAAGTCGGAAACTAAAATAGCTTTTTCAATTTCTTTTACAAGCGAAGCTTCCCATGGTTGAATTTGAATCATTCTTGGTTCAGGAACAGATACATTTGCTACCTGATTAAGTGCTGTTGGTGTTCCATAATAATCTACACGAATTCTATCAAGAACATGAGGATTAGCTCTACCTGCTCTAATCGATGCATATTCTTCTTCAAGGTTTCTTAAAGATTTCTGCATCTTCTCTTCATACAATTTAAGTCTCTCATCCATTAAAAATTCCTCCTACTAAACTGTTACTTTTGTACCATTAAAATCGCCTGTGACAGCTTTAACAATACCATTCTCTTCATTTAAACCAAATACATACATTGGCATTTTATTTTCCATGCACATAATAGAAGCTGTTAAATCAATTACTGCAAGTTTCTTATCAATCACTTCATCAATTGAAATCTCATCATATTTCTTAGCATTTGGATTAATCTTTGGATCACTATCATATACTCCATCAATTGCTTTTGCTAAATAAATTCCCTCAGCTTCAATTTCAATAGCTCTTAATACTGTAGCAGTATCTGTTGAAAAATAAGGATGACCCGTTCCACCTGCAAATAAAACAACCATATTCTTTTCAAAATATTTGTTAGCACGATCTTTTGAAAATAGTTTAGTCATTGATCCACACTCAAAAGGTGTAAGAACTGCTGTCTTTAAACCAACTGAACGTAAAATCTCAGAAACGTAAATACAGTTCATTACAGTAGCTAACATACCAATCTGATCTGCTTTTGTACGATCAATTGTTTCACTACTTCTACCTCTCCAAAAGTTACCGCCACCGATAACAATACCAACTTGTGTCCCTCTATCTACAACTTCTTTAATCTGTTTAGCTACAACAGTCACAGTAGCCTCATCAAAGCCTTGATGTTTATCTCCTGCGAGTGCTTCACCACTTAATTTTAATAAAATACGTTTCATTTTCTAATTACCTCTTTAGTTTACTCCGAATAAGCCCTGTACATCTATCTCTGCATATGTTTGTGAACAAAAACCTTCTATTACCGCGCCATTATTTATTTGAACTGTACGTGACTTGATGTTTCCCATTACAACAGCAGATGTATCAACTACAACTGGTCCTTGAACATCTATATCGCCTTTTACAGCTCCCGCAATTACTGCAGATGTTGCAGAAATATTACCAATAATTACAGAACCAGCACCTATTTTTACTGTTCCTGTACTTACAATTTCTCCTTCAATCTTAGCAGCATCAGAGAAGAACTCCGCACTATTACTGTTTCCAATAATTGTTCCTGTTACATTTAATTTACCATTACATGCAACATTACCCGTTATCTGACCTTGAATATCAAACGAACCAGTTGTTTGAATATCCCCTACTAAAGATGTACTTGGAGTGATAATTGAGACATCATCTGATGCTTCTCCAGAAATATCTACAAATTGTGTCCTACCATTTTCAAAATCATTTTTCATATCTTTACTATTTAATAATGATTCTTCTTTTCTAGCCGGATTACTTAAATTTTCAGAATTAGAAAGTTGTGATTTATGAACGCCAATCTTTCTTTCACTTTCATTAGCCTGCTCAAGTAAACCATCTAGCTTAGATAACTCTGATTTCAAATCTGTACTTTCTGATGCTTGCCTATTCTTGACAACATCTACTTCAATTGTTTTTGTAGTTTTTTCAGTTTTCTTTTCTTCAACAGGTGCTGTATCATTAACAGCCTGTGAAAAATCATCCTTAAAATCTTTAAATAGTCCCATATTCAAACCTCCATTAATCCCTTATATTTTACTTAGCTTTTATTCAATACTACTTGCATTTTTAATTGATATTACATTTATTAACTAGTCAAAAATGTAATACTTCGTTCTTTTTCAAACTCACCAACCGCTGCCTAACTCACATTGCTACTACACCAATTACTATCCATAAAGGATTTGTAATATTATCTAATATACCAGTATCATTGTACAATTGCTTTTGTAATCGGAAAAAATCTAGTTCAAATGTTCCTCATGACTTGTAAGTCCTTTACGTCATCAAAATTCCCCTTTTCCTATAACCCCCTCCTAAAATATTATACTTAATTATATTTTATCATATTTTAGAAGGTTGTAAACCAAATATCACGGAAATAATTAGAGAAATTCGCAGAAAAAAAGATATTATTTGACTTTTTCAAAAAATGTAATCTATTATCTATTTTTCACTATATACAAAGCCCCAAAGTCAATGACTTCGCAACGACTTTGGGGATAAGTAAGTGTAATCTCTTACATATTATGCGTTTAACTGAGCAGCTACTTCTGCAGCGAAATCTTCTTCTTTCTTCTCGATTCCTTCACCAGTTTCAAAACGAACCATCTTCTTAACTGTTACAGTAGCACCAACTTTTTTAGATACTTCTTCTAAATATTTAGCTACAGTCTGTTTTCCATCTTCAGCTTTTACATAAACCTGATCTACTAAACAAACTTCTTTTAATTCTTTATTTACACGACCTTCAACGATTCCTTTGATAACTTTTTCTGGTTTTTGAGATTCTTTAGGATCGTTCATAATCTGAGCAAGGAGAATTTCTTTTTCATGAGCAATATGCTCTGCTGAAATTTCTTCTCTTGAAATATATTTTGGATTTAAAGCTGCAACTTGCATAGCAATATTTAATAAAGCTTCTTTAACTTCATCGTTTACAACTTCTGTGTCAGCTTCGATAATAGAAGCAATTCTTCCACCACCGTGAACATATGATACTACACATCCGTTCTCAGATGTAACTTTAACAAATCTTCTGATTTTTAAGTTTTCACCGATAACAGCAATTTTATCTACTAATGCATCTTTAACTTTCTTGCTTGCATCTTCGTTCCAATCTTCTTCTAATAATTCTTCAACTGTTGTAGCGTTTGATTTTACTACCTGAGAAGCCACAGAAGCAACAAATTCCTGGAATACTTCATTTTTAGCAACGAAATCAGTTTCAGAGTTAACTTCAACCATAGCTGCTGTATTTCCTTCGATTTTTACTGAACAAAGACCTTCAGCTGCAACTCTACCAGCTTTTTTCTCAGCTTTAGCTTGACCATTTTTTCTTAAGAATTCAATAGCCTCATCCATGTTTCCTTCTGTTTTATTTAATGCTTTTTTACAATCCATCATTCCTGCGCCTGTAATTTCACGCAATTCTTTTACCATAGCTGCTGTAATAGCCATTATCTTCATCCTCCAATTATTTAATTTAATTAAACACTTCAAAAAACTCTTATGATGTAATGCAGTCATAAAGACTGCATTACACACCTATATGAGTTTCTTAAAATACTTTTTCCTCTTCTGTTAAAAGGATAGAGCAAATTAAGCTTCTGCTTCTTCAGCATCAACTTCTGAGTTTACTTCTTCTACACCCTGTTTTGCTTCAATAACAGCATCAGCCATTTTAGAAACAATTAATTTAACTGCTCTGATAGCATCATCGTTACCTGGGATAACGTAATCTAATTCTTCTGGATCACAGTTAGTATCAGCGATACCAATTAAAGTAATTCCTAATGATTGAGCTTCTTTAACACAGATTCTTTCTTTCTTAGGATCTACAACAAAGATAGCATCTGGAATTCTCTTCATTTCTTTGATTCCGCCAAGGTTTTTCTCTAATTTTTCCCATTCTTTTTTAAGTTCAACAACTTCTTTTTTAGGAAGAACATCAAATGTTCCATCTTCAGACATTGTTTCAATCTGTTTTAATCTAGCAATACGACTCTGGATAGTTTTAAAGTTAGTTAACATTCCACCTAACCATCTTTCGTTTACGAAATACATTCCGCAACGCTCTGCTTCAGATTTAATAGCATCCTGAGCCTGTTTCTTTGTACCTACGAAAAGAACTGTTCCACCCTGTGCAACGATGTCAGAAAGAGCATCATATGCTTCATCAACTTTTCCTACAGATTTCTGTAAGTCGATGATATAGATACCATTACGTTCTGTATAGATGTATGGAGCCATTTTAGGGTTCCATCTTCTTGTCTGATGTCCAAAATGAACACCTGCTTCTAATAATTGTTTCATTGAAATAACACTCATTTTAATACCTCCATGGTTTAATTCTTCCGGTCAACTCGCTCGACAAAGCTACCCAATGGGCACCAGTTTTATCGTCATTAACCGTGTTTTCTCGTTATTTTTTTATGTAATTTTACAAAGATGAGTAACTTGTAAAATAAACATACCTAGTAGAGTATAACATAAAAAATATAAAATAAGCAATATATTTTTTATAAAATATTTTGTTAAAATTACATAAAACTGTATTAAAAAAGTAACCGAATGGCATGTCTCAACATGTACATGCCTATCGATTACTTTTATTAATCATACTATTTATTATACAGTCTTTTTAATTTTGTTATAATGATATAACATTAAATTACATCATTCCGCCCATTCCTGGATTAGCTGCTGGCATAGCTGGAGTTTCTTCTTTAATATTAGCAACAGCTGATTCTGTTGTTAATAATGTTGAAGCAACTGATGTAGCATTCTGTAATGCACTTCTTGTAACCTTAACTGGATCAAGAATACCCGAACTTACCATGTTAACATATTCTTCTGTTGCTGCATTAAACCCAACTCCAACTTCAGATTCTTTTACTTTATTAATAATAACAGCACCTTCTAATCCTGCGTTAGCTGCAATATAGAACAATGGAGCCTCTAATGCTTTTAAGATTACTCTTGCTCCTGTCTTCTCATCACCTTCAAGTGTTTCAACTAACTTCTGAACCTCTTTAGATGCATGAATATAAGCAGAACCACCACCTGAAATAATTCCTTCTTCAACTGCTGCTCTCGTTGCATTTAAAGCATCTTCTAATCTTAACTTAGCTTCTTTCATTTCTGTTTCTGTTGCTGCACCAACTCTAATAACAGCTACTCCACCTGCCATTTTAGCAAGTCTTTCCTGTAATTTTTCTTTATCAAATTCTGAAGTAGTCTCTTCAATCTGGTTACGAATCTGGTTTACTCTTGCTTTAATTGCATCTTTTGAGCCTGCGCCATCAACAATAACTGTTGTTTCTTTTTGAACTTTAACAGATTTAGCTTTACCTAACTGCTCTAATGTTACATCAGCTAATTCTAATCCTAAATCAGAACTGATAACCTGTCCACCTGTTAAAATAGCAATATCTTCAAGCATTGCTTTTCTTCTATCACCATAACCTGGAGCTTTAACAGCTACTACATTGAATGTACCACGTAATTTATTAACAATTAATGTTGTAAGTGCTTCACCTTCAACATCTTCAGCAATAATTAATAATTTAGAGCCCGATTTAACAATTTGCTCTAACAATGGTAAAATTTCTTGGATATTAGAAATCTTCTTATCAGTAATTAAAATATATGGATCGTCTAATGTTGCTTCCATCTTATCCATATCTGTGCACATATATGCTGATAAATAGCCTCTATCGAACTGCATACCTTCTACTAAGTCTAATTCAGTTTTCATTGTCTTAGACTCTTCAATTGTGATAACACCATCATTTGTTACTTTTTCCATTGCATCAGCAACTAAATTACCAACTTCTTCATCTCCAGCAGAAATTGCAGCAACTTTAGCAATCTGGTCTTTGCCATTAACCTTTTGACTCATCTCTTTTAATGCTTCAACTGCTTTATCTGTAGCTTTTTTCATACCACGACGAAGAACAATTGGATTAGCACCTGCTTCAAGGTTTTTCATTCCTTCTTGAACCATAGCTTGTGTTAAAACAGTAGCTGTTGTTGTACCATCACCAGCCACATCATTTGTTCTCGTTGCTACTTCTTTAACAAGTTGAGCACCCATGTTTTCATAAGCATCTTCTAATTCAATTTCTTTTGCAATAGTAACACCATCATTTGTGATTAAAGGTGCACCATATGCTTTATCCAATACTACATTTCTACCTTTTGGTCCTAATGTTACACGAACTGTATTTGCTAATTTATCTACACCTGCTCCTAAAGCAGCACGAGCCTGTGATCCATATTTAATATCTTTTGCCATTATAAAATACCTCTTTTCTAATAAATAATTTTTAA
The DNA here is from genome assembly GCF_900107245.1 of Lachnobacterium bovis DSM 14045. Taxonomy (GTDB): domain Bacteria; phylum Bacillota; class Clostridia; order Lachnospirales; family Lachnospiraceae; genus Roseburia; species Roseburia bovis. Next base: position 137,016 of record NZ_FNPG01000005.1, read on the forward strand.
CTATTAATCCTCAACAATTGCTAAAATATCATTTTGTCTAACAACAATATACTCTTGACCGTCCAATTTAACTTCAGAACCTGCATATCTAGAATATATAACTTTCTGTCCTACTTCCACATGCATTTTTACTTCTTTTCCATCAATCACTCCACCTGGACCTACTGCTACAATCTCAGCTTCTTGTGGTTTTTCCTGTGCTGAACTTGTAAGAATAATTCCTGACTTTGTTGTTTCTTCTGCCTCAAGTTGTTTTAAGACAACTCTATCTGCTAATGGTACTAATTTCATTTATATGCCTCCTCTTAAATATCATTCTCAAATTATATTATCTTTTTGTTTTATTAGCACTCATCACTATCGAGTGCTAATTGATAACTAAATAATAAATTTTTATAGTGCTAATTGCAATCCTATAAAACTATGTGTTTTGCGCATATTTGTCCATTTTTCTTTATTTTTCTCTTTTTTTCTCACTTTTTCTCACTTTTTCTTCTTAAAGAAAATAATGCTTTTTAAATATAATTATGGAAAAACTATATTAATTCAAAATGCTTCATCGCATTAAATATTCCATCTTCCCAAAGACTAGTTGTAACATAATCAGCAACCTCTCTTGCCGGTTGTGTGCAATTTCCCATAGCAATTCCAGTATTAACAAACTCTAACATTTCAACATCATTAATACTATCTCCAACCGCAAATGTGTCACAATTATCTATATTCAAAAGTTCACATACCTTTTTTATTCCTGTTGCTTTTGAAGTATTTTTAGGCACAAATTCTATAACATCACCTTCATGTATTAAAAAATCAAAGTCATCTCCTAATTTTTCTTCAACAACATTCATATCTGTATCTTTAGTTATATCACCTGAAAACTTATTTATAACGATTTTGCCTTCATATTCTTCAAGTGGTAATGCTTTATCTTTTAGAACTTTTTTTAGTTTTATTGTGTACGGATCACCTGAAAACTTTTCAACATCAAGCCAATGATAAACAGGTCCTTCCAAAACGACAGGAATGTGTTGTTCTTTCGTAACATCCAAAGACTTTTTTACTAGTTCATCTGACAAAATATTCTCATAAAGTATTTTTCCATTCATTTCAATGTGATTACCACATGCAGCAATAATACCATCAAAACCTATATTTAATAATTTTTCATCAATAATGTTACCTTTTGCTCTTCCACTACATATAAAAGTTTTGTGGCCGTTTTTTTTTAGTAGCTTAATTGTTTTAATTGTACTATCTGGAATATTATGGTTCTCATCCCAAATTGTTCCATCTATATCAAAAAAAATTATTTTTGGATTTGTTGACATTTCTTCTTCCTTCCAATTTTTATTTATAACACAAATGTAATTATTACATATATAATTTTTATGTGTTCTATTTTTTACATGTCCTAACTTCTGATAAATTCTATTATCTGAATAATTCCAAGCTAGCACATGCACTATTCTCTCACATGTTCTAAGCCCTGTCCAATTATAGAATACACATGACCATCTGCTAATGAGTATATGATTTGTTTTCCTTCTCTTCTTGCTTTTACCAGTTTACCCTGTTTTAAAATCTTTAACTGATGTGAAACAGTGGACTGTGACATGCTTATAATATTTGCTATTTCACTTACACACATTTCTTCTTTAGATAAACAAAATAAAATTTTTATTCTTGTACCTTCACCAAATGTTTTAAATAATTCTGCCAAATCATCTACTATATGATTATCTGGCATATCAAGTTGCTTTTCGTTCTCCATAAAATCCTCCATCTAATCCTTATCCTGCCCTTCACCAACAGTCAAAGAACATTCAATAACTTTATCCAAATAACAAAGTTTCATTTTATCCTGAATTTTATTAGAGGCAAACACAATTTTTTGGGTTCCTACTGGTAATTTACCCTTACAAATTTTTTGGCCACTTGGCGAAACGACCTCATAATCTGTTTCAGTTTTAATCTCTTCTGGCAACTCAATTACAGAAAAATTTGTCTCATTTTCTTTATTCCAAATTTGATTATTAACATTTTTTAAAAAAGCAATAAAGCTTCCACCTTCAACAACGAGACCTCCATCTGTTTGTACATTTTTAAAAATCGAGTTTTCTGATTCTTTTGTAGATTCAAGCCTAACATCGCTATTTTTCATAATTACAGCTTTTTGAGTTACAAATGTAGTATTATTTGTTTTAATATTAATTTTACTATTTTCTAATCTAATATCATCTTCATCAGATTGGCTTGACATTGCATTATTTGTACAATTAATTGTTAGTTCTTTGTCATTTAACACAATAACATCCGCATTCAATGCGTTTTTAGCATTTTCTATAACAATATTGTTCTTTACAGTTTTTAAATCACTTTTACTTATAATAGCATCATTAGATGTATTTATTTTCAAAGAGTTCTCTGTCAAAGCAATATCACTCTTTGCATAAATTGAATTTCCATATGTGTTAAATTTTAAATCACTTTTTTCAAAAGATATTCCTTTTTCAGAATACAAACCTGACCAGTAATTCTTATTAACACGAGAGCTCTTATACTTATTAAGCACATCCTGATTGTTACCTTGATATACTTCTTCAAATACTTTTTTCACTAAAATGCCAGTTTTTACATCAATTCTAGCATTTGAACTATTAATATATCCTCCAGACAAAACACCACTATTACCTGAAGTAATATTGTACATACCTCCGTTAATATCTATATTTTTATTTGAAATAATAGCATTATCAGTTGAAACAATAGTAATATTTGCATTGTCAAAAAGCAAATCACCCTTTGATACAATTGAACATCCATTATATGAATTTATAAACAAATCTCCAATTCCATTTATCTCAAATGGGACTTCTGATGCAATAACTGTTCTATCAGTATTACATTTCATTATCTCTTCAACTGTTTCTTTATTCGATTTTGATGTTTTTTTATCTTGCTCATCAGTTTTATCATTACTAGTTTTCGTTACAGATGCTTTCTCGCTTCCTTGTTGAGCTAACTCATTCTTTTTATAAAAAACATCAATCTCTGATTTTTCTTTTTGAGCTTGAGATTGAAGTTTTTCGTTTACATTTTTATTATTGCCTAATGTCAAAGAATTTATAGTATTTTTTTTCACATTAAGTGTTACTCTATGTGCACTTTTTAGCTGTATTAAACTTTCTTTTTTTGCTAAAAGACTAACATTATCAAAATTAATAACTACGTTTCCGCTTTTTACATCAACTATAATATGTCCTTCAGATAATTTTCCTGAAAAACTATATATTCCTGCGCGATTAATAATTATATTTGACTTTTTTGTATATACACCTTCGCCACGGATACTCACTTTATCATCTGATAATGTTATCTTAGCATTACCACTATGATTTTCATTAACTATCAATGCAAAAGTACAAGTTGCAATCACAAGCAACATGATAGAAAAAACTATAACGACTATTTTCTTTTTAACGTTCATTATTCCTCCACTACGACTCAAGTGCCATTTTTGCAATTTCTCTAGCACCCTCTATTGTTTCAGTAGCACATAAAAAACCTGAAGTATGACAAAATCTAAAGCCTTTTACATTTGTTATTTCTTCTAGTTCTTCTTGCGTTTTTCCTCTCCATTTCTCTGGTAATGCCTTTTTCAAAACATCCTTGTCTTCATCTGAAGGAACGCATTGTATATTGAATCCGCCTCTATTTGATTTGTAAATAACGTATTTTATTTGAGTATCCTTTACAGCAGCTTTCCAAGGAACATCTTGCTTCAACTCAAATATTTCTATATCATCTGGTAATTTTTCTAACTCTGCTTTTACAATTTTACATGCTTTCGCATTTGATTCAATTTTTGAAAATCTTCTTTTTAAAATGCCTTTAGCGAATTCAACTGCTTCAAAAAAAGCTTCATCTGTTTCTTTCTCTTCATCCCATTTTGGATTAAAGTCAGAAATAGCAAAAGCCAAATCATTATCGCAGCCTGTATTATCTGATAAATCTAGAGCCTGAATAAACTTTTCGTCAAATTTCAAAACATTTTCTTCATCCATTATTAATGTACCAAATTTTTCCCAGAGTAATCCAAACGCTGCATAAGGAACTCCATTCTCTCTATATCTTTTATCTTTTTGATGATGATCAAACTCACCACATCCTATATCATATATTATTCCATCTAAATCAGATGTAACATTAAAAATTCTATGAACCTCAATCTCTGGTTGTAAAATTTGTAAAAATGCTGTTGCAAAAACATCATCTGAATGAAAACTTCCTGCATGGGTATACGCATTTTTAACATTAAATATATCTTTTTTATCTATCATATTCATACTCATCGACTTTTTGTCTTCCCTTCCATAATTAATTAGGTGCACGAAATCAATCATGCACCTATATCTTTACACATATTTAATTAGTATACCATACGAAGCAAAAAAACGAAAGATTAATAATACTTATTCTACATTTTTAAGTGCTAATCCTAGTGGTATACGTTTAATATTTCTATATACTATTTGTTCAACAACAAAATAAGCACCCATTCCAAGCAATATAACTTGTAAGTAAACCCCAAACGGAACATTCAAAGGCAACCAACCCGACATCATTTTTCTCATCATCGGTTTATAAATCAATACAAATGTATAGTACGTAATAGGCAAGCTAATCACAATGCTAAAGAACACCACTAGCCTTGTTGTAGATAAATATAACTTTTTTTGTTCTTTTGCAGTATAACCCAAAATCTTTATCATAGAGATCGAATTTGCATTTTTTTCAATTGTTAATTTAGTTAATAAAAATATTATCAGCATAAATGTAACTATGGAAAATACATCAACCGCTACATACATTCCACCTAAAGATGTTTTAAGTTGTCTTGTAATCTTTGTTAATTCCGATTTAGTAACTGTTAATAATACGTTCTTTTCATCAATATCTTCTATTTTTTTATTTGAAAAATATCCAGTAAAATCAGTTTTTTTCACTCCAAATTTATTACAAAAAGTGGATTCATTTAAAATAACAATTTCATTTGCCGGATATTTAAAAATTCTTCCAACGACAAATTTATACTTTTTCTTATTATATTTTTCTTTTAATGTAAAAGTATCATTTTTGTTCAAATCGTATTTTTCTGCAAAAGAATCACTTATTATTACCTCACCTTTTTTAGGTTTCAACTTAAAATACTTTGATTCCTTATCTATTCCCATTACAGAAATATCTTCCTGTTTAAACTCAGAATTAGGTATATTAGATAAACTTTTTTGATAAAACTTTTCAGCACCTTTTGTTTTAGTTTCCTGTGGTTTAACTAAATACACTTGATATTTTGCTATCATGTTATCTATTGTTTCTTTTTCGAAATTATTTAACAAAGGCACTAATGCTAAACCAAAAAACAACAAGACATTCGCCAAAAAAATGCCTATAAATAGTAAAAAATAATTAGGCATATTCTGTAAAAATACTCTAATTTTAAACTTTGTCATAAAGTTCAATTTGTTTAATCTAATAACTCTTTTACTTTTATTCTTCGTTAAATTTCTTCTTATAAAGTCAATTGGTGATGTATTTAATCTTCTCTTTAAAACTGTATAATTTATCACTAGCATCAATAACAATGGAATAATCGTTGTTTTTACAAAAGCTGTCAAATTAAAAAATGGAACAAATGTTGGCAAGCTATAACTGCCATAATATAAATTAGCACAAATATCTACAAAAAATGTATAACCGATAATATTACCAACCAACGCTGAAATCAACGTTATTAGCATTGGCGAGCAAATATAGTGACGAATAATTTCATCTTTTTTATATCCAGATGCTCTTAATGTACCAATTACATTTGCTTCTTTAATCACTGTACTATCCGCTGTAACTGCAAAAATAAAAGCAATTATTACAATCAAAATGTAAAACAAGGTATCAATCATTACTCCATCTCTTTCAAAATCTTCACCTGTAAATTTTATTGCTTTATTTAAATATCTAGGCGTAAACTCCTCTAGCTGTCCTTTAAAATACAATTTCTTTGCCAAATTATCAGATATCTTTTTTTCTTTTGAATCACCTTTTGGCTCTTTATTATATTTGAAGGCATACTTATATATTTCTCTTGATTTCATTTTGCTGTATGTACTTTCATTGGTAATTGCAACACCAAATTTGTTTACATCAAACATCATATCTGAATTGTTTTTAAACAACGCACTATAATCAGAAATTGCGACAAGCCCAGTTATATAATATTCTTTTCCGCTCATCTTTATTGCATCCCCAATTTTATAATTGTTGAGTTTTGCAAACATTCTATCAATAACAATTTCCCTCTCTTTTTTTGGAAAGGAACCTTTCATCAAGCACTCTCTATTTACCTTATTTCTTTTTTTATAAAAACGAATCTCACAATCTTTTTTATTATCTACTTTTAAATCCTTATAAAACAATTTATACACTTTAATTTTGTTTTCTTTTTCAATTTCTTTAATAGTTGACATATTCAACTTATTTAAAAACGTAAAATTACCATTTTCAATATTGTATTTATCAAAACTACCCTTATAGCTTCTTTTTAAGCTATCATCTGCCACCATATATCCGGATATAAAACCGATTGATATCACCATAAAAAGGAAAATCGCAATATATTTTCCAAGTTCATTTTTTATATTTCTAGTTATTCTCTTATTTAAAGGATTTTTCATCTTAATACTCCTACCATTCCAATTCGTCCGCAGTCACTTTGTTACTATTTAAATAATTCTTTCTAATTTCTCCATCTTTTAATTTAATTATACGATCAGCCATATTTTTTATTGCATCGTTATGAGTTACCATAATGATTGTTGTATTATACTTTTTATTAACATCTTCTAACAATTTAAGTATAGCCTTTGATGTTTTATAATCTAGTGCACCTGTTGGTTCATCGCATAACAAAATATCTGGATTCTTTATTATAGCTCTACCAATTGCAGTTCTTTGCTGTTGTCCACCTGATAGCTGATTCGGAACTTTGTTTTGATGATTTGTTAACCCCAAAACATCTATTAATTCATTAATTTCTAATGGATTTTCACCTAGATACTCCCCAACCTCAATATTTTCTTTCAACGTTAGATTTGGTATCAAATTATACATTTGAAAAACATATCCTAGATGTTTTCTTCGATAAATAGTCAACTCTTTTTCTGTCATATTTTTTGTCATATCTCCATTAATTGAAATTAATCCACTATCCGCAGAATCAATTCCCCCTATAATGTTTAATAATGTCGATTTTCCAGATCCTGAAGGTCCTAACAGAACACAAACTTCTCCTTTTTCAATCGAAAAAGAAATATTTTTTAAAACCTCTAATTTATTGTCACCTTTCCCATAAGTTTTACATAAATCATTTATTTCTAATAACATAACCAATCCTCCTATATTTTTCTTTAATTAGTTTACACTAACATTTGTTCAAAGTAAAGAAAAAACTTAGAAATACATATAAATACATGTATTCTAAGTTTCATCCTAAAAAATAATATAACGTTGATTATTATTTAATATATCAAATTTTACATTTTTTAATCTATAAATATATTATAGATATGAATATCCCATAAGGCTTTTATCTACTTCTTTTGCTACTTCTCGACCTTCTCTAATAGCCCAAACTACTAAAGACTGACCTCTTCTGTTATCACCAGCAACATAAAGATTAGGTACTTTTGTCTCATAGGAACCCTCTTTTGTAGCTACATTTCCACGTTCTGTTGTAGAAACTTTGAAATTCTTAACTACATAATCTTCTGTTCCAACGAAACCTGCAGCAATTAAAACTAAATCAGCTGGAATTTTCTTTTCAGAGCCATCAACTGTAACCATCTTAAATCGCCCTGTCTTTTCATCCATTTCACGTTTCAATTTAACCAAAGTTACTGCAGTCAAATTACCTTTTTTATCCTTGTGAAATTCTTTTACAGTAGACTCATATACTCGTGGATCATGTCCAAATACAGCAATTGCTTCTTCCTGGCCGTAGTCTGTTTTTAAGACTTTTGGCCATTCTGGCCAAGGATTATTAGCTGCACGTTCAACTGGAGGTGCTGGCATCATTTCAACTTGTACAACTGATTTAGCACCCTGTCTGATTGCAGTACCAACACAGTCATTTCCTGTATCACCGCCACCGATAACAACAACGTTTTTATCTTTGGCACTTACATAATTTCCATCTGCAAAATTTGAATCTAATAAACTTTTTGTATTTCTTGATAAGTAATCAACCGCAAAATAGATTCCTTTTGCTTCTCTACCAGGAGCTGTAATATCTCTAGCTTTTTTAGCTCCACAACACATGATTACTCTATCATATGATTTTAATAAATCTTTGATATTAACATCAACACCAACATTAACACCTGTTTTAAATTCAACGCCTTCTTCTTTCATTACATTGATTTTACGATCAATAACCTGTTTTTCCAACTTCATGTTAGGAATTCCGTACATTAAAAGACCGCCTAATCTGTCATCTCTTTCGAAAACTGTAACATTGTGTCCACGTTGATTTAATTGGTCAGCTGCAGCAAGTCCAGAAGGACCTGAACCTATTACTGCAACTTTCTTTCCACTTCTTACTTTTGGAGGTTTTGCACAAGCATATCCTTCTTCATAAGCAGTTTCAATAATTCCATGCTCATTATCTCTTACTGTTACAGACTCACCCCAGTGACCACATGTACATGCTTTTTCACAAAGAGCTGGACAAACTCTAGATGTAAACTCTGGAAAATTGTTTGTCTTTTTTAATCTATTATATGCCTGTAACCAATTACCTGTATATACAAGATCGTTAAACTCTGGTACAAGGTTATTTAAAGGACATCCTGATGTCATTCCTCCAATTGTCATACCTGATTGGCAAAATGGAACACCACATGCCATACATCTTGCACCTTGCTTTCTTTGTTCTTCTTTAGAGAGAAAAGTATGAAACTCGTTAAAATTTTTAATTCTTTCTTTTGGTGCAATCTCTCCTGCACACTCTCTTTCGTATTCTAAAAATCCTGTAGCTTTGCCCATTTTCTTTTCCCTCCTTAACCTTTGATACTTGCATAAAATGCTTCAATTTGTGCTTGCTGTGGATTCAATCCTTTTTCTTCCATTTTTACAATGGCTGTTTGCATCTTATGGTAATCATAAGGTACAACTTTCTTGAATTTAGGCAAATATTCTCTAAAATTATCTAAGATTTTCTTACCTTTCTTTGAATTTGTAAGTGTAACATGTTCTTCTATCATCTGTTTTAATTCGATAACATCGTATTTATTTGTTACTTCTTCAGTAAATACCATAGATTTATTTGTTCTAATATACAAATCATTATCTTCATCTAAAACATAAACAATACCACCTGACATACCAGCAGCAAAATTCTTTCCAGTTTTACCTAAAACTGCAACTCTACCACCTGTCATGTATTCACATCCGTGATCACCAACGCCTTCAACAACAGCTGTTGCACCTGAGTTTCTAACTGCGAAACGTTCTCCGGCAACACCACTGATGAATGCTTTACCACTTGTTGCACCATAAAGTGCTACGTTACCAATGATAATGTTTTCATCTGCTTCAAATTTGCTTCCAGCTGGTGGATAAACTACTAATTTTCCACCTGATAAACCTTTACCAAAGTAATCATTTGAATCACCAATCAATTCAAGTGTTAATCCCTTAGGAATAAATGCACCAAAACTTTGTCCACCTGAGCCATTACATTTGATTACATATGAATCATCTTCTAATGTATCATCATATAATTTTGTAATATGTGAACCGAAGATAGTTCCAAGAGATCTATCTGTATTTGTAACTTCAATAGATAATTCTCTCTTTTGCTTATTCTTTAATGCATCCTCTAATTGTTTTAAAATAACAGTCTTATCTTTTCTCTTTTCTAATTCAAAATCATAAACATGTTTTGGATCAAAGACAACTGTTTCTCCTGGTTTTCCATAAGGATTGTTTAAGATATTACTTAAATCAATTAATTTAGCATTTTCTGATAAGTCATCTCGAACTTTAAGTAAATCACCTCTACCTACAAGCTCATCAACAGTTCTACAACCTAATTTAGCCATATATTCACGTAACTCTTCAGCCATGAATCTCATAAAGTTTTCAACATACTCAGGTTTTCCTGCAAAACGTTTTCTTAATTCAGGATTTTGAGTTGCAATACCTGCTGGACAAGTATCTAAGTTACAAACTCTCATCATTACACAACCTAATGAAACTAATGGTGCTGTTGCAAAACCAAATTCTTCAGCTCCTAAACAAGCTGCTACTGCAACATCTTTACCACTCATTAACTTACCATCTGTTTCGATTCTGACTTTATTACGTAATCCGTTCATAATAAGTGTCTGATGTGCTTCTGCTAATCCAAGCTCCCATGGAAGACCTGCATTGTGAATAGAACTACTTGGAGCAGCTCCTGTACCACCATCATAACCTGAAATTAATACTACCTGTGCACCAGCCTTTGCTACACCAGCTGCGATTGTACCAACACCAGCTTCTGATACTAATTTAACAGAAATTCTTGCATCTTCATTTGCATTCTTTAAATCAAAGATTAATTGCTCTAAATCTTCAATAGAATAAATATCATGATGTGGTGGTGGTGAAATAAGTGCTACACCAGGAGTTGATAGTCTAGTTTTAGCAATCCAAGGATATACTTTTTTACCTGGAAGATGTCCACCTTCACCTGGTTTTGCTCCCTGTGCCATCTTAATCTGAATTTCTTTAGCAGATGTAAGATATCTACTTGTAACACCGAAACGACCTGATGCTACCTGCTTAATTGCAGAACAACGATTCTTTCCATCTTTGCCGATTGTTAATCTATCTTTATCTTCTCCACCTTCACCACTGTTAGATTTACCATGTAATCTATTCATAGCGATAGCTAATGTTTCATGTGCTTCTTTTGAAATTGAACCATATGACATAGCACCTGTTTTAAATCTTGTAACGATACTATCTACACTTTCAACTTCTTTAAGAGGTACACCCTTGCTTGGATAATTAAAGTCCATTAATCCTCTTAAGTTAGTATGTGCACCTTCTTTGTTTACTAAATTGGTGTACTCTTTGAATAATTTATAATCACCCTTCCATGTTGCCTGTTGAAGCATGTGAATTGTAGCAGGGTTATACAAATGTGAGTCAGCTCCACTTCTCATTTTATGACGACCCATTGAATCTAATGTCAAATCTGTACCTAATCCCAATGGATCATATGCCTCTGAATGAAGTTCGTTTACTACGTTTTCGATATCTTTAATCTTGATACCCCCTACACGACTAACAGTTCCTGTGAAGTATTTATCAATAACGCTCTTATCGATTCCGATAGCTTCAAAAATCTTAGAACCCATGTAAGATTGGATTGTTGAAATACCCATTTTAGCAGCAATTTTTACAATACCTGTTACTATTGCATTATTGTAATCATGTACAGCTGCATAATAGTCTTTGTCTAACATGTTTTCTTCAACTAACTGTTTTACTGTATCCTGTGCAAGATATGGGTTAATAGCTGTTGCACCATATCCTAATAATGTAGCAAAGTGATGTACTTCTCTTGGCTCACCTGATTCAAGAATCATAGAAAGTGAAGTTCTCTTCTTTGTATTTACTAAATACTGCTGAAGAGCTGATACAGCTAATAATGATGGAATTGCAACATGATTTTCATCCACGCCTCTATCAGATAAGATAATAATGTTAGCTCCGTCTTTAAATGCTCTATCTGCTTCTACAAATAATCTTTCTACAGCTTTTTCTAAGCTTGTATTTTTATAGTAAATGATTGGAATAGTTTCTACTTTGAAACCTTCAATCTTCATTGTTCTAAGTTTCATCAAATCTGTATTTGTTAAAATTGGATTTTCAATTTTAATAACTCTACAGTTTTCTGGTTTCTGCTGTAAAATATTGCCAGCTTCACCTACATATACAGATGTTGATGTAACTATTTTTTCTCTAATCGAATCAATAGGTGGGTTTGTTACCTGCGCAAATAATTGTTTAAAGTAGTTAAACAATGGTTCTCTATTGCCTGATAATGCTGCAAGCGGAGTATCTGTACCCATTGCTGCAGTTCCTTCGCCTCCGTTTTTAGCCATTGGTAAAATAGCTTCCTTAAGAGATTCATAAGTATAACCAAATGCTTTTTGCATTCTTTGTCTTTCTTCTTTTTCATAAGTTTTAACACGTTCATTTGGAATCTTAATATCTTTAAGATTATATAAATTTCTATCTAACCATTCACCATATGGTTTAGCATTAGCATATTTTTCTTTTAGTTCATCATCTGTAATGATTCTTCCTTGAACAGTATCGACTAAAAGCATTTTTCCTGGTTTTAATCTATCTTTTAATACAACTTTTGTTGAATCAACTGGTAAAACACCAACTTCAGATGAAAGGATTAAATAATCATCATCTGTAATATAATAACGTGATGGTCTTAATCCGTTTCTATCCAAAACAGCACCCATAATATCACCATCTGTAAATAAGATTGACGCTGGTCCATCCCATGGCTCCATCATTGTTGCATAATACTGATAGAAATCTTTCTTTTTCTGAGACATTAATCTATCATTTGCCCATGGTTCTGGAATCATAATCATAACAGCAAGAGGTAATTCCATTCCACTCATTACTAAGAATTCTAATGTATTATCTAACATAGCAGAATCAGATCCTTCGCGATTAACAACTGGAAGAACCTTCTGGAATTCACCTTTTAATAAGTCTGTTTCCATTGTTTCTTCACGCGCAGACATCTTATCAGCGTTACCTTTAATTGTGTTAATCTCACCATTATGAACTATGAATTTATTTGGATGAGCTCTTTCCCAACTTGGATTAGTATTAGTAGAGAAACGAGAATGTACAGTTGCAATAGCTGATTCATAATCAACATCCTGTAAATCTTTGAAGAACTCTCTTAATTGTTCTACTAAAAACATACCTTTATATACGATAGTTCTACTTGATAAAGAAGCTACATATGTATCATCATTTGATTGTTCAAAAACTCTTCTTGCGATGTATAACTTTCTATCAAAATCTATTCCCTTTTCAACATTGCTTGGTTTTTTTACAAAAGCTTGTGTAATATGAGGCATGCAATCATATGCTTTTTTACCAATTTTATTTGAATCAATAGGAACTTCACGCCATCCCAAGAATTCCATTCCTTCTTTTTCAATAATAACCTCAAACATCTTTTTAGCCTGAATTCTCTTGAATTCATTCTGTGGGAAAAAGAACATACCTACACCGTATTCTCTTTCATTTCCAATTTCGATGCCTAATTCTTTAGTTACTTTTGAGAAAAACTTATGTGAAATCTGTAGTAATATTCCTACACCATCTCCTGTTTTTCCGTCAGCATCTTTACCTGCTCTATGTTTTAAGTTTTCAACGATTTTAAGTGCGTTGGTAACAGTACCATGTGTCTTGATACCTTTAATGTTAACTACAGCACCAATACCACAGTTATCATGTTCAAAACTTGGATCGTACAAACCTTCCGCTACTCTATTACTTTCACTTAAATGTTCATTCATAGCTTTATCCTCTCTTTTAGTGCATTTGATTCTCGTTGTATTTATCATTGAACCTATTCGTACAATAATATTTTACTACGTTAAATTCATGAATTTTTCTTTTATAATAATACAACGTTTTTGCAGTTCTGTAAATAGCCTTTTTGATCCATATTGTCAGATTATTTGACAGCTTTTATTTTGCCTCTATATTGTGTCTTAATTGTATATTATTTTCTCGTTTTTTTGTTTGCACGCACACAATTTTCAAGGAAGTTTTTGAAAGTTTTTTTTTATTTTCACAAAAAAACAGACACTATAAAAAAGTTGTGCCTGTTTTTCATACAATAATGTTATATCTAGGAAGAGTATTTCTTTGTTTTTTTGTTATGTTATGTGATCTTATAATTTTATTTTATAACTATCATCTATAATTGTTATAAAAAATTTGTATACAATAAATTGTTAGTTCTGGTTTTTCTTTTTTATCTATATTAAGTATTATATTCTACAATAAATCCTTTATTAAATCTATAATTCCATCACCTTATAAGATTTTTTCTGATACACCTTTTAGCCAACTTAAATATCTCTCTTGAACCTTATTCTTAGATGCTTCTTTTTCAAAAATCTCTGTTTCTTTATTAACTAATTCCTTATCCTCTTCAGAGAACGACCTTTCAGCAAATGTATATACAACTGCGTTTTCCTTATCTATATGTCTCTTTAATAAATCGGCATAACCAGTTGCATGACAAATTAATTGAATCTTAACTTCTGATGACTTATCTGTCTCATACAAATCAATCGCTTCTAACAACTTAGTCATATGATAACGTCCTAAATCATGTTCAACTAACATCCCATTTTTTATTAACTTACTAGCAACAGGCCCTAACTTTTCCATTACTCTAAAAAGGATTTTCTCTTCTTTTCCATGGTGTTGCTTATCAGAATAGTTTTTACCAAACTCAACACATTGTTTTAATAATTCTATATTCAGTTCTTCTCCCTCTAGTAATCGCACTGACAACTTTTTAAGAACTTCCGTAAACTGTATAATATTCTCATGTTCTTTTATCAACAATTCAATACCGTACATATTGTTACTCCTTATTGTTTTATTATTGTTTTCATTATTTTTTATTATTCTTTTGTTGTATTATTTTTTTCTTATCTCATATTGATTTTCATCAACTTCCGCAAATGTCAATTCTGTTTGACTAATCAATCCATTTATCAAAGATTTCTTTATTTTATTATAATATGTTATATTCCCTAAGATATTTACCCAATAAATACCATGAATATCAACAACTTGTTGCCATGAAACTAAATTTTCTGATTCATAAATTACTTCATTCACTCTATCGCATGGCATTCCACTTAAAAGATTATCTTCTAAAAATTTATAAACAGATTTAGCATCTGAAAGTTCAACTGCCCTTTTTTCCCCAAAAGAATATGCTGCTTTTTCTAAGAATTCAATATTCTTAGAATTTTCCATTGTTAAATATGTGACAGCAAAAGCTAATCTGTTTTCTACTAGCGAAACTCTATCTTGTAACCAGCCATGAATATTATTTAAATCACATATTTCTTCTAAATCACCTTTTTCAAGTTCTCCGTATCTTCTTGTAAGCATTGCCTTAATCTCATCACCTGCAACATTTTCATTTACTGCAGCATCTATCAGAGCATTAACCAATTCATCCTGCAACTTTATTTTATTATACAACCACGTATGTATTGGTCCTAAAAATGCACTCATATTCTAAAATCCTTTCTCATTTAGTTTACTTAAAACTTCTTCAACATCTAATCCATGTACAGCACATGCATCTTCAATTGACTCCATCTGCGCAGATGGGCATCCCAAGCAATGCATACCACAACTTATAAGCACATCTGCAAGCGCTGGATTTGTTGCTAATATTTCACCTAAATACATATCTTTTGTAATCATTTATTTAGTATCCTCATCTTTCTTTTAATAATTATTGCGTGTTCTTGTTTATGGCATAACTATATCATAGTTTTAATAACAAGTATGTTGTATATACAACGTTCTGTACTTTCCTTAACTTAAATAATAAAAAAGCCAAAAACAGCTTTAAGCATTATGCTTATAAACTATTTTTGGCTTTATACTTTAAATATATACTTTAAATATATATTTTAAATACTAGTTTTTAGATTTAATAAATTCATCGATACCTTTTGCAGCATTTTTTCCAGCGCCCATTGCTAAAATAACAGTTGCTGCACCTGTAACTGCATCTCCACCTGCGAATACACCTTCTTTAGATGTTTGACCCGTTTCTTCTGAAGCAATAATACACTTTCTTCTATTAACATCTAAACCATAAGTTGTAGAAGAAATCAATGGGTTAGGTGATGTTCCAAGTGACATAATTACAGTATCACATTCAATTTCATATTCTGAACCTGGAATTTCAACTGGACGTCTACGACCTGATTCATCAGGTTCTCCAAGTTCCATTTTAATAATCTTAATTCCTTTAACCCAACCGTTTTCATCAACAATAATTTCTGTTGGATTCTGAAGTAAATCAAAAATTATACCTTCTTCTTTTGCATGATGTACTTCTTCTGCACGAGCAGGAAGTTCTGCTTCACTACGTCTATATACAATATGAGTCTCAGCACCTAATCTAAGAGCAGTTCTAGCAGCATCCATTGCAACATTACCACCACCTACAACAACAACTTTTTTGCCTCGTGCTATAGGTGTCTCATATCCATCTTTAAATGCTTTCATAAGGTTGTTTCTTGTTAAAAATTCGTTAGCAGAAAATACTCCATTTGCCTGTTCTCCAGCAATTCCCATAAATCTTGGAAGTCCTGCACCAGAACCAATAAATACAGCCTCGAATCCTTCTTCTAATAACTCATCTACTGTATCTGCTTTTCCAATAACAACGTTTGTTTCAATTTTAACACCGAGCGATTTAACATTTTCAATTTCCGCTTGAACAACCTTATCCTTTGGTAAACGGAATTCTGGAATACCATAACTTAGTACTCCTCCTGGCTGGTGAAGTGCTTCAAAAATAGTAACTTCATAACCTAATCTAGCTAAATCTCCTGCACATGTTAATCCTGCTGGACCTGCACCAACAACAGCAACTTTATGACCATTTGTTTTCTCTGCTTTTTTAGGTCTAATACCGTTTTCTCTTGCCCAATCTGCTACAAATCTCTCTAATTTACCAATTGAAACTGCTTCACCTTTAATGCCTCTTACACACTGTCCCTCACATTGTGATTCCTGTGGACATACACGACCACATACAGCTGGAAGTGCAGATGATTCAGAAATAATCTGATATGCTTCTTCAAATTTATTTTCTTTTACTTTAGAAATAAAACCTGGAATATTTATATTAACTGGACAACCTTGAATACATCTTGCATTCTTACAATTTAAACATCTTGTACTCTCATTGTATGCTTCTTCTTCATTATAGCCATAACAAACTTCTTCAAAATTTGTTGCTCTTACTTTTGGATCTTGCTCTCTTACTGGAATTTTTTTCATCATATCCATTACTTGTCACCTCCACAATGTCCACATCCACCATGATGTGTATCTCCTTCTTCAAGTGCAAGTTTGGCTCTACCTTCAGCTGTCTTATACTGTTGTTGTCTCTTCATTGCCTGATCAAAGTCTACTAAATGACCATCAAATTCAGGTCCGTCAACACATGCAAACTTAACCTCATCTCCAACTACCAAACGACATGCACCACACATTCCTGTACCATCAACCATAATTGGATTCATTGAAACAATTGTTGGTATTTCTAATTTTTTAGTAAGGATACATACAAATTTCATCATAATCATTGGTCCAATAGCAACACAAACATCATAATGTTTTCCTTCATCTACCAATGCTTTTAATTGATCTGTTCCCATTCCAGCGAAACCATAAGATCCATCATCAGTTGTTACATAAACATTCTTAGCTACTGACTTCATTTCATCAATATAGAATAATAAATCTTTAGTTCTAGATCCCATAATTACATCAACATCTACTCCATGCTCATGTAACCATTTAACCTGTGGATAGACAGGTGCTGTTCCTAGTCCACCTGCAATAAATACTATATTTTTCTTTTTTGTTTCTTCTAGATTTTTTTCTTGGCATAACTCAGATGCACATCCTAAAGGACCAACAAAATCCTCTAATGCATCTCCCTCGTTAAGACTCATCATACGACTTGTTCCAGCTCCAATTGTTTGAACTACAATTGTTACTGTTCCCTTTTCCCTATCATAATCACAAATTGTAAGAGGTATGCGCTCTCCTATCTCATCTGTTTTTGCAATAATGAATTGTCCTGGAAGACAATGCTTTGCAACTCTTGGTGCTAAAATATCCATTAAAATGATATTTTCAGCTAAAGTTTGTTTTCTAACTATTTGATACATTTTCTCCTCCAATTTCTTAGTGTAGTATCGGTAGCCCTACGGCATACTTATATTTATTATACCTTAAATTTATTAAGATTTCAGCTAAAATATTGTGTAAAAACATACAAAAAGTGTTTATTTAGACAGCAGAATTCTATCATTATCTAAATCCTGACCAGCATTTTTTGCAAATTCATTAAGTAAGTCATTTACTGTCATATTTTCTCTTTTTTTGCCTTCTATATCTAACACAATACTTCCATGATGCATCATAAGTGTTCTGTTCCCAAGCTTAAGTGCCTGATTCATATTATGAGTAACCATTAAACAAGTAATATTTCTTTCCTTAATAATTCTTTTTGTCAACTCAATAACATTTTCAGCAGTCGCTGGATCAAGAGCAGCTGTATGTTCATCTAAGAGTAAAATCTTTGGAGTAACCATCGTCGCCATAAGTAGCGTTAATGCCTGTCTTTGTCCACCTGATAAAAGACCAACAGGTTGTTTCATTCTATCTTCTAAACCCATATTTAATAAAGATAAATGTTCTCTAAAACGTCTCTTATCCTTAGCTGATATTCTATTAAACAATGTATGATTTGATGTAGATGCTCTAAGATAAGCAAGTGCCATATTTTCCTCTATTGTCATATTAGGAGCAGTTCCCTTTAAAGGATCCTGAAAAAGATGTCCAATATCTTTGCTTCTTAAATAATCTTTTTTAAATGTAATATCTTCTCCTCCTAGAATAATATGACCTTTATCTACATAAAAATTTCCGGTTATAGCATTAAACAATGTCGACTTTCCAGCGCCATTACTTCCAACTATTGTAGCAAAATCTCCTGTTTTTAACTCTAAATTTAGATTAACTAATGCTTTTTTTTCATTTATTGTACCAGGATTAAAAGTCTTTGATGCATTTATAATTTTTAACATATTACATATCCTCCTGGTCTTCTATACTTTCGATTTCTTTATTAGAATTTCTTCTATTAATCCAAAAACGTGTTTTATTCTTCATATACGGAATAATAATTGCTATTGCAACAATACTTGCTGAAATCAACTTAAGAAAATCAGCTGGAATATTTAATCTAAGTGCTAAAGCAATAACAATTCTGTATAAGCAACTTCCCAAAATAACGCCTACAATTCGTGTTCTGATACTTCTCTTTGAGAATAAAGTTTCACCGATAATCAAAGAAGCCAAACCTATTGTAACCATACCTGTACCAACATCAATATTTGCAGATTTCTGATACTGTGCAAGAATACCACCTGATAAAGCAGTCAAAGCATTAGCTACACATAATCCAACAGTAATTGTAAAAGCAGGATTAATACTAGACGCTCTTACCATATGAACATTATCACCAGTTGCTCTAATAGACAATCCAAGTTTTGTTTTTAAAAAAATTGCTAAAAACAATCCAATAATTACAACTATTGAAACGATAATTATTAATTTGGAATATTCCATTGGTAATTTATCTTTTGCTTTTGTAAAAACAGTATCGCATCCAAACACATTTACGTTTGCTACAAATCCCATAACTGCCATATTTATTGTATATAAACCAGTATTAACAATTATTCCTGCAAGAATTGACTCCACTCCTAGTTTTGTCTGTAAAATTGCTGTTACAAAGCCCGAACACACACCTGCAAGCATAGCTGCAAATAATCCAAGGACAGGATGCCCTCCAACTGTTACGATTGCCGAAACAGCACATCCGAGTGTAAAACAACCATCCGTAGACAAATCTGCTATATTCAAAATTGAGAATGACAAGAACAAAGCCAATGCTACTAGTGCATATATAAAGCCCTGTTCAAGAGCTCCTAAAAAAATTAATTTACTAAAAATTACTGTGCCACCCATTTTCTTATTAATATTTCCTTCCTAAGAATTCTTTTTAATCAAATTCTTTCTTTGTTTTTGTCTCAACAACATTATTGCATAAATCCTTAAATTTTGAATAATCTATATTTATTTTTTGAGCAGTTTCTGTATTAATTGTTGCAATTCCACTAGTTACAAACTGAACTGGCATATCTGCTGGCTTTTTATTATGAACCAAAATATCAACTGCCATATCTGCTGTTTTTGTGCCTAAGGTTTTATAATTTACACCATAACCACAAAATGCTCCATTAAGTGCAAATGAATCTGCACCTGCATAATGTGGAATTTTAGCTTTTTGGAATTTCTCGTATATAGATATTTCAGCAACCTGTACTGTATTATCTGTTGGCGTAAATACAGCATCTACTTTATTTTCTATTAATGAATCCGCACATAATGCGATTTCATCTGTAGTTGTTCCTGTTTTCTCTACGACTTCAATATTATTCTTTTTACATAATTCTTTCATTTCTTTAATTGCTTTTGTCGAAGAATCTTCACTCTTATTATATAATAATCCTAATTTTTTTACTTCAGAACCTTCTTTAATCAACTTAAATAATGCCTTTGTATCAAGCGCATCTGATGTACCTGTTATATTTCCAGATGGTTTTTCTATAGATTTAACTAATTTTGATGAAACAGGATCTGATACAGCCGAAAAAACAATTGGAATATCTTTATCTTCTGTTGCATTCTGGCAAATCATCGCTGCAGGTGTTGCTATAGGAATAATAACATCTACTTCATTATTTACTAACTCTGTAGCAATCTGATTCAAATTAGAAGCATCCGCCTGTCCATTATGTTTATATTTTTTATATTCAAAAACTACATTATTCTCTTTTCCTTTTGCATCTAATTCCTTTTCAATAGCTGATTCAATCTGATTTAACGATGCATCGTCAACATATTGAACTATTCCCACTTTATATACCTTTTTCCCAGAATTATTGTCTTTTTGACCACAAGCGCACAAACTTGCCAACAACGTTGCTGTTAATAAAATACTTGTAATTATTTTTCTTTTTTTCATACTTTCCTCCTATAAAAAGAACGCCCTAGACGGTAGCTAGAGCGTTCCTTAAACTACTCGATAATATAATACTTTAAACTTATAAAGTATTTTTGTCAATACTATCAAGCCTTTTTATTGTTGTTACATTTTATGAGAAATACACTAAATCATCTTCTGGTTTTTCAGCTGGTTTAATTTCGATTGGATAAAGGACAGGACCTCTTCCCTTATATGCTCTATCAAATTCAACCTTAACCTGCGCTGTTAAATCTATCCATGATTTATCAGGTATTTCATCTTCTTTTTGATATTTACACTTAAGACCAATAAATGTTATATCTTCAACACAACAAGTCATTACAAATCTTCCTGGAACAAAAATACCCTTTTTTAACTTAGGTGGATTTGCAACTAAAGCTCTAAATTTAACCTTCTTATTATTATATTTTTTATAATTTTCCATTACGTCCATATACCAAATTGCATAATTTTCATCAGCAATTTCAATAATGTCTTGATTTAAATCAAATGGTAACTCTTCCGGTGTATCATCGAGAGAACCATCTTCTCTTTCGTATACTATTTGAGCTTTTTTGTTAAATGCCTTAATATTCATTCTAAATTGACGCTTATCAACTGTTTCATCACATCTATTAAATATTACAACATCTGAACAAAGTAATTGTTCTTGCATCATAACCCTCATATTCTGCATATACATCATGAATGTAGTTGCATCAACTGTAGATAATGTTTGAACAATAACCCATTGTGAAGGCAATTCTACCTCTAAAATATGACTAAGTGGCCATGTTCCATTATACTCTATGAAAACCTGTTCTGGTTTATATTTATCTGACAATTCTTTAAGCTTTTCTTTAGTAAAATCGTCTTCTGATTCAATCTCAACAATGTCAAAGTTAACTTTTTTTAGTTTTTCAACATCGTACTCTATATCTCCATCTTCACACATAATGATAAGACCCTTAGTTCCATCTGTGAAGTCATTTTCAAATAAAGTCTCATTTATCAAACTAGTCTTACCGCTATCCATAAAACCTGTAAATAAATATACTGGAATACTTTCTTGCATAAATTATCCTCTCTATTCACTATTACTAAAAAATCCATATAGCAATTCACTATCATTTATTGCTATATTTTACATAAATGTATATATTATTAGTATTTTTATTTTAAACCAAATAATTCTTCTAATTCATCTTCATGAATATCAGTACCAATTACACATAATCTTCCTGTATAATCTGGTTGACCATCTCTTAATTCATAGTCACCTGGAACCATATCGAAATAAATCCATTTTCCATCTGTTCCTTCAACCATACCTTTTGCTCTTAAAATATTATCAGAATCCACAAATTTCTTTAATACTTCTTCAATCTTTGATCTTTCAAACTTATGAGGTGTTTCTTTGCCCCAACTTGTAAATACATCATCTGCATGATGATGGCCATGCTCATGATGACAACACTCATGTCCTTCGTGATCATGATGATGTTCGTGGTCATGCTCATGATGGCAGCACTCATGTCCTTCGTGATCATGATGATGTTCGTGATCATGGTCATGATGGCAACACTCGTGTCCTTCGTGATCATGATAATGTTCGTGGTCATGGTCATGATGACAACACTCGTGTCCTTCGTGATCATGATGATGCTCGTGGTCATGTTCACTTGCTTTGTGTTCAGCTAATAATTTCATTTGAAGATTCTCCTGACCCTCAATTACTTTCAAAATCTGCTCACTTGTTATATCATCCCATGCAGTTGTAATAACTGCTGCTTTTGGATTTAAATTCTGAATCTGTGTAGTACAGAATTCTAACTGTTCATCATTAGCATTCTGAGTTCTACTTAAAATAACTGTTGTAGCATATTCAATCTGATTATTAAAGAACTCACCAAATGCCTTCATTTGCTTACTAGCTTTTAATGCGTTTACAACTGTAACTAAACCATTTAATTTAACATCGTGAGTTTTCTCCATATCAATAACAGACTTCATAACATCTGATAATTTACCTACCCCAGAAGGCTCAATGATAATTCTGTCAGGATTATATTTTGTTATAACTTCGTCTAAGCTTTTTGCAAAATCCCCAACTAATGTACAACAAATACATCCTGAATTCATTTCAGTAATCTGAATTCCAGAATCTTTTAAAAAACCGCCATCTATACCTACTTCACCATATTCATTCTCTATTAAAACAATCTTTTGTCCTTTTAATACTCCTGAAAGCATTTTTCTAATAAAAGTTGTTTTTCCTGCTCCAAGGAAACCAGAAATAATATCAATCTTTGTCATCGTATCGCTCCTTTATATAAAAATATTATCATATTAGTTAGTCAAAAATAACTCACTTCTGTAGTTTACTTCTTTTATATGTAAAATGCAAGAGTTTTAAATCATATTATAGTTTAAAACACCCTGTCATAATAGTATCAATACACAAAAGACTGCCGCACGTGCTATGCGACAGCCTTGAACTTAATACTAATTGTATTTTCTTTTTCTTGCAGCTTCAGATTTTTTCTTGCGTTTTACGGATGGTTTTTCGTAATGTTCTCTTTTACGAATTTCCTGTTGGATACCTGCTTTTGCGCAGCTTCTCTTAAATCTACGTAAAGCGCTATCTAAAGTCTCGTTTTCTTTAACTGTTATACTAGACATTATCTCACACCTAACCTCCCTCCAGTTGCATATTGTGCATCAACTGTAAGGTAATCTTCATTGCACTATAAATTAGTTTATCAAAAAATCAAATTTTGTCAACACTTTTTGGTGATTTTTATAAAATTTTAATAAATCTTATTATTTGATCATTGATTCTAATGCCATTCTAGCCTCAGCAATTGCCTCAGGAATTCCTTCTGGTTTCTTACCTCCAGCTTGTGCCATATTAGGGCGACCACCACCGCCACCATTTACCTTAGAAGCGATAGCCTTAATTAAGTTTCCTGCATGTGCTCCAGCCTTCATTGCTTGTTCTGTAGCCATAGCAATAAGATTTACTTTGCCTTCATTGTTAGAAGCAAGAACAACTACACCTTCACCTAATTTTTCTTTTAATTGGTCACCTAAATTTCTCAATTCATTCATATCAACATTGTCAACTGAAGTAGCAAGTAACTTAACACCTTTAACTTCAATAACTGAATCCATTACATCTCCGAGTGACTCTCTTGCAGCTTTGCTCTTTAATGACTCAATTTCACTTGATAAAGCCTTATTTTCATCTAATAACGATTTTACTTTATCTAGTACATTAGCCTGAGTAGCTTTTAATGCTTTAGCCACCTCTTCTAAGCGTTTTTCTACATTACTGTAGTAACTGAATACATTATCTCCAGCAATAGCTTCTATACGTCTTGTATTAGCTGCAACGCCACTTTCAGATATAACTTTGAATGCCACAATGTCTTTTGTATTCGAAACATGTGTACCTCCACATAGTTCTTTAGAAAAGTCTCCCATAGAAACTACACGTACGCTATCACCATATTTCTCACCAAATAAAGCCATTGCACCTGATTTTTTTGCTTCATCTAATGTCATAACATTTGTTACAACTTCTAAACCTTCATTAATCTTTTGATTTACTAATTCTTCAACTTTTTTAACTTCTTCATCTGTCATTGCTTCAAAATGAGTAAAATCAAATCTAATTCTTTCGCCATCTTGATAAGAACCTGCTTGTTCAACATGGTTACCTAATACTTCTCTTAAAGCACTTTGTAATAAATGTGTTGCAGAGTGATTTCTACAAACACTATTTCTATTAGCAGCATCCACTTTAAGTTCCACTGTATCAGACACTTTAAACATGCCTTCAGTCAATTTACCAACATGACCGATTTTTCCGCCTAATAATTTAACTGTGTCTTTTACTTCGAATTTACCTTCACTTGATAAAATCACACCACAATCACCTTGTTGTCCACCCATTGTTGCATAGAATGGTGTCTGATCTACAACGATTACGCCCTCATCGCCTTCTGCTAATGCATCAACGATATCTTCGTTTGTCGCTAATACACTAATTTTAGAACTGGCAACTAATTTATCATAACCGACAAATTCTGATGTAATACTTGGATCGACTTTCTGGAATACAGATGCTTCTCTACCTGTATAGTTAGTTGTCTTTCTTGCATCATGTGCTGTCTTTCTTTGAATTTCCATACATTCATCAAATTCAACCTGATCGAATGTGAATCCTTTTTCTTCAAGAATTTCTGCTGTTAAATCAGCTGGAAATCCATATGTATCATATAACTTAAATGCATCTTTTCCTGATAATACTTTACTACCAGCTTCTATCATCTTTTGCTGCATATCATTTAAGATAGAAAGACCCTGATCAATTGTGGCGTCAAATCTTTCTTCCTCTTTAGAAAGAACATTAAAAATGAACTCTTTCTTGTCTTCTAATTCTGGATAGCCATCTTTACTATCTCTAATTACAACTTCTGCAACTTTTGGTAAAAATGTTCCTTTAATACCAAGCATCTTACCGTGTCTTGCAGCTCGTCTAATTAAACGACGTAAAACATATCCTCTACCTTCATTAGTTGGCATGATACCATCTGAAATCATAAATGTTGATGAACGAATATGATCTGTGATTACACGAATAGAAACATCATCAAGTGCATCTACATTGTATTTTTTGCCAGATAATTCACAAACTTTATCACGAATAGCTTTCATTGTATCAACATCAAATACTGTATCTACCTCTTGCATTACTGTAGCTAAACGCTCTAATCCCATACCTGTATCAATATTCTTTTGTTTTAATTCAGAATATCCGCCTTTACCATCACCTTCAAACTGAGTAAATACGTTATTCCAAATTTCAATAAAACGATCACATTCACATCCTACCTTGCAATCAGGACTTCCACATCCATATTTTTCTCCACGATCGTAATAGATTTCTGAGCATGGACCACATGGACCTGCACCATGCTCCCAGAAATTATCGCATTCTCCTGTTTCTGGATCACGGTAGAAACGTGTAATCTTCTCAGCAGGAACTCCAACTTCTTTTGTCCAGATTTCAAAAGCTTCTTCATCTTCACCATAAATTGATGGATATAGACGTTCTGGATCCAACTCTAAAACCTTTGTTAAAAATTCCCAAGACCAATTTATAGCCTCATGTTTAAAATAATCTCCAAATGAGAAATTACCTAGCATTTCAAAAAATGTAAGATGACGTGCGGTTTTACCTACATTTTCGATATCACCTGTGCGTACACATTTCTGACAAGTTGTTACTCTTCTACGTGGTGGAATCTCTTCACCTGTAAAGTATGGTTTAAGTGGTGCCATACCTGCATTAATTAGTAATAAACTGTTATCATTATGTGGTACTAATGAAAAACTCTTCATCTTAAGATGTTCTTTACTTTCAAAAAAATCAAGATACATTCGACGTAGGTCATTTACGCCATATTTCTTTTCCATGAAAACTTTCCTCCAAAACTCTATGCAGCAACTATGCTGTTTTTATTTTAGTCTAATGTTTGTTTATTAGAATCTTTTTTATTGCGCATTTTGCGACATTTAACTCCAATTGTACCGCCTACAAAAGCGATAACAACAATACCTAGCATTTTAACTAAGTAATTAAATAAAGCATTAAAAACTGTAATCATAATAGGTTTCCTCCTTATTTTTGCTCAATTAAAAATGTTCAAAACCCATAACTTAATTCATTATATATGAATTTTTATAAGATTTCAATGTATCTTTTGAGTTTTGGGCTATAATTATATACTACAATAATTTAATCGACATTATCAACACTACAATTTAGCTATTTTGTTTTAGATACTCTACTCCATTGAACGAATAATACTATTCGCTTTTTCATAAACTTCTGTCGGATCTATTCCAATATTAAAGTTACCATCAGCATATAAAATTTCTCCATTTATAACTGTCATTTTTACGTTTATTTTACTTCCGCTATACACAATATTTTTAATAATATTATTAATTGGTTGCATATTTGGTTGATTTAAATCTATAATTACAATATCAGCCTTTTTCCCTACTGCAATAGCATTACATTCACTTAGCCCCATAGCATCTGCACCATCTGTGATAGCCATTTTCAAAACATCTTCTGCCTTTATACTGTTTGCAGTTTTATCTTTTACATTTGCCAAACCCGAAACTAGAAACATCTCTCTAAACATATCAAGGCAATTATTGCTTGAAGGACCATCGGTTCCAATTCCGACCTTTATCCCATTTTTTCTAAATGTGCTAACAGGGGCTATTCCATCGTTTAACTTTAGATTTGATGCTGGACAAGTTATCATAGATAGATTTCTTTCTTTAAAAATGTCATAATCACTTTCATCCATCCAAATGCAGTGATACCCTCCTCCACCATATTCAAGCAGACCTAATGAATCCATAAACTTTGTAGGAGACATTCCCCAGCGTTCTTTACATTCTTTTACTTCTAGTAAAGTTTCCGAATTATGTGTCCAAACCGGTAGCTTGTATTTATTGGAAAAAGCAGATAACTCCTCTAATAATTCTTTACTACAGGTATATTCCGCATGAAAACCTGGAACAAATTTTATTCTATCTGACATATCATTGATTTTAAAATATTGTTCTTCAACTTCTTTTACAGATGAAGTAAAATTATTAAGTCCTGATGTAATCATGGTTCTAAAGCCTGTTTTTTCAGCAGCTTTAGCTGTTGCATATGGATATAGATACATATCAAATGATGTTGTAATACCACTTGTTAAGTATTCCATTATCCCTAGAATATTTAACCAATATACATCTTCTTCCTTCAATAATGCCTCTTTAGGAAAAATATGGTTTTGTAACCATTCCTGAAGTGGAACATCATCTGCATACGATCTTAAAAAAGTCATAGCTGTATGAGTATGTGCATTTTTAAATCCCGGAATCAAAACGTTTCCTTTTACATCAATTTCTCTATTCCAAATAATTATATCATTTTGTGCAAAAACTTTATCTGAGTCTTTCCCATCTCCAACATATACGATAGTATCTCCTTTCACCCAGACCTCGCCTTTAATTACTTCAATATTATCTTTATCTTTTTGACTCGGAGCCACTATTCTGGCGTTATAAAAACGAATATTCATTCTATCCTCTTTCCTTATATTATAAAGTTCCTGCAAGTATAACACTGCAAGAACTTCATCTATAAATTTTTATATTATTAATTGTTTTTTATTACTTTTTACTAGTTGCTTATTTTTTATTCTAAACTAACAAAATAATTATAATTCTTCTTTAAATATTCTTCCAATTTCTATTATAGTATCTGTAACAAGTTTTTGGAACTTTGGCTCAGCTTCCTTTGCACTATCTTGTATCTCAGAATGTGTAAGTGGAATAGGAGAAATCCCTGATGCTAAATTCGAAATCAAAGATATCCCCACTATCTTCATACCCATATGATTAGCTGCAATTGCTTCACAAGCTGTGCTCATACCGACTGCTCCAGCTCCAAGCAGGCGACTCATAGCAACCTCACTTGGGCTTTCATATTGTGGACCTGTAAATTGCAAATAAACGCCTTCTTTAATTTGTATGTCATTTAAAGCTGCAACTTTTTTAACGATCTGTTGCAAATCTTCATCATAAATATGCGACATATCCGGGAATCTTGTTCCGAGTTCTTCTATATTTTCTCCAATCAATGGTGAAGGCACAAATGAAGCTATTTGATCCTTTATTAGCATCAAATCTCCTGGTTTCATTCCTTGTAAAACTCCGCCAGCTGCATTTGTTAAAAACAAAACTTTAGCTCCCATTAATTTCATTAGTCTAGTAGGTAAAACAACATCTGACATTTCATATCCTTCATAATAATGCACTCTTCCCTGCATGCATACAACTCTAACATCCCCTATATAACCAAAAATAAACTGTCCTTTATGTCCCTGTACTGTTGAAACAGGAAAGCCTTCTATTTCATGGTAATCTAAGGTATGAACAATTTTTATTTTTTCTCCATAGTTTCCTAAACCTGATCCTAAAATCAAAGCTACTTGAGGTTCAAAATCCACTTTACTTTTTATACTTTCATAACACTTCATTAATTTTTCGTATACTGGACTCATATTTTATCCTCCTATCGTCTTATCTATTATAGTCTTATTTTTTATAGTTATTCTTCCTCTCAATTTAGAATAATTGCCTTTTTTTTATTATTTCATTAATTCTTTCATTAATTTTTTCATTAATTAGTCAAATATTAATAAATATATGTATTATTCTATAGAAAAATTTTACATATATTTAAAGTATATCATAATATCATCTTATTATCAAAAAACCACCAAGTATTTATGTGATATAAACATGCCTATCAGGCAAAAAAGTATATCAAGCATACTCAGTGGTTTATTTCGATTTTTTTATTTCAAAACTTATATCTATATTAACATTCTTGTAATTCTTTATCTTCTACCATTCTTGCAATTGGTTTCTTAACCGCTGAAGCAGCTGGTCCAATAGTAAATGCCATAATCAATGTTACGACTCCTACTGTCTGTCCAAGTGAGAAACCGATAATTGTTGCTGTTAAGTCAATAATAATTCTAACTATTTTGAACGGTACTTTACTTTGTTTATTTGCAATAATAATTGGAATAGCATCATATGGAGCTGTACCTAAATCAACTGCCATGTACACAGCTACTACAAAAATAAAAATTACAATTGAAACTAACATAATTGCAAGTCTCACGCCAAAAGATACATTATCTATATTGAATGATGGGAAATAATGTTTCATAATAAATGCCATAAAATCATTAGCATAACCTACTACAAACATATTTAAAACTGTACCAAAACCAATTCCTGATTTATCAATAAAAAATATTATAATAAATAAAAATAAATTAAATAACGCTTGCCAATTTCCTAAAGTCATGTGCACTTTACCTATAATACCAAAATTCATTGTAGAACATGGATC
Source organism: Lachnobacterium bovis DSM 14045 (assembly GCF_900107245.1). GTDB lineage: Bacteria > Bacillota > Clostridia > Lachnospirales > Lachnospiraceae > Roseburia > Roseburia bovis. The sequence continues at coordinate 167,060 of NZ_FNPG01000005.1, forward strand.
ATTACCAAAATTAACTAAATTAAGCCAATATACACAAAACCCAATAATAGTAACTGACACAAAACACATAATTAATCTTTTTAACATATGCGGTTTATTATATAAACCATCAAAAAACTCTTTCATATTCATTATAAAATATTCCTCCATAATTTAATTTCAAGTTTCGTCAAAAAACGTCATTTTCCGTCAAAGCGAATGCAGTAGTTATTATACCAAATATTCTTTTTTTTGCAAAGAGTTTTTTCGTGTTTTAGACCATTTTTTTGGCAAAAAACGCAAAAATTAGTACAGTTTACATATAAAAAAGGTATATCAACATCAAAATGCCGATATACCCTTATGTTTTAGTCTTCTTTTTTCTCTTTTATCTCTGTTTTGACGAATGACTCATTAAGACGTCCAAACATTTTAGTATAAGTAAACAATTTCTTTCTTGCCGAAATCGAGAAATCTTCCGGAATTGCGCGCCATTTCCAGTTTTCTCCTAAAGTTGACGGAGTATTTATACGTGCTTCTGCTCCTAGTCCGATAATATCTTGCATAGTTAATATGCATGTATCAGCTACAGATGACATTGCACCTCGTATCACACCCCAATTATATCCTTCTTTTTTGGTCAAATTCAAATATTTTGTTACAAAATCAAGTGTTTCTTTAGGCGCTTCTTCCAACCAGCCCATAATTGTATCATTATCATGAGTTCCAGTATATACTACACACTCTCTAGGATAAAAATGTGGTAAATATTCATTACCATTCATATCATCAAAGGCAAACTGTAACACTTTCATACCTGGAAAACCTGATTCTTTTAATAAATCTTTTACAGATTGTGTTAGATATCCTAAATCTTCAACAATAATTGGCAATTCGCCTAATTCTTCCTTTAACTTATTAAACAAATCCATTCCTGGTCCTTTTTTCCATTTACCATTTTTTGCCGTATCGTCTTCTGCAGGAATCGCATAATATGAATCAAAGCCTCTAAAATGATCGATTCTTATTATATTATACATATCAGCCATGGCTTTAATTCTTCTAACCCACCATGAATAATTATTCTCTTTCATAACATCCCATCTAAACAACGGATTTCCCCAAAGCTGACCATCCTCTGAAAATGCATCCGGCGGACAACCAGCAACTTCTATCATCTCTAAGTTTTCATCAAGATAAAATTCACTTGGATTAGACCATACATCAGCACTATCTGCTGATACATATATTGGAATATCTCCAATTATTTTGATATTATTTTTATTTGCATATTTTTTTAAATCTTTCCACTGTTTTTTGAATAAAAATTGAATCATTTTATAGAATTCAATATCAGCTGAAAACTTTGTTTTTGCTTCATCTAAAGCATCTTTATCTCTAAATTTATAGGCCTTTTCCCATTCAAACCACGCTTGACCTTCATGGGCATCTTTTAAAGCCATAAACAACGCATAATCATCAAGCCAACTTTTTTCTTTTTCACAAAAATTAATAAAATTTTGGGGTTTATTCTTACAAAATCTTGAGTATGCATTTCGTAAAATTGAATAGCGATTATCATATATTACACCATAATCAACGTATCTATCATTATCTCCCCATTCCAAATTATTAAGTTCCTTCTCTATGATTAATCCATCCTTTAACAAATAATCTAAATCAATAAAATATGGATTACCCGCAAAACTTGAAAATGATTGATATGGTGAATCTCCATAACTTGTTGGACAAACCGGTAAAATCTGCCAGTATGTCTGTCCTGCTTTCTTTAAAAACTTTATAAATTTTTTTGCTTCATCTCCCATTGTTCCAATTCCGTATGGCGAAGGTAACGATGAAATTGGCATTAATATTCCACTTGTCCTCATATTCCTTACATTTATCCTCTTTTCGTCTTTTTTCGTATATGTTAATTATATTTGATTTTTCACATTTAATCAACTGTTATATGTAACAATTTTTTTACAAAATATTCAACAATATGATAATATATATGGTATACGATAAAAATGATGGTTTTTTTGTTTTTATAACTATAAAAAAGAACTATTATTGGCTGTAAAACTCAACTAGACCTCTAATCGTAAATTATTATTCTTTATAAGGAGTGTATTATGTATCATATTGTTATTCCACCTCTAAATGATCATATGAAAGCATTCACTTCATCTTTGAAGTGGATTTTTTTAGCAATTATTGTTGGAGCCATTTCCGGCTCTTTTGGAACTTTTTTTTATTTTTCTTTAAATTATGTAACTACATTACGAATTAATAACCCTTGGCTGATTTACTTTTTACCAATAGCCGGTTTATGTATTGTATTTTTATATCGAATCTCAAAAGATGAAAAAGATACTGGAACTAATCTAGTTCTATCTGCAATTCACTCTGATGAATATATCCCTTTTAGAATGGCTCCATTAATATTTATTTCTACTACTCTAACTCACCTTTTTGGAGGTTCTGCAGGTCGTGAAGGAGCAGCTCTACAAATGGGGGGAAGCCTTGGCAATTACCTTGGTCGACTTTTTAAATTGGACGACAAAGATAAAAAAATCATGATTATGAGCGGTATGAGCGGTGCATTTTGTGCACTATTTGGTACTCCAATGGCTGCTGCTATTTTTTCGATTGAAGTAGTAAGCGTAGGTGTTATGTACTATGCAGCATTAGTTCCTTGCGTTATCAGCTCTTTAACTGCTCATGCAATTGCATTATACTTTGGTGCCAAATCACCTCTTTATAAAATAGCACTTCCGGTATATAACATACCAAATGTTCTTTCGACTAGTTGCATTGCAATATTAACTGCTCTTGTCAGTATTTTGTTTTGTATAATGTTGCATTATAGTGGTCACATTTTCAAAAAACAATTTGCTAATCCTTATTATAAAATATTGGTAGGTGGTTTATCTGTTCTTATCCTAACAAAACTACTAGGAACCTATGACTATAACGGTGCTGGTATTGATGTTATTCACAATGCACTCGAAGGAAATGTACATTTTTATACTTTCTTATTAAAAATAGTGTTTACTTGTTTAACATTATCTTGCGGATACAAAGGCGGAGAAATTGTTCCTTCTTTCTTTATAGGAGCAACTTTTGGAAGTGCATTCGGATCGCTTTTAGGATTAGATCCTTCTTTTGCTTCCGCAATAGGAATGGTTTCATGTTTTTGTGGTGTAACTAACTGCCCAATTTCCTCATTACTGATTAGTTTTGAATTATTTGGTTATAATGGTATGCCATTTTTCCTTATTACAGCAGCATTTAGTTATTTGTTCTCAGGCTACTTTGGTTTATACACTAGCCAAAAAATTATTTATTCAAAATACAAAACAAACTATATAAATAAGACAACAATATAACAAATAGTTTAATAAGAAAAACACGATAAAGATTACTATTTAAGCACTATAAACAAACTATATAACCATTGCATGAACACCATCTTAAACAAAAATGTAAAAAAATTGGGTGACAAATTTTAATTTGCCACCCTTCATTATTATACATTTTGTTATTACTATACATCTGAGAATAATACATTGTTGCCCTTGAACCTCCTGCCATCATTCTAATCTAAAAGAATTCTGCATCATTTCTAAGCTTTGATGCCATAATCTCAACTAATACTACCAAAGCATCAACATTATCTTCTTCTATGACTCCGCCCATATCAACGTAACACTTACTAGCCGCTTGTCCGTACGAAAAATCGTATGCATATAGATTATCATAAATGTTTTCTACAACATCATTTTTTAATGCAAAGAATCTACTTTGCTTCTTTTCAGTTTTTGTTCCTGTAAATAAATCAAATAATTTGTTTTTCATTAGTCTTTATCGCTTTCTAATTAACTCTAAAGTATCTTCGGGAATACTTTACTTTTTATTCTGGTAATTCATATTTTATTTAATCACCCTCATTTTTAGAAAGACTTCTAATGTCAAGCATTGAATCTTCTAAAAACTCTAATCTGTCTCCATCTAAAATGTTTTTTACATCCAGTGAATCATATATCTTTACTGCTTTTCTCTGAAAATGTACCATTTTTTTTGTTAAAATTATTGATTTACCATTTCTCCATACTAAAATATCTGTTAATGCAGCTACTGTAATAACTGTTTTTATCGAATCTTCCTCAAAATATTTCTTAAACTTTTCGAAACATCTATCAAATGCTTCTTGTCTAGTTAACTTATCTTTAAAAATTCCTCTATAATAATAGGCATAAATTAAATAAGTTAACTCAAAAGAATTATCTTCTGTAATATTTTCTAATCTATGGTTTGGATCTTCTCCTAGTAAAACTTTTTCTACATAGAATTTAGGGATTTCTTCAAAAAAATCACTTGCTCTACGTGGAAATCCTTCTTTTATCACGTCCTTACTTTTTTCATAAAAATACTCTATTATTTTCATATCTTCCTTTAAATATTCATACTCTGATGATATTAAAAGATTTTTCACATTTAAAGTATTATACAATTTTAGAAGTTTCTCTATATCTTTTACATCATCTGCATGCACTTCAGCATCATTTGCTATTGTAACCGCAAAAATTTCAGATACTATCATTATTGATAAAATTGTATCACTATTTATGTAACCGCAAAGTGATACCCAACATTCTGTAAGTGATTCCACAAATGTATCGTCTGAATTTAGAACATCTCTATACATATCATCTATAACAAAATATTTAAATTCAAAAGGCTTTTCTTCCATCTATTTTCCTCCTGCCGATTTATATATTACTTCAACTTTTATTTTCGGATACCGTGCCTAAAATTGTTTTATAACATGCTGACAACTTGGACAACTCTTCAAATCTGAATACATCTTTATGTGTCCCGATACCTCTGGATTGTCTCCGATTCTCGTTGCTATTTCATTTAATATTTTATATTCTGTATCATTATATCTATAATAAGCCCCTCCTCCATCAACAACGTTTTCATTATTTACCTTCAATACTTCAAATACTCCTTCTTTGCTAGGCTCAACTATTTTTCCTAGTTATTATTCCATCACTCTTACAGTTTACAAGATTTCTCATTGCAACAAACTAATTTTGTATCACTTTTTGAATTTCGTCAAGACAAGTAAGAAAAACCACAAAGACATTTCAATTTCATACGCATATAAAAGTATATCTTTTAACTGTATGAAAAATAATCTTTGTGGCTACATTTATTTCTTTGCTATATTCTATTGTTACTTATAATTATTATGACAACATAATATCAAAAACCATATGCTTCTCTTATCTCTTTAAGCTTCTGCTCTACGATTTCCTTATGTTCTGGATAACGACGTTCTACGTAAAACTCGCATGCTAGAACAAGATATTTGTAGAGATGTATGTATCAAAATATAGTTTCCAGCAGATTCCATAAATACTATATTTTTTAATTCTAAAAAATACTCTACATTATCCTGAAATGCTGAGATGCGAAGACTCCCTGATGACTTATTAACTAGACTACTTTGTAACTCTAGTATTTCATCACACAATTCCTTACAATGTATTGTTATATAGTTTTGCTCTAAAGTATCATCAACATCAATATTAATTTTCACATTCTCTTCCCTCAATGATGAAGGGAAAGAAAAAACTTTGGATTATATTGGATTGTTGCATGACAGTGGCAAATATGAGAAACAGACTGCAAAAATTATTCCATTTTGCAGATATATTGATGTGTATGATAATGTAGTATCTGCCGGAACCGAAAACTTCCTTGTTGACGGACCGAAAGAAACGATTCAGCTTACGAAGGATATCATACCTGAATCAGCAAGCTTCGGTGTAAAAATCTGTGGTGACAGTATGGAACCGGAATTTGAAGATGGACAGATTGCCTGGGTTTTGAAACAGGATATTCTTGAAAACGGAGAAATCGGTATCTTCTATCTTAACGGAGATGCCTATATTAAAAAATTGCAGGAGGATAAGGATGGCGTATTTCTTATTTCCCTCAACGAGAAATACCCTCCTATTCCTGTTAACGAAATTTTTTCGGGTAGTTGTCACCCTACCCTTTTTTCCTTTCGTTTATTCTCAGGAGGCTTTCGCCTCCTTTTTATCTTCTATTACCTGTCTTGGATTCAACCACTCAATCTCTGAATATTCCCAATTTCTGATATCTCCACTCCAGCTTTCTGGATGTGCTTGCTTTGCCGCTTCATAGACTTCAGTTCTTTTTCTAAGGATCTCTTTATCTAATCCTTCATGACGCTCTGATGGTGTCACAAATTGAATACCACTATGACGGTGTTCAGTGTTGTACCACTTCACAAAGCTCTTTACCCAAAGACGAGCTTCTATGATGTCATTGAATCCCTGTGGCTGATAATTAGGCATATATTTCAATGTTTTAAATAGGCTTTCTGCATAAGGGTTATCATTGCTTGCTCTAGGTCTACTTCTTAAAGGTGTAACACCAAGCGCATAAAGCGTTTCCAGCATTGTTGCCCCTTTCATTGGACTACCATTATCTGAATGGAGTACTAATGGCTGTTTATTCAAGAAAACCTTTTCATTCCTGTATATGCGCGAAATTAATTTCCCAGCCAAATCTGCTGATTCACAATCGTAAACTTCCCAACCAACAATCTTTCTACTAAATAAATCTGAAAACAAATATAAATAATAATACTTTCCTTTAATTGGTCCATTTAGATATGTAATATCCCACATCCAAACCTGATTCGGTCCAGTTGCTTTATGTGTTGATACTACACGTTTTGTCTTAGTATGATCACGCCCTCTATGCAACAGCTCATTTGCTTCTTTTAACACCTTATAAAAGCTACTTTCGCTAGCGATATATATCCCTCTATCCGCTAGTATTGGAACAACCTCACATGGTGTTTTAGAAGCGAATTCTTCTGAATTCATCGTGTCCAATATCAACTGTCTTTCATCCGGTTTCAGCTAGAGCTTTTTCTTTTCTAGCAAGTTCTTTTTCTAAACGCTCATTTTTCTTACGTTCTTCTCGAAGTTCCTTGCTTGATTTTGAATTAGCTTCTTTTGTAGAATCATTTGCATTTATACAGGCATCTCGCCATTCTTTGACTTGTTCTGGATAGATACCTTTTTCTCTGCAATACTCAGAGAATTCTATTTCTGATAAATTTGCTGTCTCTAAAACAAATGTAAACTTATCCTGGCTACTCCATTTATCAGCATTCTTATATTTTGTTGTAGCTGATAATCCTCGCTTGTTCTTGGCTTCATCTCGCCATTTGTACAAGGTGTTAATTCCTACACCTGTCTCTTTTTGGATGTCCACAACGACTACATCTTCTTCCAGAAGTCTAGCCACTATAGCTTCCTTCATCTCTTTTGGATACCTGTTATAGCTCATACTCATCACCTGTCCCTTTTATAACTACCATACCAAAATGGGAGGTGGGTGACAACTACCCTACGTCAGAGGGCATATAAATTCTTCATTCACTACGTGATTATATTATCCTCTTTTCCCACCTATGCCATTACCTGCTTCATATAATTTATCTTTATCTTTAGAATGACTCAAATAAGCATGGCTATGATCATCATATATAGATAACCAATAGTATGTGTATGTTCCGTCTTTATCTTTCTTTTTGAAAATGATATTTTCTTCTGAAAAACCATAATAATCCAAATCAGAAACGATATCTCCCTCTGAATTCCATACAACCCAACTGCTTCCTTTAGGTGCATACTCAGATTTTTCACTTGCTCTTGCAATACCAATATATTTTGCGCTATTGCTATCGTCTACCCATTTACCTTTAAATAATTCAAAAACCTGATCTAATGTAGGATTACCTTTATTTAGTTCATTTTGAACTTCAGGGGAAACCACAAAAGACTCACCATTTAAATCTGCAAGTTTCTTCGCAAGCTCATAAATTCTTTTTCTTGTGATCATTTCCGCTCTTGGATAAGTTATAAGTGGCTGCATAGAACCTCCCTCAAACGTAATTCCAGCCGCAAATGTATCTCTATCTTTTTGAGCTATCCATTTTCTTTGTTCATCTAAAAGTTTTTTCTTAGTACTTGCGCTTAATTTCGGATAAAGTCTCTTCCATATACTATTGATTTCATCTTCCCAAAGATAATATCTTTTACGTGCAACATCATTCATTTCACCTTGTTTCATATAACTAGTATCTACATTATCGTATTCTTTACTCTTTGTTTCTAGTTTTTCAAGTTCCGCCTGAAGACTACTTTCTTTTTTTACGGTACTCTTTTTGATGCTAGCTTCTTTTGAAGTACTTTTTTCACCAGTACAAGCTTCTGTAGTTTTTTCACTTTTAGCTGTATTTTTTGAAGTTATACTTTTAACTTCCTTTGAATTTTGACTACCACAAGCACTAAGTGAAATACACAACGCTAGGCACGCTAATAAATATTTCTTCTTCATAAATGCTCCTCCAGTTTTTACTATGAAATAATCAAATCAACATATACCTGTTCTCCATGTTTAACTTCTTGATTATATACATTTTTTCCGATAATTTCACGTAAATTTTTAATATCTTCTAATTCAGTAGATGCGAATTCTAAATAACATACAACTGATTCTTCAACGTTAAGCTCATCGTAATAATCAGATATAAAACAATTATATTCTTCTAAAATATCTTCTAATGGAAATTGTGATATTTCACTTGCGTTCAATCCTTCTTCATGTTTAGGTTCTTGAATGAAACTCAAAGAAGTCACATAATGTGAACCATTACGATATATACCCTCTTCAACCTTTGAATACTCACTATTATTTACATACTTTGTAGAATCATAGCTTTTTATTTCCCTCATACGCATTTCCTCTCTTATTATTATTTTTCTTAACGCTAAATTTAACACCTACTTAGATTATATCACTTTTGTTGTCCATTTAGAACAGTCCCAAATATCTGTTGCAACATCATTATAAAACTCAGGTTCATGACAAACCATGATAATACTACCTTTATATTCATTTAAGGCTCTTTTTAACTCTTCTTTAGCATCTACATCCAAATGATTAGTTGGCTCATCTAAAACCAAAAGATTAGATGGTCTGTTTAAAATTTTACATAAACGAACTTTAGCTTGTTCTCCACCTGATAACACTCTTATTTGGCTATCTATGTGCTTTGCTGTAAGACCACATTTTGCAAGGGCTGCACGAACCTCTGCCTGATTCATTGATGGAAATTCATCCCAAACTTCATCTATACAAGTTGAAGAATTATTATTTCCTGCCTCTTGTTCAAAATATCCAATATCTAAGTTTTCACCAAGTTCAACCTTACCTGAAATAGGTTTAATTATGCTAAGCAAACTCTTTAAAAGAGTAGATTTACCGATACCATTTGCACCCGTTAATACAATTCTACATCCACGCTCTATTTCAAAATTTAAAGGTGATGATAATGGCGTATCATATCCAATCACAAGATCTTTGGCTGTTATCATAAATTTGCCTGGTGCTTTCGAATATAGAAAATTAAATTCTGGCTTTGGTTTTTCCACAACTTTTTCTATTCTATTCATCTTGTCTAGTTTTTTCTGTCTCGACATTGCCATATTTCTTGTTGAAATTCTAGCTTTATTTCTGGCTACAAAATCTTCTAATTCAGCAATTTCCTTTTGCTGACATTTATATGCTGCTTCTTGCTGTTCCTGCTGCATTGCAAAAACTTCTTCAAAATGCGCATAACTTCCAGGATATCTATTTAATTTTCTATCATACATATGATAAATAATATTAATTACACTATCCATAAATGGTACATCATGTGAAATTAAAATAAATGCATTTTCATATTCTTCTAAATACCTTTTAAGCCAAACAATATGTTCTTCATCTAAATAGTTAGTTGGCTCATCAAGCAATAATATTTCTGGTTTTTCTAGAAGAAGTTTAGCCAACAATACTTTTGTACGTTGACCACCAGATAATTCAGAAACATCATGATCTAATCCTAAATCCATAAGACCTAATGCTCTAGCGACTTCCGAAACTTTAGAATCTATCATATAAAAATCATGTGCTTCTAAAAGTTCTTGGATTTCTCCAGTTTCTTCCATGTAAGCTGCCATTTCTTCATCAGTTGCTTCTGCCATCAAACCGTAGAGTTCATTAGCACGCGCTTCTAGTTGAAATAAAGAATCAAATGCTGATTTTAATACATCTTCTATCGTCATTCCTGGATTCAAAACAGCATGTTGATCTAAATATCCAACACGAACATTTTTATTCCATTCGATTTTGCCCTCATCAGGTTGCATTTTGCCTGTTATGATACTCATGAATGTTGATTTACCCTCACCATTTGCACCAACAAGACCAATATGTTCACCTTTTAAAAGGCGAAAACTAACATCATCAAAAATCTGACGATCTCCAAAACCGTGTGTTAAGTGTTCTACATTTAATACGCTCATTTATAAATATCCTCGTATTATATAGTAGTAGTTTTTAGAGACCCTCTCCAAGGTCTTTATAACTATTCAGTCATAGTCTTTTCTTTACCTTTTCTATAGGTTCGACTATGATATTTAAGATGCTGTGGATTGGTTATTATTTCCTTTCTTTAAATTTTAACCATTAACTAGGATTAATTTTTACTATCTTAGTGTTATACTTTACATATAGGCAAAAAGTGTTTAAAACTATAACAACTGATAATGGCTCTGAATTTGCAGATTTAGCAAATTTAGAATTACAAAATTATTGATTATATGATGGCAATACATATATGAAATGAGTTGCTAAACTAGCTATAAAAATCAAACCTACAACTACTATATAAATAGATTGCACTTTTTTTGTGAACCATTCAAATTTAGGCAATACAGTAAATCCTAAAGCTGCTAATCCTCCAGGTACCAATATTAATGCCAACGATACTAATAATTTAATTTCTGTTGAAAAATTATTCATATTTTCTTCCTACTAAAATCTATTTATAGCAAAGGCATTTGTTTTTTCCTCGACTGTCACAAATCTTTTAATAGTGTAAACTTCTCCCCTTATCTTTTAGGATGAAATCCTTAATTTTAGTTTCAACATATGAATTTAGATTGCTTTAAATTATCTTCTCAATTTTGAAAAAAAACAAAAATAGAAAATTACAATCATTACTACTTGTGCAATGCAAATAAATAACATGTATAATCTTTTCAGCTTTTTAGATACCTTTTCATTCTTTTCAATAGCTACTAATCCCTTTATCAAAATTCTTCCTATCAAAAACCACACTAACCATGCAATAATAACTTCAACAGCTGGTGTCATTCTTCTTCCTCCTAACTATATACAATATTAAAACTCTTTAATTTAAACAGAGTAATATTTTTAATTTAAACAGAGTAATTTTTTTAATTTTTCTTAAAATTAAAATTTTTTAATACTCATGTTATCTAACGAAAAAGCATAATTTATTCCTTCTATACTCACAATTATTGCCTCATTTTTTCCAAGCAAATCTATATACTCTTGATCTGATGTAAACTCAATTGGTATCTTTTCTCCATCTTGAGCTAACATAGTATTTTCTTCAAGATCGAACGTCTTAAAATATAGTTTTTTGTACTTCAACTGAACGCAATTTTCTTTTATATTTTTTATCAGTTTTCTAAAAAAAATTATGTCCTTTAATGGATAATATACTATACTAGCAATTATCATAAGCACCGAAATAATCAAGTACATCCAAAACCTTATTTCAAAACTCCACCTATAGATATATATAATACACATACTAATTGGTATTAATATCCATTTCAACATTGTTTTCATTATTGATTTTCTATCCGCAATCGCAAACTCTAATCTTTTTACAAAGTTATCACTCATTTTAATATAAACCTCCATGCTATAAATTAAAACAGAACTGGGCCACCCAATAATTATGCTAAAAGTATTGGAGCATATAAAATTCTCCGTATTCTTGAGCAAAATTATGGTATTGCCATCAGCGTCGGCAGAGTGTACCGACTCATGACTGCAATGAATTTACCTAAAATATTCTACTATCTTTACGGCATTTCAAGCGCCAAAAAATAAAATATAGTAATAATTAATACATATACTACAATATATGCCCCTATTAAAACATTGTTCAAATTATATTCTTTTTCTATGGCGTTAAAATTTTGGCAAGCATATGATTCAAATTTTTCTTTTAAAAGTGATAAACTTCTTTTCTTTTCATCAGATTTAAACATCATATCATTATACTTAACTATATTATCATCTTTCAACTTAAACACATTGAACTTTGCTTCTTCACAATTATAACTTTGTCTTCTTAAACTAGTTTTACGCATAACATTATAATCAACAACTTCATTGAATTTTATATTTCCACTTGTTATTTTGATATTTGATTTACGCGTAACGTAAACTGTATAAAAACATAATGTTTCATCTTGATTAATAACACTATATGATGTCTTATGCTTTAATTTCATAAACCTTTTAATAACATATATATCTCTAATTACGCAAAAACATGCAAAAATCATCCCTATTTCAAACTTGAATATTATGCATATAACAAATATAGTGCCTAAATTCATAGATTCATTAGTTGCTATGTCTAATCCGAACTTATTTAATGTCTTTTTTCTAGCTACTAATTGCATTCTACTGTTCCTACCTTTTCCTTAGATTTCTCATCAAAAAAATAGTTCGACAATATCGAAGACATCGTTCCACATGTATAACTATATATATCTTTATATGCCTCACAAATACATTCTGCTGTCTTTCCTATTCCGCATTCTTTAGCTCTATCAAATACGGGATTTACAAATTTTTCTAATCCTGCCTGTGCACCTCCTGCACATAAACTGTCCATAAGCATTTCTCGCTCTGTCCTTCCACCTGAAACATGCTCTGTTATCTCTGTTCCAACAAAGCCGCCAACAAATTGACCTCCTGCTCCACCTATAAAAGCAGCTATCGTTCCATTTACTGCTCCACCAAGGAATCCATCCGAAAATCTTCCGCCAGTCGTCATATTGGATACTCCACCTATTACTGCGGCTGTTGTTCCACTTATTGCTACTGCAGCCGCTGAAACTCCTATTACAGGTGCAAATGCGGCTCCTGCAGCTATAATAGCTGCTCCACCAACTATATTTACAGCATCTCTATGTTTCTCATAAAACTTTCCAACCGCCTTTGCAGCCTTTTTTGTCTTATCCTTAACCCACTTAATTGGATTTGGCCACATACCATTCAAGTCATTCATCAGCATTCCATTGTTGTAACAATAACCGTATCTATTTAGGGTAAATGGCATTTCTATAAAACCGCGGACTTTATCTGTTCCTGAAAATCTTCCTTCTTCTGGGCGATATTCCCTGGCCTCTGCGAAATAGTCATCTGCTATGTTATCTCGCTGATATCCTACGAAGCCAAATGGATTAACTAAATCTGCTATTTTTCCAAGTGCATTCTTAAGAGTATTTACTCCATTTAGGATGTCTTGACCAAATTCATCATATCCATATGTTGCTTCAAGTACACCTGCACCATTTGACATACGCATTGTGCTTCCTAGCATATTTCTTTAATCTCATTTATATATATTTCTACATGGTTTATTTATGAATTATATAAACTATAACTACTAGTGCAATCACAAAATCAATCAGTGGACCAAAAATTTGTAGATAATTTTTGGCTATTTTTTTATGTTTTTTAATTAAAATTCTATATGGAACAAAAATTAAAACATTACTTAAAAACATCAAAGCTACTATAACTATTGCCATATCCTGCGAATTTTTAATCATTTAATAATGCCTCCATTTTATATATTTCCTGTGTTTCCGGTACTATATAAACCATCACGTATTCCCCACGTCTATAGTTTTTTTTTCTATCCTCAATTTTATAATAAGCGTTATCAGCCATTATAAAAACTATCCATTCTCCTGAATCATTTCTTTTATTTGATTCAATTATTCCACATTCGACATTGAAATCCTCATTATATATTTCCACTGAAGCTTTTATTGCTGGAATTAAGAATATAATTATTCCTAATGTCGCACCTAATATATTTCCTAAATAAATTACATGTTCAACTATATGCAATTTTTCTTTATTTAAAAAAGCCCTTATTTCAAAGCCCAGCCCTATGGATAGGAAATAAAATCCTCCTACTCCTAAAAAATAATAAAGTGCAACTTTTGATGTCATTTTTTTCTCCTCATCGTTATTTTTTTTCTACTTCTCTCTTATTGGCTAATTCATTATTTTTTTTGTCTAATGAATTAATAATAATATTACCAAGTACTGTACTTCCGCCTATGTCGCACGCATACTTATGTAACCCTATCCATATACGTCCAAATGTATCTAAATCAGTAATACCATCATATATTCCTGAATGTACGCCTGAGAAAAAGCCCTGAGCACTTCCTGATATTAATCCATTTTTAATTGCATCTAAACAATTTTTTCCTGATGTTACCGATGAATAAAAACTACTAGTTAAACCTGCCAAAAAATTTATAACACTACTCTTTAGAATAAACTTGCCCAAACCTTTTTCAATCTCATATCCTGGATTAGGATTACACGCACCTCCAACTGACGTAATTACACCATTTATCGCTCCACTTGTTGCGCCATCCCAAAAATTATCAAAACTTTTTTCTCCCGTTATCACATTTGCAAATCCTGAAGCAACAGAAGAAAAACCCACATTTGTTATTATACTCTTTCTTAATGCAGATTCTGTAACTTTTTCTACCCCCATTTTTGCAGCAGTAGATTCTACAATTGGACTTGATGCTATCGCAGGAGCTGCAACTATTGCAGTTGCAACTATTCCTCCTGCTATTGCTCCTTTCTTTACGTTTTTTGCTGTTATTTTTCCTTTTGTATACATATCACCTGCTGCTGCTAATCCAGCACCTGCACCTACTCCAATTGCAATCTTTGCTGCTGCCGCTACAGCTGGAGCTGCAATTCCTCCTGTTGCAACTATTAATCCTGCAGTAGCTGCCACAGTTGCAACTCCAATACCTATCCCTACTATTTTTTTATGTTTTTCACAAAATTTTCCGACCGCCTTAGCAGCCTTTTTTGTCTTATCCTTAACCCACTTAATTGGATTTGGCCACATACCATTCAAGTCATTCATCAGCATTCCGTTGTTGTAACAATAGCCGTATCTATTTAGGGTAAATGGCATTTCTATAAAGCCTCGGACTTTATCTATTCCTGAAAATCTTCCTTCTTCTGGACGATATTCTCTGGCTTCTGCAAAATAATCATCTGCTATGTTATCTAACTGATATCCTACGAATCCAAATGGGTTTACCAAATCTGCTACTTTTCCTAAAGTATTCTTTAATGTATTGATTCCGTCTAGAATCTCTTGTCCAAATTCATCATAGGCATATGTTGCTTGTAAGACTCCAGCACCATTTGACATACGCATTGTACTTCCTAGATCATCGTTTAGGAATGTATATCTATTTTGAGGTTGGAAGTTATATCCACTATCACTAAATGCAGCTATATCTGCACCAGATTTTTCACTCATGTTCATGGCTATATCTGTGCTAGACTCTACAAGTTCTTCATCTGCCCATGTGAATGTTTGAGTTGATGCATTTATTGGCATGCTTGCTGTTATGTCTGCTGGTGTATTTGCTGGCACACTTGCTGTTATGTCTGCTGATACATTTGTTGGCACACTTCCAATTGTATTTGCAACTATATCTTCACTTGCTTTTAGGTCATAATCATAGCTTGTGCTACTTAGCATATTTCTATATTCTTTTGTTAAATCTATTACATAATCAACCCTTGATGTAGGATTCATTATCTGTGTTTTTGTATTAAGTTGTTGCATTGGATCTAAACCAGCTGCAAGATTTTTGGCAACATCAACTTGTGACATATTACTAACTTTTGCTTGAGTTACTTGTTTACTTAATTGCTGTCTTACCTCGCCACTTAACTGTGGGCTTGATAAATTACCTACCTGTCTTGATACTCTATGTCCTAGTCCATCATAAGAATATCTTGCAATTAAACCTTTTGCATCTGTTGCCTGCTCTAATCTATTTAATGCTCCATAAAGATATGTATTCTTTATTTTGCCATTTTCCGTTACCTGACTTAAGTTTCCTCGTTTATCATAAGCGTAACTTAAAATCTTTTCTATTGAATTATTATTTACAACTTTTACTTTGTCTACAGGATTTATGTTACTTGTAGATTTACTACTTAATCCTACTGAGTTTATATTAGGACCAACTTCTATTGTCTTTTTAATCAACTGATTCATCGCATTATAACTATATGATTCTCGTTGATTTTTTCCGAAGTCTACAAGGCTTGTTCTATTTCCAAATGCATCATATTCATATTTTCTTAATAGGCTACCATCTTTAGTTACGCTTTCAACTCTTCCAATTGCATCATAACCATATGCATAGTTTCCATTATCTTCTGAAACATCTCTACGAATCTTACTGATTCCTGTTCTATTAAACATGTCATCATACTGATATCTATAGTCATCCAAAATTCCTTTAGCATCAGTATTTATTAGTCTACTTAAATAGCCTCTATCATTGTATTCGTATGCCTGGCTTGTTCCATTATTTAATGTTTTACCAATTAATCGGCCCATATGATCATATTTAAAGCTTGCGATTTTCCTTGTTTTTTGAGCTACTTGGTCTAAATCTGTTGAGCCATGAATTCCCTGATTATGAGCTAATTTTCCAGCATGGTTCTTCTCATTAAATCTTTCAATTTCTCTTACTTGTGTAAGATGGAGCTCTTTATCGTAATCATAGAGCAATGTTCTACCATCTGGATATGTCATGCTCTTCTTTTCGCCTGAGATTCCATATGTATATGACACTTCTTTTCCATCTGGATATACTACTTTTGTAGCCTGACCATTGGCATTATTTGTGATTTTTGTAATTCCAAGCCAATCTTCTACCTGGCTTAAATTTCTTAGTGCATCATATGAAAGTTTTACTTCTTTTCCATCTGCATAAGTTATCTTACTTACATTTCCAGATGGTATTGTACAATAAAATTTGACACCCTATCCTCAAGGTTTTTGATATAATGATAATCAATCAGAAAACAGGAGGACAATATGGCAAAAAAACAAAGAACATATGACATGGAGTACAAAGCACAGGCAGTAAAACTCGCACAGGAAATAGGTGGACATAAAGCAGCGAAAGAATTAGGTGTTCCAGACGGTACTATCTATTGTTGGATAAAAGCATTTAAAGAAGGACGTTTACATGTTGCATCAGCAGTTCATACACCTGATGATGCTTTATCACTGAATGAGGAACTAATCGAACTTAGAAAACGTATCAGAGAACAGGAAAAAGAAATCCAACGCTTA
>NZ_FNPG01000048.1 GCF_900107245.1 Lachnobacterium bovis DSM 14045
TGATGTGTGTGTGTAGCTCAGCTGGATAGAGCACTTGGCTACGGACCAAGGTGTCGGGAGTTCGAATCTTCTCACGCACGTATTTATGAGGCCTTAGGGCCTCTTTTTTGTTATAATTTTATTATGTATGGAATTTTATATATTAGCTGACATAACACAATCGAATTTGAAGCGGCAATCAGGGTTTTATATACTATCTTCTTACCATTGGGCTAAGTCACTAAAGTATTATAAATGCTTGGCGTTCTCGTGTGGACTTTTCTTGAACAGGAGTTTGTCTAAAAACAAAAAATATTTGTTCAATAGATTCTTTAGCATTAGATAAGAATAATAAAATAAATAGATTTGAATAAACAAGAATATAAAAAAGCCACCTAAAAAGGTGGCTTTTGAGGGGAGTATAAATAATTAATAAGGGGTATAACATGAAAAGGCAACCGCCTCCTCAAGTGTTATTATATATGATAATAAGAAAAAAATCAATTAAAATTTTTACAATTCTAAAAAAAATAATAATCCATCAGATATTTATATATTCAGAAAAAATAAGTACTATTTTTATTATTGGATTGAATTAAATTAAATGATTTTTTTTTGGTTATAATATATAATTTTCTGATTAATATTATTTTGATTTTAAGGGAATTTTTAGAAAAATCATGATAATTACATAATTTGAAAAGAATGCATTGCTGCCTTTGCTAAATATTATGATGAATTAATATATAAAGTGTGATAGAATTGAATGAGGTATTTTTGATTATAATATATATTGTAACTTATAATATAACGTATATTATAACGTATATTATAACTTATTTATAACTTATGTTATAAGGATAGCTATTTTTTAGAAAGAAAGAGAAAACATATGAAAATATTTAAATTAGTTGTGCCTTGTCATTTTGGATTAGAGGCAGTTGTTAAAAGAGAAATATATGATTTAGGATATGAGATTACAAAGGTAGAAGATGGTAAAATAACTTTTGAAGGTGATGAAGAGGCTATTTGTAGAGCCAATATATTTTTAAGAGGTGCAGAAAGAGTACTTTTACAGATTGGAAGATTTAAAGCTACATCATTTGAAGAATTATTCAATGAAATAGAAAAATTACCATGGGAAGATTATATCCCTGAAGATGGAAAATTTTGGGTAAAAAAAGCAACTTCTGTTAAAAGTAAATTGTTCAGTGCATCAGATATTCAATCAATTATAAAAAAAGCTATGGTTAAACGTTTGCAAAAAACATATAAAAAAACATGGTTTGAGGAAACAGGTGCAGAATATCCAGTGCGTGTTTCAGTTTTGAAAGATGAATTCATTGTTTCATTGGATACATCAGGTGAAGCATTACATAAAAGAGGATATAGAACTATGAAAAGTTTGGCACCAATCAGAGAAACTATGGCTGCCTCACTTATTATGCTTACACCATGGAAAAAAGATCGAATTTTAGTGGATCCTTTTTGCGGAAGTGGAACTTTTCCAATTGAAGCTGCAATGATGGCAGCGAATATTGCACCTGGTTTAAATCGTGAATTTACGGCAGAGTCATGGACTAATATTATTCCTAGACAGTTGTGGTATGATACGGTTGAAGAGGCTGAAGAAATGATTGATTTAAACGTTGATGTTGATATTCAGGGGTATGATATTGATCCTGATGTTATAAAGGCTGCCAGAAGCAATGCAAAGAGAGCTGGAGTGGATAAATTAATTCATTTTCAACAAAGAGATGTCGCAGATTTACACCATCCAAAGAAGTATGGATTTATAATAACTAATCCACCTTATGGTGAGAGACTAGTGGAAAAGGAACAACTTCCATCATTGTACAAAACTATTGGAAATGCTTTTGAAGGTTTGGACACATGGTCAAAATTTGTTATTACTAGTTATGAGGATATGGAGCGATACATTGGTAGGAGAGCAGATAAAAAAAGAAAAATATATAATGGAATGATTAAGGCTAATTTCTATCAGTTTATGGGTCCTAAGCCTCCTAAAAAAAGATAGAAGACAATGTACAATAGAATGTCTAGATGGGGAAAACAGTAGAATGTTTAGAAGGCAATACATGATAGAAAATTAATAAGACGATAAAACATTGGATATACGAAGATTGAAAGGACAGCTATAATGAAAAAGATTGTTTTTGCTACGGGAAATGAAAACAAAGTTAAAGAAGTAAAAAAAATATTAGAAGGATTAGATGTAGAAGTCTTTTCGAAAAAAGAATTAGATATTAAAGATGAAGTAGAGGAGACAGGGACAACTTTCGAAGAAAATGCCATTTTAAAAGCTAAAGCAATTTCTAAATACACTGATAGTATTGTAATTGCAGATGATTCAGGTTTAGAAGTGGATTATTTGAACAAGGAACCGGGGATTTATTCATCTAGATATTTAGGAGAAGATACTTCTTATGAAATAAAAAATCAGGAAATACTTAGACGATTAGAAGGGGTTCCGGAAGAAAAAAGAACAGCAAGATTTGTTTGTGCAATGGCGATAATAATGCCTAATGGTGAATGCTTAACAGCGGTAGAAACGATGGAAGGACGTATTGGTTTAAGTGCGAGTGGTAAAAATGGTTTTGGATATGATCCTATTTTTTATCCAAATGGATATAATATATCGTCAGCAGATATGTCACTTGAAGAAAAAAACCTAATATCGCATAGAGGTAAAGCGCTTAGAAGAATTAGAGAAATTATAAAGGAAAAATTAGGAGATTAGTTTTTGATGAGTAACAAGGTAGCACAGCATAATCATAATACACAAAATAAGATTATAATAATTAATGATTTAACAGGTTTTGGTAAATGCTCTTTAACAGTTGAAATACCGATCATTTCGAAGTTAAAAGTGCAGTGCTGTCCAATTCCTACATCGATTTTATCAAATCACACAGCATATGAAAGTTATTACATGAAAGATATAACAGAAGATATTCCATCATATTTTAGCGAATGGGAAAAACTGGAATTAAAATTTGAAGGATTATTGACCGGTTTTTTGAGTAATAATAAACAATTTGATATTGTAAAAAGAATTATAGAAAGAGTAAAAAAAGATGGAACAATTGCAATCGTTGATCCTGTAATGGGCGATGATGGGAAAAAATATATTAGCCATAATGAAGAAATGTGTGAAAAAATGAGAGAAATCGTTAACATTGCAGATATTATTACGCCTAATCTTACAGAAGCGTGTATTTTATTGGGTGAGTCTTATGAAGAGATTAGTCAAATAAATGATTATGAGCTACTTGTAGCTAAGATAGAGAGTCTTATAGATATGTTTCTAGGTAAAGGTATTAAAAAGGTTGTTATAACGGGGATAGAGTACGAAAACAGAATCTTGAATTTTGTAAAAGAATATAAAAATGAAATGCAAATTATTAGCAATGAAAAAATAGGAATATCTAGAGCAGGAACTGGAGATGTTTTTTCGGCTATTATTGCGGCAGATGCAATAAATAATCTAAATTTTTATAAATCTGTTGAAAGAGCATCAGATTTTGTTGAGAAATGCATAAAAGAATCCGATATAAGAAATGTGCCTGCGGAGGATGGAGTGTGTTTTGAAGAATTGCTAGGGCAGTTAAGGTAGATGATTTTAGATATAATTTATATAAGGCTTATGATGAATTAAATATTTTTTTTGGAAAAAATAGGTTATAAGCTTGAAAGAATAAGCTAGAAAGCCTAAAAAAACAGGCTTTTTGAAAATAAATAAAAAAAATAAAAAAAAATCAAAAAAAGTGTTGACATTAAGTGTGGTAAGTGATATTATACTACATGTGCCACGGCGATGGGCACAAAACGAAAACTTAAAGATAACACTTACGGGGTGTGGCTCAGCTTGGCTAGAGCGCCTGGTTTGGGACCAGGAGGTCGCAGGTTCGAATCCTGTCACCCCGATTCTGCGGGTGTAGTTCAA
>NZ_FNPG01000046.1 GCF_900107245.1 Lachnobacterium bovis DSM 14045
AGAAGAACATTTCATTCTGATCAAGGTTGGGCTTATCAGATGAAAGCATACTCGCATAGACTAAAAGAAGAACGAATATTTCAAAGTATGTCCAGGAAAGGGAACTGCCTTGATAATTCGATAATGGAGAATTTCTTTGGTTTACTTAAGCAAGAGATATACTATGGTGTTGTTTACTATAGTTATGAGGAATTAAAATCGGAAATAGAACGGTTTATAAAGTATTACAATGAAGAGAGAATAAAAGAAAAGTTAGAATGGATGAGTCCTGTTCAATACAGGCACCATCTTTTAGCAGCATAAAGAAAACGAGACGACCGAAGTCGTCTCGTAAAAAAGTCTAACTTTGAGGGGTCACCTCAGAAAGTTGCTCTTTTTGTATTTCTATTCTATTTCTATTTATTTTTAGAAGTTTCCTCTTCAGAATCAGATGATTCTAAGAGAGTTTCATTTGCACTATCAAAGAAATCCTTAAAGCCCCCATCATTTTTTTGCTTTTTAGAGTTGTTTTTTTGCCCATCGCCTTTGGCAGGTTGTGGTGGGTGAATCAAATATATTGAATTGATAGAAGATTTATTATAGCTCATAAATATCACACTCCTTGAAAGCGCTTGACAAAAAAACTCATTATAAACATGAAAACATATTGCTTATATATGCGATGATTATTTACATATATATCAAAACACATCAGTTACAAATGAACAAAAACGTATTATTTACATATGTACTGATATATTATCGTATAGAATTTATAAAGATTTAAGTGTTTTATATAAAAAAAATAATAATATATATGCTATAATGGAAAAGATATGTTTTTCGATAAAGCATTTTTAAAGGAAAATATGTAATTGTTATATGAGAGAGTGAGGAATGAAAATGTATAATGAAGTATCCAATTTATTGATGTATGGAGAGGAGAATGCTGATTCGATTTTGTATAAAATAGCTGAAATATTTGCCGAATTTGAATCAGGAGACTATAATCCAATACAGTTAAAAAAACAAATAAACATTACAGTTAAAAGATTATTAGATACAGCAACAAAATATGGATTTGACGGTAATTTATGGAATGATTATTTAACATTTTATTTAATGATGTCAGAAAATCCATTTACAATAACATGTGAAAAAACAAAATTGCAAGAAGGCACTGTAAATGAAATCGTCAAAAATGATTTTTCTATTTTTAAAAAATTATTCGAATATGATTTCACAGAAATTGAAAGCAAATTGAATTTGAATATTTTTTCACAGATTTGCAATTATAAAGCGATAACTAAAAAAGAATTAACATATAATAGGAATGTTAGCGAAAAAGTCAAAGAATATTCTGCTCGCTTAAAAAAAGCAAAAGATGAAGAGGAATTCTATGATGTTATTACTGAATTCTACACTAAATATGGCGTTGGAATGATTGGTTTGAATAAGGCATTTAGATTAAAAGCAAAATCAAATGAATCAGAATCGATTGAGTTAGTACCGATAAATAATCTTGATAATGTTGTTTTGGATGATTTGATAGGATATGAAATACAAAAGAAGAAATTAGTAGACAATACTGAAGCGTTTCTTAAGGGGAGAAAAGCTAATAACGTATTACTTTATGGAGATAGTGGTACAGGAAAGTCGACAAGTATCAAAGCAATCATAAATCAATACTACGATCAGGGCTTGAGAATGATAGAAATTTACAAACATCAGTTTAAATATCTATCAGAAATAATTGAAAAAATAAAAAAACGTAACTACAAGTTCATAATCTATATGGATGATCTATCATTTGAAGAATTTGAAATAGAATACAAGTTTTTGAAAGCGGTTATAGAAGGCGGAGTTGAAACAAAACCAGAAAACATATTAATTTATGCAACGTCAAATAGACGCCACTTGATTAAAGAAACATGGAATGATAGAAATGATCAAGATAATTCGCAAGGTAAACATAGATCAGATACTGTAGAAGAAAAATTGTCATTGGTAAATAGATTTGGTGTAACAATAGGTTATACTAAACCAAGTCCAAAAGAATTTATGACAATGGTTGTTGAACTAGCTAGACGTCAAAATATAAAATTAGATGAACAGACAATTCGAAGCGAGGCGAACAAATGGGAAATTTCGCATGGAGGAATTTCGGGTCGAACAGCCCAGCAGTTTATTAATTACTTAGAGTCACAATTATAAAATTTTATAAGTAATCTTTAAGTAGAAAGAAAGCAAAATTGTCTGTAGAAGAAAGGCAAAAACATGTTATACCAAGTAAGTAATGGAAGTATTTCATACGGAGACGAACCAATAGTTAGTGATATTGTGTTTGAAGTAAAAAATACAGAAAAAATTGCAATTGTAGGAAGAAATGGTTGTGGAAAGACAACATTTTTAAAAGCAATATCAGGAGAATTGGATTTTGAATCGCAAAGCGAAGACAAACCAGTTAGCATTGCTAAAACAGGAAATCCGACAATTGGATATTTAAAACAGATATCATTTGATGATACATCTGTCACTTTGGAAGAAGAAGTAAAAAAAGTTTTCAAAGATATGGACCTTAGAAAAAAAGAGCTGTCCGATATGGCAAAATCTTTAGAAAACGATTATTCGGAAGAAAATGTAAAACGCTATATTGCGATGGAAGAAAAGTTTCGTGAAGATGGAGGATATTATTACGAAAAAGAGTATGATGTTCTCATAAGAAAATTTGGTTTCACAGACGAAGAAAGAAAAAAACCATTGGCCGAATTTTCCGGAGGACAGCAAACAAAAATAGCTTTTATCAAATTGCTTTTGAGTAAGCCAGATATTTTGTTATTGGATGAGCCTACTAACCACCTTGATGTTACAACAATTCAGTGGTTAGAGAATTATTTAAAAAACTACGAAAAAGCAGTTATAGTAGTTTCTCATGATAGAATGTTTTTGGATAATGTAGTGGATGTTGTATATGAAATTGAATATTCAAAATTGACGAAATATCCAGGAAATTATTCATATTTTGTTGAACAAAAAGAAAAAAACTATGAGAAACAGTTGAAAGATTATGAAAATCAACAGAAGGAAATAAAGAGATTGCAAGAGTTGGTTGAAAAAATGAAACATCATCCAACAAAGGTTTCAATGGCGTGGTCAAAACAAAAAGCTATTGACCGTATGAAAAAAATACCTAAACCAGAGAAATTTAACACTAAAACGTTTAAATCAAACTTTAAACCCAAAGAACAATCTGGAAATGATGTATTGTTTGTTAGCGATTTGCAAATAGGATATGATAATCAAGTGCTTTCAGAAGTTTCGTTAGATATAAAAAAAGGTCAGAAACTTGGTGTAATTGGAGCAAATGGTTTA
Source organism: Lachnobacterium bovis DSM 14045 (assembly GCF_900107245.1). Classification (GTDB taxonomy): domain Bacteria; phylum Bacillota; class Clostridia; order Lachnospirales; family Lachnospiraceae; genus Roseburia; species Roseburia bovis. The sequence goes on from NZ_FNPG01000046.1 coordinate 3,352, forward strand.
GGAAAATCGACTTTTTTAAAGACAATTGCTGGAAAAATCACTCAAATATCAGGTGAGTATAAGTATGGAGCAAAGGTTCAGATAGGATACTTTGATCAGCAAATGGCGATGTATCAAAGTTCAAAGAATATTTTAAATGATTTTTGGGATGAATTTCCTAATCTTACAGAACAAGATATAAGAAGTTCATTGGGTGCATTCTTGTTTTCGGGTGATGATGTTTATAAAGATGTAAATATGCTGTCAGGAGGAGAAAAGGTTCGCCTTGCATTGTGTAAATTAATGAAATGCAGACCAAATGTATTAATCCTTGATGAGCCTACAAACCATATGGATATTGTGGGAAAAGAAACATTAGAAAAGATGCTCCAAGAATTTGAAGGAACGGTTATTTTTGTGTCCCATGACAGATATTTTATGAAAAAGGTCGCAACCCAAATCCTTTTGTTTGAAAATGGATATACAAGACAATTCCAGTTTGGATACGATGAATATCAAGAAAAAATAAATGAAGAAGTTGGTTTGGATTCTGCGGTCAGCAAGGTTAATGGTATTAAAACATTCGGGAAAATAGGAACTAGAACAAATGCAGTTCAGCAATCAAATGCCGCAGTTCAGCAATCAAATGCCGCAGACGAGCGAGATGTCAAAGCTAGTATAGATGCCACAACCACCTCTGATGTAAATGCCAAAAATACACAAGCAGTTAATAACACTGCTACCTCCAAGGTCTCTATGAGCTGGCAAGAAAATTCCGACATTTCATCTGAGCTATCAAACAAAATGCGAGAAGATTATGAAGAAAAAGCTGCCACAAATAATGCTTTAAGTGCCGTTCAAAGTAACGCCCAAAGCATAGGATCAAATGATGCCAAAAGTGTCGCCAAAAGTATAGGATCAAATGATGCCAAAAGTGTCGCCAAAAGTATAGGATCAAATGATGCCCAAAGTGTCGCACAAAGTACAGGCCCAAATGTCATTCAAGACACCTCGCAAAATAATTCTTCAGTGAAAAAACTTACGAGAGAAGAATTAGGTGTATCAGATTATGAACTTGGAAAAATGCATTCGCGTTTGCGTCGCCAGCTTCAAAAAGTTGAAGAAGAAATCCAAAAACTAGAAGAACAAGGAGAGACTTTGCAACAAGAATTGCTTAATCCAGAGTATCAATCTATGTATTCTAAATTGACAGAAATACAAGATCAGATTGATGAAAACGAAATGCTGGTTTTAGAGAAAATGGAGGAATGGGAAAACCTTAGCAAAGAAAAAGATTCGCTTCCTGAATTATAAAATAAAATATATTCATAGTAAAAAGACCAACTATTGAAGCAATGATGCATTAATAGCTGGTTTTTTGTTGAATATTTTGTTGAATAGAATGGAGAATAAAACAAAAGATATTAATATTTTAAAATAAAAAAAGAAAACAGTAAGCCAAACAATAAAAAATAAAGAATAAAATATTAAAAAAGAGCGTATTTATAAAAGAATACATTGTATAAATCTATAATTTATATATCAATAAGTATAAGTAAAAAATAAAAAACCAGAAAAACAAGCTGAAAGAAAATTTTCAGAAAAAAACAAAAAAAACCACTAGTTGTTCTTCTTTTAAAAAATAGCAAATAATGGTTGACTGTAAAGAAAAAAGATGATATTATAATTGAGCTGACAGCGAAGAGCTCACAAGCAAAGGAAACTTAAGCATAAAAGCTAAAGTAGATATGCGGAAGTAGATATATACGGAAGCATATGCTTGGGTTTACGAGAAAAACTTCGATGGTCATCTTTCATCAATTGCTTATATAAACATTAATGAGCGATTGATAATCATTTGTTTTTTGATTTTAAATATTCGATTATTAGCACCTTGATTGGTAGCTGCGAATTAAAAAATAAAAACAAAAAAGTGTTGACAAACACAAAGAAAGATGATAAGATATAGAAGCTGTCGCTGATAAGCGAAACAAAAACTTTGATAACTAAATAGTGAAAAACCTTGAAAGATTCTAAAGAGAATTATTCAAGTAATCAAAAGATTACACGAACAGCATCAAAAAAGATGCACCTTTAAAACAGTAACAAGGAAATTAGCCAAGCTAAGTTCTGAGAATCAAATTTTAAAATGAGAGTTTGATCCTGGCTCAGGATGAACGCTGGCGGCGTGCTTAACA
>NZ_FNPG01000001.1 GCF_900107245.1 Lachnobacterium bovis DSM 14045
TCGAAGAGGACGCATATCGAAAACGATATGAAGGTCAAGCAAAAAAGAGCGCAGGGTGGATGCCTTGGCACTAAGAGCCGATGAAAGACGTGATAAGCTGCGAAAAGCTGCGGGGAAGTGCAAATAACTAAAGATCCGCAGATGTCTGAATGGGGGAACCCATCTAGGAGAACCTAGATATCCATATGTGAATAAAATAGTGTATGGAAGGGAACCCGGTGAACTGAAACATCTAAGTAGCCGGAGGAAGAGAAAGAAAAATCGATTTTGTAAGTAGCGGCGAGCGAAAGCGAAAGAGGCCAAACCTAGGTGCGTGCACTTAGGGGTTCGGACCGTAGAATTGATTCAAACGAGTGAGCAGAATTGTTTTGGGAAAGCAAGCCAAAGAGGGTGAAAGCCCCGTAAGCGAAGCGAGTGAGACAAGACGGAATCCAGAGTACATCGAGACACGAGAAACCTTGATGGAAAGAGCGGGGACCACCCCGTAAGCCTA
>NZ_FNPG01000006.1:0-4872 GCF_900107245.1 Lachnobacterium bovis DSM 14045
AAACCGATTAGATAGCGTATTAAAGTATATAAACAGGTATAAGCTATTAATTATAGATGAACTAGGTTATTTGCCAATCGACAAAGAAGATTCAAATCTATTTTTTCAACTGATAGATATGAGGTATGAAAAGAAAAGCACTATTTTGACAACAAATATAAATTTTAATGACTGGGATAACATTTTTTATGATGCTGTTGTAGCAAACGCGATATTAGACAGAATACTGCATCATTCTAAAGTAATTACAATAAATGGTAGATCATATAGAGTCAAAGATTATATTAAACCATCAGAGTAATTGTACATAATAATATAAAACTTTTTGTACATAAATACTTGACACTTTATATGTAGTTATGATTATGATAAAAACAGTGAGACTACACGAGCCTTTTATTCATTCGTACAGAATAAACTTCACTATGCAGTAACTGGAAAAACTGCTGCTGAATTGATAAGTGAGAGAGCTTCGATTGATAGTCCTACAATGGGTCTAACAACTTGGAAGGGTGCTCCTGATGGAAAAATATTAAAAAGTGATATTATAGTAGCTAAAAACTATTTGAATGAAAAAGAAATTTCTAGATTGAACAGATTGGTTACTATGTTTATTGACTATGCAGAATTGATGGCTGAAGACGAAGTGCTAATGAGCATGAAGGATTGGCTTGATGAAACAGATATTTTTCTAAAGAATAATAGGCGGGAAGTACTTTCCGGAAAAGGAACGGTGTCTCATGAAGCAGCAGTCAAAAAGGTCAGCAAGATATATGAGGAATTTCGTAAAAAGCAGGACGAAGAATATATATCAGAATTTGATCGAGAAATGGAAAAATATTATTCTGGTCGAAGTGAACCATAAAGCTTAACAAAATACTACTTAGAGAGCGGCTATATTTGAGGCATGGATTCATTCATTCCGGTAGAAGGAACCATATTACATGCAAACTGGATGAGGTTGAATATATATATGAAATAACAGATTGTGGAGGAAAAAAGTTATAAATGGGAAGAATTGTTGCAATTGGAGGCGGTGAATTAGACATCACGCACAGAATTAATGAGTATATTGTTAAATTGGCAGGCAAGAAAAATCCTAACTTTCTATTTATCGGAACTGCCAGCCATGATGCAGAAGGTTATATAACAGGTATTAAAAATGAATTTGAAAGCCTTGGCTGCTCAGTAAGTGCACTTAGACTTACTACTGAAACTTATACTGATGAAGAAATTAATAGCATATTGAACCTAGCAGATATCATTTATGTAGGTGGTGGGGATACATCTTTTATGATGGATACCTGGAAAAAGTATGGACTAGACGAGAAACTGAAACAAATATATTACAATGATCAAGCAGTATTATCGGGGCTTAGTGCAGGTGCGATATGTTGGTTTAGTTGTGGTCATAGTGACAGTTCTATTTTTGAAGTAGATGGTCAAGTAGGCTATGGTTGGGTAAATGGATTACTTGAGATTTTCCCATACACTTTTTGCCCTCATTACAACGAACGCGGAGAAATCTTAGATTCAATGATTGGTGAACAGACATCTCCTTGCTTAGCGCTTGATAATAATGTTGCTTTTGTTGATCAAGATGGATGCATCAGCTACGTTACATCGGATAATTCATCTAAGGCATATGTCCTTAATTATGTTGATGGGATGTTGAAAAAGCAGGAACAGAAAGTAGATAAAATATAATAGGCTAAGTCAGAACGCTGTATATGGGGATGTCCTTAACATTATGGAAGAAATCTCAGCAATATTAGAGTATTTGAAGGAGTGGAATAATAATGATAATTAAAGAATATGAAGAAAGCTATCGTGATGATCTTATATTTATGATACTTTCTGCAAAGGATGCTCTTGGGAGAAAACCCGGGATAAACGAAGATCTTTTACATATAAAAGAGAATTATTTTAATAAGGGGGGCAATTTTTGGATAGCGATAGATGATTCTGACAGGGTAATAGGCTCAATAGGTTACTCTATCATTGAAGGCACCACAGAGGCTTTTATACATAGATTATTCATAAAACCCTCATTAAAAAGACAGGGATTAGGGACAAAGCTATTGCTAAAAGCTGAGGAAGAGTTAAAACTTAAAGGGATTACAATCGCTAAAGTTCATCTGGGAGAGCCGGAAGAACAGTGGTTTGAGTCGTATAACTTTTATCCAAAACATGGATACGTGTTTTGCGGAGACCGACTTATGATGAAGGATATATAAAGTTGATTATCAAAATATTATAGAAGGGGATATGAATACGAGCTAAAAGGAGATGTTGAGAGATGACAGATGTTTATGAAAAATGCCCTGATATTGAAACAGATAAGGTTTTATTAAGACCGGCCTGCAAAGAAGATTCAGTACAATTATTAAAAATTTACAGTGACAAAAACGCATTACCATTTTTTAATAGTGATAATTGTCATGGTGATAATTTCTATTATCCTACAAAAGAAAAGATGGATTCGGCAATTGATTTCTGGCTGGATTCATATCAGAAAAAGTGGTTTGTAAGATGGGTAATTGTGGATAAAGCTTCGGCAAACATTATTGGATCTGTAGAATTGTTCCACAGAAGTGCAGATGATGATTTTAATGGAGTTGGAGTATTAAGAATTGATCTTGGCAGTGACTATGAGAAATCATCTCTCATTAAAAATGTCCTTGAGGCAATTGTGCCAACAGCATATGAAATGTTTGACTGTGAAGAAATAATATCAAAAGTTCCAATATATGCTGTTGAAAGAGCCCAGGCTTTTTCTGATTATGGATTTGAAAAATCTGAAAAATTCTTGGTTGGAACAATAGACCACTACGCATATAAAGATTATTGGACAATTCATAATTGATTTATTATATAATGGGTGTACCTTATAGAAAAAGCAATTGATAGCAAGTTTCCGGCTTCTTGTTCGGGTGAGTGAGTAACTGAGTGAGTTTTCAAAATGGTGGTATGGAAAGGCGCTTCCTTTCTATATTTTTTGAGTGAGCTTTCTTCTCCTAAGCGAGAGGTCGGAGGTTCGACTCCTCTCGGGGACGTTTTTCATAGACACTTTTTACGTAAGTTTTTAATGATCAATGTGATTATTATGGAAGTTATGTGAATAAGTGTCTTTTTTTTACAAAAAATTTTGTTGATTGAAAAATTAGTTTATATATAAATATATGAGTTCTGCCGAAAAATATATATGATATGAATAATTATATATGTGAAGTGAGGGAGAAAAATGAAAGATAGAAATCCTAATTTATATGAAAAGAAAAAAAAGATTTGTAGTTTTTTTATTATATTTTCTTTAATCGTCTTTATGGGGTTAATGGTCGTTGAAGTCTATGCAATAAAAGAATTTAAAAAAAATTTTTTTATAATAGTTGCTATAGCTGCGGTTGCTGTTCTTTGTGTTGTGATAGCAATTGTGGAGATGTTGCGTTTAATTAAACTTTATAAAGATGAAGATGCGTTAGTTAATGAAGAAATTTTTAAAGCATTAAAAAATATGCAAATTTTACAAAGTGAAAATTTTAATAGATTTAATAGTGATATTGAAAGAGTAATTCAACATAATAAGGAAATTCTCGATGAAAGTGTTGATGATATATTTAAAGTTCAAAAAGAAGTGTCAATTGCAATTGTTAAGAAAAATGAATCAAGTGCGCAAAAAACTATTGAACAAAATAAAGAAAATGCAGAAGCAATTATAGCAGCTAATCTTGATATGAAAGATGACGTAAATCTTATCAAAAACGAGTTAATGAAGTTTTATGATTATAGTAAAGAGTTTAGAACAGAAATTAAGGATAAAATTGATAGTATAAAAGAAAGTGCAGATAAAAGTATTGAGTTAAATGAAGTCATTGAAAATGTAATGCAAGAAAAAACTAATTCTGAAAATGAGAATAATTTGAAATTTGAAAACATGAAAAATGAAATCCTTTTGGCTTTAGCAGAAAAAAATCTTGATTTTCCTACAGATGAGTTTTTAACTATAGAAAAAAATATAAATGATTTACAGAAAATGCAAAATGAATTGGTAACTAAAAATGATAAAGAAGAATTGCTTGAAAAAATAATAGAATTTTTTGAGCAAACAAAAAATAATTTCAATGAAGCAAAAACAGATAATGTTATTAATGAAAAAATTGATAATCTAAAATTAGAAGTTGAGGAATCTGTAGGGCAGATTGCGTCAAATTTTAATTCCAGAGTTGATAACATAATTGAAAAAATTGGAGAGATTAATGAAAAAATAGAAATGTTTTTTGAGGAAGATGAAAGTGATGTTGATGAAATCGAAGCTGAGGATAATGTAATTGCTGAAGAAATGCTTAAGTTGAACAGTCGCATTAGTCAGCAAATTGAATCTAATTTTGCTGAAATGGAAGAAGTTATTGCAAGACAGGCGGAAGAGATAAAAAGCTTGACAGAAAAATATGATGAAATATTAAATAAAATAAAAGAAATAGATAATAAAACTGAAAAGTTTGATGCAGTAATTGAAAACAATCTTACTTACAAAGGTGAGAGTGTTGAAGGTTTACCATTAGAAAATTTACAAGGGAAGGATCAAATTGATAATAAAATAAGTGAAGTAGTAACAAAAATTGAAAGTGAATTGTTGCCAGAACCAGAATTAGAAACAGAGCAGGTTGAGGAACAAATACCGGAACTAGAAGAACCAGAAATAAATTTAGAAAAAATAATACAACCTGAGGAAGAGTTGGTATTAGAATCAGAAAATAAAGAAATCGAACCAACAATTGATAATGAAGAAGAGCAAAACCAGGAAGAAGTACCAACGTCAGAAGAATCAACAGAAATATTGATGGAATCAGAAATTATGCCAGAAATAGATTT
>NZ_FNPG01000006.1:6290-181312 GCF_900107245.1 Lachnobacterium bovis DSM 14045
GAACTAGAAGAACCAGAAATAAATTTAGAAGAATTAATACAACCTGAGGAAGAGTTGGTATTAGAATCAGAAAATAAAGAAATCGACTCAGCAATAGAAAATGAAGAAGAGCAAAACCAGGAAGAAAGATTCTCTGCTGATGAAATTGCTTTGATGTTTGATGACGAAGTAAAATAAAAAAAAGAGACTAATATAATTGATTATAAAATCAAGAAATATTAGTCTCTTTTTTAAATTATATATTTAAATTAAAAATATAAAAATTTTTTTTATTTTTTAACAGGATGTTTTGCTATTTCAACTAATATTTTTACAACAGTCTGCATGGATTCAAGTGCGATATGTTCAAAAGGACCATGGAAACCATATCCACCAGTTCCGAGATTTGGACATGGAAGCCCTTTAAATGATAACATTGCTCCGTCAGTGCCACCACGAACAGGTCTTGAAATTGGATCGAGGCCAACAGATTTTATAGCATCTTTAGCTAAATCAACTACATACATATGTTTTTCAATGATAGAAAGCATATTATTATAGGAAATAGATGTATTTATTGTAACTGTGTCATTTCCGTATTTTGAATTAAATTCGTTTGTAAGATTTTCTAAAAATTTTATTTTATCATTGAATTTTTCTAAGTCATGATCTCTTATAATATAGTTTAAAGTTGAATGAGATACATCGCCAGATAAATCTGTTAAATGAAAGAATCCTTCACGACCACATGTTTTACTTGGTACTTCATTTTTTGGAAGTTTATTTGCAAATTCGCAAGCTAAGAGAGCTGAGTTTACCATTATATCTTTTGCTTCACCTGGGTGAACATTAACACCTTTAAATTTAATTGTTGCACTTGCTGCGTTAAAGTTTTCGTAAGCAACTTCACCTTCATAATCGCCATCGACTGTGTATGCGTAATCTGCTTTAAAATAATTTAAATCAAAATTAGATGCTCCTGCACCGATTTCTTCATCAGGAGTAAAAGCTACCCAAATATCGCCGTGAGGAGTTTTGCTATCAATAATTAATTCTAATGCTGAGATTATTTCAGCAATACCAGCTTTATCATCAGCGCCAAGCAATGTCGTACCGTCTGTTGTGATCAAAGTTTTTCCAGTTAGTGTTTTTAAGTCAGGAAAATCAGAAGTTTTTAAATATGTATTTGATCCTTTGAGTAAAATGTCTTTCCCATCATATTTTTCAATGATTTGAGGTTTGATATTTTCACCAGAAAAATCTGGAGCAGTGTCCATATGAGAAATAAAACCAATAGATTTAGTGTCTTCCATTCCAGGAGTCGCTGGTAAAAGACCATATACGTAACATTTTTCATCTAGTTTTACATTGGAAAGTCCAAGATCATTTAATTCGCTTTCAAGAACTTTGCCAAGAGAAAATTCTCTTTTGCTACTTGGTGTAGTATTACTATTTTCATCTGAAGTTGTCCAATAAGAGACATAGTTTAAAAATCTTTCTTCTACTTTTTTTGCCATAATGTTTATATCCTTGTGGATAAATCTCCTTTCAAGTTAATAAGATGTGGATAAACGACTACTTATCCACAAAAAAATGTGGTTAACTTTTAAATGTTGTGAATAGAACCACAGAATATATTATAATACAGAAATTGGGTGAATAATATACAAAATTAGTCTTTTTAAAAATAAAAAATTTATAAAAAAGTATTGCAAAAAACAAAATAGTGGTATATAATAATACTTGTCGTTAGGCGAAAAAGTAAATAATATGCGTCATTAGCTCAGCTGGCAGAGCACCTGACTCTTAATCAGGGTGTCCAGGGTTCGAACCCCTGATGACGCATTACCAGTACTAATTATGGACAGATTATGTTACAGGTTAGTACTTTTTTTGTTATATAAAAAAGAATTATTTAAAAAAAAGACACGATTGTATGTCGTACTAAGATCTAATTATATCCAATAAAAATCATATTTACACTGTAAAATAGTAATTGTGTGTGTATAAAAAACAATTCAATGTTGTCGTTTAAATCAAATGGTTAAGAATAATAATTAGATTTTTGGTTTTTAGATTGGAGATTTATGAGTCGCGGATATTTACCTATTTGTAGAAAAGATATGTTAGAAGAAGGAATTGATCAATTAGACTTTGTGTATGTTTCTGGTGATGCGTATGTTGATCATTCGAGTTTTGGAAGTGCAATTATATGTAGAATGTTAGAAGCATATGGTTATAAAGTTGGATTGATTTGCCAACCAGATTGGAAAAATCCAGAGAGCATAATGGAGTATGGCGAACCAAAATATGGTTTTATGGTATCGGCAGGAAATATGGATTCAATGGTCAATCACTATACGGTTAACAAGAAACATCGTAGTAAGGATGCTTATAGTCCTGGTGGAGTTATGGGAAAACGTCCGGACTATGCTGTTATTGTGTACTGTAATTTGATTCGACAAGTTTATAAACATACACCTATTATTATAGGTGGAATAGAGGCGAGTCTTAGAAGATTAGGACATTATGATTATTGGTCGAATAAAGTAAGACGTTCAATTCTATTAGACTCAGGTGCAGATATAATTTCATATGGAATGGGAGAACATAGTATAATTGAAATTGCTGATGCGCTAGCTAGTGGGATTGATATTAAAGATATTACTTTTGTCAACGGAACAGTTTATAAAACTCGTAGAGAGGAAGATATTTATGATGCTATTAGGCTTCCAGATTTTGAAGAGATTAAGTTAAATAAAAGGAAATATGCTGAGAGTTTTGCGATTCAGTATCAAAATACAGATCCATTTCAAGCCAAAAGATTGTATGAGGCTTATGACGGAAAAATGTTTATAGTACAGAATCCTCCTGCAAAACCACTTACACAGATGGAAATGGATGATGTTTATAATTTACCTTTTATGAGAAATTATCATCCTAAATACGAAAAAGATGGTGGAATTCCAGCTTTATCTGAAATAAAATTTAGTTTAACATCTAATAGAGGATGTTATGGAGGTTGTAATTTTTGTGCTTTAACTTTTCATGAGGGAAGAATAATTCAGACAAGAAGTCATGAATCTATTATAAAGGAAGCAAAGCAATGCATACAAGATTCTGATTTTAAGGGATATATCCACGATGTTGGAGGTCCTACAGCGGAATTTAGAAAGCCTGCGTGTAAAAAACAGACAAGATTTGGCGCTTGTAAAAACAGACAGTGTCTATTTCCTAAGCCTTGCCCAAATCTAGAAGTAGATCACAGTGATTATATTGAACTTTTGAGAAAAATAAGAAATCTCGACGGTGTTAAAAAAGTTTTTGTTAGATCCGGATTTAGATTTGACTATTTGGTTGCTGATAAAAATAAAGAGTTTTTATCGGAATTGTGTAAATATCATGTTAGTGGACAGTTACGTGTTGCACCAGAGCATATTAGTGATAATGTTTTAAAAAGAATGGGTAAACCGGGGGTTGATATATATAATAAATTTGTGGATGAGTTTACTCGAGTTAATAAAAAGTTAAATAAAGATCAGTACATTGTTCCTTACTTAATGTCATCTCATCCGGGTAGTACGTTAAAAGATGCAATAGCTTTAGCGGAATATGTCAGAGATTTGGGTTATATGCCAGAGCAGGTTCAGGATTTTTATCCTACGCCAGGTACGATATCTACATGTATGTATTATACAAAACTAGATCCTATGACAATGGAAGAAATTTATGTTGCAACTGATCCACATGAAAAAGCAATGCAGCGAGCATTAATTCAGTACCGAAATCCGGATAATTATGATTTAGTTAAAGAGGCTTTAATTAGAGAAAATAGGGAAGATTTAATTGGTTTTGAAGAAAAATGCCTTATTCCTCCAAGAAAAATAAAGAATTTTTCGGGACATTATCATAATAAACATAATAATAATCAAAAAGATAATAAGGAGAATAAAACAAATAATAAGAGAACAAATAATAAAATAAATAATAAGTCTGGTATTAATAATAAAAATACTAAAACAGAAATAAATAAGATGAGTATTAGTAAAAATAATAATAAAGCAAGAAAAAACAAGCTGGTTAATAAGAAAAAAACTAGCAAAAAAAGGAAAAAATAGAAAAGCAGTAAAAAACAACTGTTAATATAAATGGATTTATTATTGTTTGAAAGAAAAGGATGTATCTTCGTGTTTTTTTAGGAAAGCATGGAGTGTACATCTTTTTTTATAAATATATTAATCTGAACTGTTATGAAAATAAAGTTATTCTTGTGAATTTTTGTAGTTTCCCTGTAAACTTCTTCTGTAGTATTCCTTTGTGCTTGCTTCATGTAATTTTTTAAAAAAAAAGAAAATATTTATATTGTCTGACAACTAGCAAAAAAACTTTTGTAGAATGATTTAGAAACTTTTTAGCGTTTTAAAAAAATATAAAAAAAAGATACAGTAAAATCATATAAAAATCACATAAAAAATATGTGAAAAATATCTGAAAAAACATAAAATTAACAGAAGATATTCAAAAAAAATATAAAGTGTAGTACAATAAGAGTGTATTTTTCGAGAGAAAAATTGTAAATATAAAACAATATACTACTAATGCCAATTTTATATATCGAAAAATAAGTTAGAATTATATTAAAATGGGGTTTTATTAATGTAGTAAGAGTAGGAGGAATTTACAATGGCAAGATTTACATTACCAAGAGATGTTTTTCATGGAAAAGGAGCTTTAGAAGAACTAAAGAATTTTGAAGGAAAAAAAGCAGTTATTTGTGTTGGTGGCGGATCTATGAAGCGCTTTGGATTCTTAGATAGAGCTGAAGAATACTTGAAAAAAGCTGGAATGGAAGTAAAAATTATCGATGGTATTGAACCTGATCCATCTGTTAAAACAGTTATGGCGGGCGCTAAAGTAATGCAAGAATTTAATCCAGACTGGATTGTTGCGATTGGCGGTGGATCACCAATTGATGCAGCAAAAGCTATGTGGATTAAATATGAGTATCCTGATATTACATTTGAAGAAATGTGCAAAGTATTCGGAATTCCACAACTAAGAAAAAAAGCTCATTTTTGTGCAGTATCATCAACTTCTGGAACAGCAACAGAAGTTACAGCATTTTCGATTATAACAGATTATGATAAGGGAATTAAATATCCAATAGCTGACTTTGAAATCACTCCAGATGTAGCTATTGTTGATCCTGAATTGGCAGAAACAATGCCAAAGAAATTAATAGCACATACAGGCATGGATGCGTTGACACATGCTATTGAAGCATATGTTTCTACCGCAAACTGTGATTATACAGATGCTCTTGCAATTCATGCAATAGAAATGATTCAAAGAGATTTAGTTGGATCATATAAAGGAGATATGGTTAAAAGAGATAAAATGCACAATGCACAATGTTTAGCAGGTATGGCTTTTTCTAATGCGTTATTAGGAATTGTGCATTCAATGGCACATAAGACAGGTGCAGCGTTTGCTGATTATGGCTCACATATTATTCATGGAGCAGCAAATGCAATGTATTTACCAAAGGTTGTTGCATTTAATGCAAAAGATCCAGTTGCAAAAGAAAGATATGGAGTTATTGCTGATTACATGCATTTGGGAGGAGATTCTCTTACAGAAAAAGTAGAGTTGTTGATCAAATTCTTGCGTAAAATGAACGATGATTTGAATATTCCTCATTGTATAAAAAATTATGGCGCTGATGGTTTACCAGCAGAAGAAGGATTTGTTCCAAAAGAAGTATTCTTAGAAAGATTGCCTGAAATTGCAAAAAATGCAATAGGTGACGCTTGTACAGGATCTAATCCAAGAATTCCTACACAGGCTGAAATGGAAAAACTATTAAAATGCTGTTACTATGATACAGATGTTGATTTTTAGAAAAAGAAACTTTTTTGAAATAAAGAATCATACTATAATTAATGATTTGTTTCCTATAATAAAAAAATGGAAACTTTAATAAAAACGTGAGAATTGTATAAAAAATAAAAACAACCCAGAAATTATCTGCTTACTTAAAAGTTATTTTTATAAATTATAATTTTTGAAAATTTTTGTTTTCAATTATATTCTATAAAAATATTAGTAGTAATGGATACCTGGGTTGTTTTTTATTAAATTTGAGAAGCAATTAATTTACATATATTGTTCCCTTTTGATGAGAATTTTTCTTCATATTCTGTCATTATATTTCCAATATTCATCTTTTCGTCATGATGTAAATCAAATGTGTAGGCATCTAAATTCCAAGATGAGGATTCATTAATTTCATCAAGTGAAAAATTAAATAAATCAACATTATCAGTTTTAAATTCAATACAACCTTCATTTGCTAAAAACTGGCTATATACATCTAAAAATTGATGAGATGTAAGGCGTCTTTTGGCATGACGGTCTTTTGGCCATGGATCGGAAAAATTTAAATATATTTTATCAACTTCATTTTTTTCAAAAATTTCATTTAAAGTTTTGGCATCTATACATAAAAAATGCACGTTTTCTAAGTGTAGTTCATCCATTTTTTGAACGGCTCTAAGAAGTACAGAGGTGTAACGTTCAATGCCAATGTAATTAATATTAGGGTTGGCTTGCGCAAGATCCATTAAAAATCGTCCTTTTCCCATTCCGATTTCGATATGTATAGGGTTATCATTTTTAAAAAAATCGTGCCATTTACCCTTTAAAAGCATTGGTTCATTAATACAGAATTCACTTTTTTCAATAGCTTCTGTGGCACCTGGAATGTTTCTAAGTCTCATAAAAAATCCTTTCTGAATAAATCTTCTTTATACTATAACTTTTTAAAACTTAGTATATTGTAATATATTTTGAGTAAATAAAAAAGAAAAATATTTTTTTATTGTTTTTTAAAAATATGATTTGTATAATTAAAGTGTGAAAGTATGCGTAAAGTTTAAATAGTGTACGACAAATTAATACAAGAAAGAAAGTTTTTTGACAAAGCGGAGGTAATATAATGGTAAGTAGGGGGAAAAAAAGAGATTTTTTCAAGAAAATAATGCTTGCAACGACGATTTTGGGATTAAGTGTTTCGGCGTTTAATATAAATTCGTGTAAAGTAAGAGCAGAAGGTGAGGACAAATGGCCAGCTGGAATTGAAATTGAAACACCAAATGCAATTGTGATGGATGTTAATACAGGTGCTATTTTATATGAAAAAAACATAAATGAAAGACATTATCCAGCAAGTATAACTAAAATTTTTTCGACACTAATTGCAGTTGAGAATTGCAAGTTGAATGAGAACGTTACTTTTTCAGCTGATGCAATAAAAAATGAAATTGATGCATCTCATATTGCTCGAGATCAAGGGGAAGTGCTAACAATGGAGCAGTGTCTATACGCTTCGATGTTAGAGTCTGCTAATGAATGTGCATATGCTTTGGCTGAACATGTAGGAATCAAAAAAGGTGGAAATTACAGAACTTTTATTGATTTGATGAATTCACGAGCAAAAGAAATCGGATGCAAAGATTC
Source organism: Lachnobacterium bovis DSM 14045 (assembly GCF_900107245.1). Lineage (GTDB taxonomy): Bacteria > Bacillota > Clostridia > Lachnospirales > Lachnospiraceae > Roseburia > Roseburia bovis. Next base: position 13,788 of record NZ_FNPG01000006.1, read on the forward strand.
ACATTTTAACAATTCAAACGGTATGCCGGATGATCAGCACTATACAACAGCATATGATATGGCATTAATTTCTAGAGAAGCATATAATAATCCGATATTTAGAAAAATTATGTCAACAAAAAAATATACTATACCAGCAACAAATAAACATCCAGAAGAAACTTATTTAAGAAATCATCATATGATGTACTATCCAAGAAAAACACAAAAATATCTTTATGAAGGATGCTTAGGTGGAAAAACAGGATATACAGTTGTTGCAAATTCGACGCTTGTTACATTTGCTAAGAGAAATGATATGGTATTATGTTGTGTTGTCTTAAACACAAAAACACCGAATCATTATTTAGATACAATAAGGCTTTTCGATTACTGTTTTAATAATTATAAAATATTGAAACTTTCAAATTATGAAAAAACAATTCAGTATAAAGGGAAAAAGCATAAAATTAGTAGCGATAAATGCATTATTGTTCCAAAAAATGTTGATTATAAAGAAGTTGAAAAAAAAATAAAAAAGGTAGGTAAGAATTTAGTTGTAGAATATAACTATAAAGGAAGAAAGATAGGAAATGTAAATTTTAAAATACCTCAAAAAAAAGTTTCAACTAATCCCAAAAAGCTTAATAAAAAAAATATGAAAGACGCAAATGTTGGCTTTGCAATAATATTTGTAATTGTTGTTATTTTTGTCGGAATAACAATTTATAGAAAGAGGAAAGGGTACATTTAGAAAAATATTGATAAAATATAGATAAGAATTATAGAAACATTATATATAACTATATGTATAATGATAGTAATAAGTCCAAGAACCGTTTTCATTAAAGAGAAAAATAATCTCATTTATGAAGGCGGTATTGGACTTTTTTATTAAAATAAATAAATTTTCAAGCAAAAAGCCCTGTAGCTTATTGGTAAATAGATTACAGACTAATAATGTCATTTATCTCGGATAACAATAAATCCTTGTTTTCTGTCAAAAACATAATACCATTAGTTGTTTCAATTATCGTAATGTAAGTTTCTTTTAAAGAATCTAATTTATTGAATAAACTTATAACGTATTTTGAACAATCAGTTGGTAAATTCAGAAAAACGCATTCTAAATTAGAGGTACCAATTGGATATGAATTATTTTGTTTTAAAATTTTGGAAATTTCACATTCGTTGGCATATTGTTGTTTTGTTTTATTTATAATAAAATATCCATCTTTATCTTTTGGCATATCAAGCGATTTAACTGCTCGTTGAACTTGTTTTGCTAAAGCGCCAGATGTGGGATAGAGTGATTCAAAATACTTCATGAAATCAGAGGCACTTCGAAAATGAGTATTTTTTCCAGTTTGTTTAATTTCTGTATTTAAAATGCGTAAAATTTCATGTTCGCAGTTTTCACGAGATGGATTTTTCCGTGTTGTTGATTCGTTCATTTTTCCCCCTCCAATTAAACGATAAATTTTTATAAAAAAATTATAAAATATCTGAAAGATAATTACAATAAAAAACTTGAATATTAGAAAAACTTTCAATAAAATTTATAAAATAAAAAAAACAAGCGCTAATAAAATGATAAAACAGATTATAAGCGCTTGTAATGTAATTTTTTTTAGAAAAATATATTAAGTATTATTGTAAAATTATGATACAAATTAACAATGTTTTGTAAAAAAAGATGTTAACAAATAACCTTCAAATTATAATAAATCAGCAATTTCATAGATTAATTTTTCGGTTTTATCCCATCCTAAACATGGATCAGTGATTGATTTTCCGTAAACACCTTCGCCGATGCTCTGGTTTCCATCTTCGATATAACTTTCAATCATAAGACCTTTAACAATTTTGTTCAAGTCAGGAGAAATTAGTTTGCTATTTAATACATCTTTACTGATTCTGATTTGCTCTAAGTATTTTTTACCAGAGTTTGCATGATTACAATCTACGATGATTGCAGGATTTGCTAAATTTTTTTCAGAATATAAATCAAAAACAGTCATTAAATCTTCATAGTGGTAGTTTGGAATGCTGCGACCAAATTTATCTACATAACCTCTCATGATTGCATGAGCGAATGGATTTCCGTTTGTCTCAACTTCCCATCCACGGTATAAAAATTTAGAACCATTTTGTGCTGCGATAATTGAGTTCATCATTACAGTTAAATCTCCACCAGTTGGGTTTTTCATACCTGCAGGGATACCAACTCCACCAGCGACAAGTCTATGAGATTGATCTTCAACTGAACGTGCACCGATTGCTACATATGAAAGTAAATCAGATAAGTAACGGTGATTACTTGGATAAAGCATTTCTTCTGCACAAGTAAATCCAGTTTCATTAACAACACGAGTATGCATTTGTCTAATTGCAATTATTCCTTTTAACATGTCCTCAGCTTTTTCAGGATCAGGCTGGTGAAGCATACCCTTGTAACCAACGCCGATAGTACGAGGTTTATTTGTATAAACTCTAGGAATCATAAAGATTTTATCTTTAACCTTTTCCTGTACCTTGGCAAGACGTGTCATATAATCTAGGACAGCATCTTCGTTATCAGCAGAACAAGGTCCGATGATTAAGATAAATTTATCATTTTTTCCAGAAAAAATATCAAAAATTTCGTTGTCCCTAGCTTCTTTTAATTGTTTGATTTTGTCTTCAAGTGGATATTGTTCTTTAAGTTCCTTTGGAGTAGGTAACTTACGAATAAAATTCATTTGCATTTCCATATTAAAATCTCCTATCTATTCAAATATAAAATAAAGTTTTATTAAATATATAATATTCTATTTTCTGTAAAAAAACAAGCTTTTTTGCTTTAAAGTAATAATGTATTATAGCGATTGAAAAGGGGAATTTTATAAAATAATAGAAATGAAATTTTTAAAAATAGAACTTTTGGAAGTTTTACGCAAAAATAATATAAAAAATTTATGATAGACTACCAAAAATTAAAATTTTTACGATTATTTCTTGTTTGTATAAATTAATGTTAGTATAATATTAAATGGTCTTTTTTACAAGACAAAACAGGAAGGAAGGATAAAAATGAAAGAAAGATTGAAGAAATTTTTTATTGTTGTATTGAGTATGATGCTAAGTTTAACTTCGTTATTTTTACCAATACAGTCAACAAAAGTTAATGCAGCAGCAGTGGAACCAAGTACAGGAAATATCTACTATATAAAGAATAAAAATAGTGGATTATATTTGCAGGTTGCGAATAATTCTTCTAATAGTGGCTCAAATGTAATTCAGGCAAATGGAACCGGAGCAGAAGGACAAAGATGGATTCTCGAAAAAAATTCGTCAGGAACATACAGACTTCATCCAGCAACAGATATGACAGGTTCGGTTTCATTAGATGTTGCTAATGCGTCATCATCAAACGGAGCAAATATTGGAATATTTAAAAACAATGGTTGTTCTGCACAAAATTTTAAATTAGTTAAGGCAGATAATAATAATGGATATTATTTGATGACAGAAACAACTAATTTTAATTCTTGTGTTGAAGTAAATAGGGCATCAAAGAATAATGGTGCAAACGTTATTCAATACAAAAAAACAGGTGGAGATAACCAGATTTGGTATTTTGAAAATGCGCCATGGCCTTCTTCAGGAAATTCTGGCAATGCAGGAAATTCGGGTAACTCTGGAAATTCAGGAAATCAAGGTGGCACAAGTAATAAAGTTGCGATTGATGGAACATTTCCAAATCAAGAATTAAATTTTGTTAATGCTCAAAATGGATTGATGATGGCCGGATCATCTTTAAACAAGGAAGTTGTGTCGAATAATAGTAATTCGACAATTAATAGATGGGTTATAAACTATGTTGGACAAGGAGTGTTTAGAATTGTAAATGTGAACACAGGTTACGTTCTTGCGCCTTACAACAATAATACTACTGAAGGAGCAAGTGTTGTTACAACAGGAAGTGTATCAAATAATGCTCAATATTGGATGATTCAAGCTGTAAAAAACGATGCTCAGGGAACAGGATTATATTATACGCTAGTAAATTATGCTAATAAAAACCTTGCTTTAACAGCTAATGGCAATGGATTTAAACTTACTAGAAATAATAAAACAGCCTCACAGAGTTTTAGAATTAATTCATATGGTTTAGAAGGATTCGGTGGTTATTCTAAAGATATGTATGGAAGAGAAAAAGCATGTACAATAGGAGGAGTGTTAGGACAGGTTGTAAAAGTAAACAATGTCTCAGAACTTCAGAGATACGCTTCAGGCTCAACTCCATATACTATAGTTATTAATAATAATATTAGTGCAAATTCATTAACAAAAGTGAATGTTGGAAAAAACAAAACATTTATTGGTTCTTATGGAAATAAGACTTTATATAATATTCATTTTAGAAATATTTCTAATTCAGGGAATAATATATATAAAAACATCACATTTAGTCATGATGTAAGAATCAATAATAATGACGACATCCAAATGTATGTTTCAGATGGTCCTAACTATTGGTTAGATCATTGTACATGGACGGGACATGATATGAATAAAGATGCTAACATTCATCATAATGATACTGACAAATTTGTTTATGTAGGAGTTAAAGCTTCATTTGTGACAATTTCGGGTTGTAATTTTGGTGGACATAAATATGGATTGATTTTAGGTTATCCACAGGATAATGGTGGTGGAACCTATGACGGATATCCATGTATGACCATTTGCAATAATTATTTTCATTCGACCATAACTAGAGCACCAGGTCTTATGAGATATGGTAATTTCCATGTGTATAACAACTATATTTATGACTTCAATATTGGATTTACACCATACACTAATTGTACAATTTATTCGGAAAAAAATAGATTTGAAAAAGGTTATAATGAAGGTTCTCCATTAAATGGAAATGGAAATAATAGTAAATTTGTAGATTATGAATCAACTACAGACCAAAATCGTTATAAAATTTACAATATTGGAAGGGTAAATTGGAATCCAGCTAATAATTATGGATATAGAACAAGAAGTTCATATGATGCTAAAACATGGGTATTAAATAATGCAGGTTCTAAATCTAGTAGATTAGCATATTCAGTAGATTAAAAATAATACAAGTATTCTTATAAAAAACATTTATAAAAAACGAATAAAAAACAAATTAAAAACAAACTAAAAAACAAACTAAAAACAAAGATGGAATGAAATAAAAAGATTATGCCAAAACATAAAAATGTGTGGAGGTGTAATCTTTTTTTTATAATATAAAAGAAGTGAAAAGTCATTTTATAATATCATAAATTTGTTTGTTAGATAAAAAATTATTTTACAGATAAACAAAAAAAGTTTAATTGACTATACAACTTAAAAAAGTTATTATAAAAGAAAAAGTATTGGAGCGGAAGAAAATGACAAATAGGGAGAGTGTAAAAAGGCGAAAAGAATTGCTTGTAAAGGTTAAAGAGTTTATTGAAGAAGAGGGAGGAATAGCAAAAAAAGAAGATCTAATGACGTTAGGTATTGACTATAGAATTATTTTGGATTTTGTTGATTTAGGAGAAATAGTTAGAATCAAGAATGGATATTATACTGATAAAATTGATAGATTTTCTGAAACAGAATTGGTAGCGAAACTTTTTCCAGATGGAAGATTGTGCATGGAAAGTGCATTATATGCGTACGGATACATATCAAGAAAACCATTTGGCTGGTCAGTTGCAATTGATAAAAATACTTCAAAATCTCGTTTTAAACTAGATTATCCAAGGGTTATTCCTTATTATACAGAGCCTGAAGTGCTTGAGCTAGGTAGTACAGAAATTGAAATTGAAGGTTGTAAATTTCGGATATATGATAAAGAAAGATTAATATGTGATTGTCTGAAATACGAAGGAAAGCTTGAAAGGCAGGATTTTAAAGAAGCACTACAGTCGTATATTACAGATGAAGACAAAGATGTATGTCGTTTGATGGAATATGCAAGAGAAAGAAAGGTGCTACGAAAAGTACAAACAATGATTGGAGTATGGATTTAAATTGATTCAATAAGATTCAACAAAAGGGGTGGATAAATGAAGATAGGTGTGGAAAAGAGTACCAAAATCAAGGAAAAAAGTGGACAATTAAAAATCAGTTACTCATTAGCGCTTAGATATTTAGCACTTGAAGAAGTATTGAAAAGAATTTATACGTCCGAATATAGAGAAAACCTTTATTTGATAAACCCTTTGGTTGTAAATGTAGAAAGTAACACAGTAGGAGAAAGTTTGAACTTTTATTATATAAAAAATAAAAAAAAGGCAATATATGGAAGAAATAATCCCAAAAAAGAACTCTGTATACAAGACTTAGAATTCGATTTTTCAAAAAAGATGTTAATCAGAATTATGAAAAATGATAAAGATAGTCCAATTAAATGGAATGCGGAGTTTTTTTATCAAGAAGATGATGCACAATGGAATCTTGAAGCAGTTTACGAACAGATGAAGATTCCAATTACATTGCATATTCGCCAGATATCTACAATGAGTTTTAAAAAGGAATACATGAGTTATAAGTTTTATTTTCTTGATGTAGATGCAATAGGTTCAAAAAAAGATATAGACATTTTAATATACCCAAGAGAACGTTTGGCAATTGATGAGATGTTTGAAATATTAGGAAAACTTGAACTTATTGATAGTATGAATGCTTACTATACATTAAATGAAATATTAAAAAAACAATCATTAAGTGGAATGCATTTGATGGAGTATGCTAAGTCAATATCAAATGAAAAAACTAAAAAAATACAATATGTTGAAAAACTAAAAGAATACAAAAACTATTCATATATGCGAAAAAGATGGGATAAGTTTTTACATAATAAAAAAATAGAATCTGATTCATGGGAAGTTGTGATGGATAGAATAGTAAGTTTTATAGATCCAATTTGGAATGCATATTGTAAAAACAGCGTTTTTGTAAAGGATTGGATGCCAGGCCTCAACAGATTTCTTGGATAAAAGATTTTCACTCAAATTTGTGCAAAAATGTTATAATAAGAAGGTATGAACCAAAGATTTGAGAGGAAAAAAATTTGTTATACGATAAGTTATTAAAATACAGGGATAGTGACTATTATCCTTTTCATATGCCGGGGCATAAGAGAAAAAACATAGATTTTGCTAATCCATATGAGATTGATATAACGGAAATAGATGGATTTGACAATTTACATGATGCTTGTAATGTAATAAAACAATCTCAAAAAATGGCAGCTGACTTGTATGGAGCGAGGGAATCGTTTTACTTGATTAATGGTAGTACGTGTGGAATTTTATCTGCTATTTCTGCAGCAGTGGATAAAGATGGAGAAATATTAGTAGCAAGAAATTCCCATAAATCGGTGTATAATGGTATTTTTTTAAGAGATTTAAAAGCAACTTACGTTATGCCGGAAGTTACTCATTTAGGAATACAAGGATGTATTGAACCAGAGAGGATAGAAGAAGAACTAAAAAACAATAAGAATATATCTGCTGTTGTAATTACTTCGCCAACTTATGATGGAGTGGTTTCGGATGTGAAGAAAATTGCAGAAATATCACATAAATATGGAGCAGTACTTATTGTTGATGAAGCTCATGGGGCACATTTTGGTTTTTCTAAGAGATTTCCTCAAAATGCTGTAGGGTTAGGAGCAGATATTGTAATTGTTAGCGTACATAAAACACTTGCTGCATTTACACAAACAGCTCTATTACATGTTTGTAGTGATAGAGTTTCAATTGATAAAATAAGAAAATTTTTGGGAATATATGAAACAAGTTCGCCGTCATATATTTTAATGTCAGGAATTGAGAAAAGTCTTCTGATGATAAAAAATGATAGGCAACGTTTATTTGATAATTATTCAAAAAAACTCGATAACTTCTATAAAAATATAAGTGATATTCAAAATTTGAGAATAGTGAAAAAAGAAGATTTTTCTAAGAAAGAAGCATTTGATTTTGATTTTGGAAAAATCCTTATTTTTACAGGAAAAACGAATCTGACAGGAGTAGAATTATACACTATTTTACTGGATAAATACCATTTACAAATGGAGATGTGTTCAGGAAACTATGTTGTTGCGATGACGAGTATTTTAGATTCAGAAGAAGGATTTGAAAGGTTATCTTTTGCTTTAAAAGAAATAGATAAGAAGTATATTGGGAAAAAACCAGATTATGAAGAAGATAATTATGATTTTGTGAAAAAAATATATATTTCCAATAAAAAAGCAATGGAAATTCATCAAGCAGAAGAAAAAGAACATATTGAAGTGAAATTGGATGATTCTGTGGGTAAAATCTCAAAAGATTATGTGTTTTTATATCCTCCTGGAATACCTATTTTAGTTCCGGGAGAAATAATTTCATCAGAGGTTGTTTCTAATATAAAAAGATGCATTGATTTAAAGCTGAATTTATGTGGTTTACCTCATTCAGATGGAATTGAAGTTGTCATTACAAAATAACTATATTATACTTAAAGGGCAAGAATATGAATAAAATTTTTTGTATTATGGGAAAAAGTTCAACGGGTAAAGATTCTATTTACCGAACTTTAATAAATAGAAAAGACTTCAATCTCAAGAAAATTATACCGTATACAACTCGACCTGTAAGAGTTGGAGAACAAAATGGTAGAGAATATTATTTTTGTGATGAAGAAAAAGTGACACAATTAAACAAACAAAATAAAATAATTGAATTGCGAGAATATAAAACTGTTCATGGGATTTGGAAATATTTTACAGCCGATGATGGACAAATTGATTTAGATGAGAATAGTTATCTTTTGATTGGCACGCTTGAAACTTTTATTTCGCTTAGAAAATATTATGGTGTTGGTAGAGTTATTCCGATATATATTGAAGTAGAAGATGGCGAAAGACTAGCTCGTGCGCTAGAGAGAGAACGTAAACAAAGTTCTCCACGATATGAAGAAATGTGTCGAAGATTTCTAGCAGATCAAAAGGACTTTTCTAAAGAAAATCTAAACAATGCAATGGTGGATAGGGTTTTTATGAATAATGATTTACAAGAGACAGTTGAAGAAATAGTTTCATATATTAACAGTAACAGATAGTTTTTTTATGTGTTGGCTTCGCAGAAAATATTTAAGTAGTTGTATTTAAATAAGTGAGGTGATAATATTGGATATCAAGGTTAATAATGTTCAACAAGTTTCACAAGTGCCAGATACAGTAAAGGTTGAAAATACAGATGGATCATTTAAGTTTACTTTGTCAAGTGCGATAGATGATGCGCAGCTGCAGCAGAGAATTGAAACATTGTTAAATGACATTACTGCACAAGGAAACAGAATTGCTCAGCATATGGACATTAGAGATATGAAAAGATATAGAGGAATGATAAAAGATTTCCTCAACGAAGTGGTATATCGTTCACACAAGTTTTCAAGAGAAAATTTCCTTGATAGAAAAGGAAGACACAGAGTGTATGGAATTATTAAATTAATAGATGAAAATCTTGATGAATTAGCAGGCGAGCTTGTAAAAGATGAATCAAATCACATAGAAATACTTAGTAAAATAGGAGAAATCGAAGGATTACTTCTTGATATTTTGACGTGATTTGTCGGAAAAAGTAGTAGAAATAGGATAGGTAGGTATTTATTATGGCTGGATTTAAAGATATAGTAGGGCATGAAAAAATTGTAGAGCATTTACAAAATGCAATTAAATTAGATAAAGTTTCACACGCATATATTTTTAATGGACCGGATTCTTCTGGGAAAAAAATGTTAGCAGAGGCATTTGCGCTTGCTCTTATGTGTGAGAATAACGATACAGAAGGGTGTATGGAGTGTCATTCATGCAAACAGGTTCTAGGACATAATCATCCTGATGTGATATATGTAACACATGAAAAACCAAATACAATAAGCGTAGACGATATACGTTTACAGCTTAATAATGATATAGCAATTAAACCATATAATAGTAAGTATAAGGTGTACATAGTTGATGAAGCGGAAAAAATGAATATACAATCACAGAATGCTCTGTTAAAAACTATAGAAGAACCACCAGCATATGCAATTATTATTTTATTGACCACCAATGCAGATTTGTTTTTACCAACAATCTTATCAAGATGTATTAAATTAGATCTTAAAGTTGTAAGAAAAGATGTAATTGTAGATTATCTTATGAAAAATTATAGAATTCCGGATTATCAGGCTGAGGTATGTGCTGCTTTTTCACAGGGGAACGTTGGAAAAGCTATTCAGCTTGCAAGATCTCCAGAATTTAACGAATTAAAAGCATCTGTTTTACAACTTGTAAAAAGAGTAGGCGAAATTGATTTATATGAAATGGGTCAAGCTGTAAAAAAAATTACAGAATATAAATTAGAAATTGGTGACTACTTTGATTTAATGATGACATGGTATAGAGATATATTGTATTTTAAAGCAACAGGAGATGTAAATGGATTAATTTTTAAGGAAGAAGTTTATGAAATTAAAAGACAAGTAGAGAAACATTCATACGCTGGAATTGAAAATATCGTTAATGCTTTAGAAAAGGCAAAAATCAGAATAAGGGCAAACGTAAATTTTGACTTGGTTATAGAATTGTTACTACTTGCAATTAAGGAGAATTAAAATGACAGAAATAGTAGGTATTAGGTTTAGAAACGCGGGGAAAATTTATTATTTCGCTACAGCAGGTTTTCAGTTGGAGCCACCAATGCATGTAATAGTAGAAACTGCAAGAGGAATAGAAATGGGAACGGTTCTATTAGGAAATAGAGAAGTAGAAGATGAAAAAGTGGTTCAACCATTAAAACCCGTTATTAGAATTGCAACAGAAGAAGATGACTTAATAGTAGAAGAAAATAAAAGAAAAGAAAAAGAAGCTTTCGTAATCTGTAAAGAAAAGATAGAAAAGCACGGCTTAGAAATGAAATTAGTTGATGCAGAGTATACTTTTGACAATAATAAATTGTTGTTTTATTTTACAGCAGATGGAAGAATTGACTTTAGAGAACTCGTAAAAGATTTGGCAGCAATTTTTAGAACAAGAATTGAGTTGAGACAGATTGGTGTTCGAGATGAAGCAAAAATTATGGGTGGAATAGGAATTTGTGGTAGAGAATTATGTTGTAAAACCTTTTTATTTGATTTTGCACCAGTATCGATAAAAATGGCAAAAGAACAGAATTTATCATTAAATCCTGCAAAAATTTCTGGTGTATGCGGAAGACTTATGTGTTGTCTAAAAAATGAACAAGAAACATATGAGTATTTGAATAGTAAATTACCGGTTGTTGGTGATATTGTAACAACTTATGATGGCTTTAAGGGAGAAGTTACAGGCATGAGTGTTTTACGACAAACTGTAAAAGTTTTGGTGGAAAACGGTGATGTAAAAGAGTTACGTGACTATAAAGTTGATGAAATCTCATTTAAATCAACAAAGAAAAAAGTTGTAAAAGTTACTGAAGAAGAACTTGCAGAATTAAAGGATTTAGAAGATACTGAAGAGAAAACAATAGAAACTTCTAATTCAAATAAAAAGAATAAAAAAGAAAAAAAGGACAAGAAAAAAAATCAAGAAAAGCAGCAAGAGAAAAAAGCAGAACAAAAAAATGATAGCTTTTTTGAAAATAAAAATGAGAATAAATTTTTCTCAGAAACAAAGCGTAAAGAGAAGGCAATTGAAAATGTAGCTGAGAAAATAAAGAATATCAAAAAAGACGAATTTGATATAAATATTCCAATTAAACCACAGATAAATGAAATTTTTGAAGAAGAATCTAAGATTTTTTCTGAGGAAAATAAGAAAAATCATTCAAGAAAAAAAACAAGAGGTGATCGTCGCTTAAGAAATAAAAATATGAAGCAGGATTACAACTCTTCTGATTCAGAAAATACTAACGGTGGTTATCATAATACTTGGGGCAAGAGTTATTCAAATCATGAAGAAAACGATTTTGCACCAAATAAAACAAAACATCGCTATAGAAAGAATCCTAATAACAAAGGAAAGAAAAATAGCGATACAAATGAGAAATTTTCAAAGGGTGGGAAACCATCACATCGTGGAAAAAAAGAATTCCATGGAAAAAATAAGAAAAATTTTCGTAATAACAAGCGAGAGGATTAAACAAAAATGATAGAAAATACATTTATCCATGAAAACGAAAGGGTAGATGATTTACAAAGAAAAGGCTATAAGATTATTCAAGATAAAAATAGATTTTGTTTCGGGATGGATGCAGTTTTGTTATCTGCATTTGCCCGAGCAAAAGAAAACGCCAGGGTTATTGATTTAGGAACGGGTACGGGAATTATTCCTATTCTTATGGAAGCAAGAGGCTATGGTAGAGAGTTTTATGGCTTAGAAATTCAAAAAGATAGTGCAGATATGGCAAGCAGAAGTGTTAAGCTTAATGCCTTAGAAGATAAGATACATATTATAGAAGGTGATATAAAAGATGTTTCGAGTCGTTTTGGAGCATCTTCTTTTGATGTTGTAACATCTAATCCACCATATATGATAGGGCAACATGGTTTACAAAACGGAAATGATGCTAAAACAATTGCGCGTCATGAGGTGCTTTGTAATTTAGAAGATTTACTACGAGAAAGCGCAAGACTATTAAAACCTAAGGGAAAATTATATATGGTTCATAGACCATTTAGACTAGCAGAAATTTTAAGTGAAATGGTTAAGTATCGTATTGAACCTAAAAGAATAAGATTAGTTTATCCGTATGTTGACAAAGAACCAAATATGGTTTTGATAGAAGGTGTCAGAGGTGCAAAAAGTAGAATGACAGTTGAACCTCCACTTATTGTTTATAACAAAGACGGAAGTTATACTAATGAAATTTTAGATATTTATAATAATTAGAAAGAGAGATTGTATGATAGGAACATTATATTTGTGTGCAACTCCAATTGGTAATTTAGAAGATATAACATTTAGAGTTTTAAGAACTTTAAATGAAGTAGACTTAATTGCAGCAGAAGATACACGTAATTCGATTAAGCTATTAAACCATTTTGAAATAAAAACTCCGATGACAAGTTATCATGAGTTTAATAAAATTGAAAAAGCATATTATTTAGTTGAAAAGCTAAAAGAAGGAAAAAATATTGCATTAATAACAGATGCTGGTACTCCGGGAATTTCTGATCCAGGTGAAGATATAGTGAGGATTTGTTATGAGCAAGGTGTTCCTGTTACATCTTTACCTGGCGCAGTCGCATGCGTAACAGCACTTACAATGTCAGGACAAAAAACAAGAAGATTTGCATTTGAAGCTTTCTTGCCAAGAGATAAAAAACAAAGAGTGCAGGTTCTTGAAGAATTAAAAAACGAAACAAGGACTATAATTATTTATGAAGCACCTCATCATTTGGTAAAAACAATAGAGCAGCTAAAAGAATATTTAGGAAATCGAAATCTTACCATTTGCAAAGAATTAACAAAAAAACACGAGACAAAGGTTCGAACAACATTTGATGATTTGTTAGAGTATTATAAAGAAAATTCACCCCGTGGAGAGTATGTGATGGTTATAGCTGGTCGAGAATTCGAAGATATAATTAAAGATAAGCAAAATGAATGGAAAGAAATGTCAATCCAGGAACATATGGATTATTACGAAAAACAAGGTGTAGATCATAAAGAAGCTATGAAAAAAGTAGCAAAAGATCGTGGAATGAAAAAAAGAGATGTTTATCAATCATTGCTTGAAGATAAATAAATTGTAGGAATATTCGAGTTGTATAAATATTTTTTAAGAAGGTTAAAAGTTTGAAATTATATAATTTTTGAAGATATATAAAGATTTCAAAGTTGACAGCACGAAAATAAAGTAGTACAATATGTTTGTTGAGGTTGATAACGCGGGATGGAGCAATTGGAAGCTCGTCGGGCTCATAACCCGAAGGTTATAGGTTCAAGTCCTATTCCCGCAACTATGAGTGGCTTTTCTAAGGCCACTTTTTTTTTGTGAAAAGTGAATATTTTAAATAATATGTGTTTGAAAGTAGATACACAAATTGTTCACACAGACAGGTTAAGTCCATGTTAGAATTGTCGTAAGAAGGCATTATTTAACAAAAACAAAAATTGGAGGAAATAATGAAAAATTTACTGATTATAGGAATGGGAAGATTTGGACACCATCTCTGTAATAATTTAATAAAGCTAGACAATAATGTAACTATAGTAGATAAAGAAGAAGCAAATGTTACAGATATGATGTATAAAGTAGGTAATGTACAAATTGGAGATTGTACTATTCCTAAAGTAGTTAAATCACTTAATTTAGAGAAATTTGATATTGTATTTGTTTGTATTGGAACAAGTTTTCAAAATAGTTTAGAAGTTACCTCTCTAATTAAAGAGATGGGAGCAAAATACGTAATTAGTAAGGCAAATAGAGATGTTCAGGCGAAATTCTTATTGAAAAATGGAGCTGATGAGGTAATCTATCCAGATAGAGATTTGGCATTTAATCTAGCAAAAAGATGTAGTACAAATCATGTTTTTGATTATATGGAATTGACAGAAGATTATTCTTTATATGAAATTGAACCATTAGCAGATTGGCTTGGAAAAACAATTAAAGAGGTTGGAATCAGACAAAACTATAGTATTACAATTATTGGAATTAGAAATGAAGAAGGTACAGATGTATTACCATCAGCAGAGTACAGATTCAATAATAAAGATCATTTGATAGTAATCGGTCGTCAAAATGATATTGAGCCAATGCTTGGTAACTAGCATACTAGTTAAGTAATTGTTTTTATTGATTGGATTTATTCAATAAATAAACGATAAAACTACGATAGTATAAATATTAAGGAAAATGCAAAAAAATAAGCCCATATAAATTATATTATATGGGCTAAATTTATTTAAGCAATTATATAATTAATCATTTTTATGTCTAAGACCGCGAGTGTTTTTAACAACGCTTTTTCTGTCTATCATAATTTGGTGTCCGCATCCTATGCATTTTAGTCTAAAATCAGCACCAACTCGTAGAATTTCCCATTCAAAACTGCCGCAGGGATGCTTCTTCTTAAGCTTAACGATATCGCCTACTTCGTATTTGTATTCCATAAAAACCTCCATAAAGAATTAAGTTAATAGTTGAAAATATGATATCACAAACTTATTTTTATTTCTATCAAAATAGTCTATTATTTTCTAAAAAAAATCAGTCTAAATTTCAAGGTTAATTTATTCTAGATTTAATTCTAAAAAAATAACCCCTATTTTGGGAAAACTATATTTGTAAAAAATCGTCAAATTATAGAGAGTCAATATCCAATTGTGAAAATACGTTACCTAGACCATCATTTATGCATAAATTGGCATTGCTATCGGCAGAAGTAGGTGTTTTGTTAATAAGAACAAGTTTGTTTCCGCGATAATAATAGATTAAATTGGCAGCTGGATAAACTGTAAGAGATGTACCACCAATAATAAGCATATCAGCTTTTGATAGGTCATGAATGGCATTTTTTAGAGTAGAATCGTCTAAACCTTCCTCATAAAGAACAACATCTGGTTTAATAATTCCGCCACATTCATCACAAAGCGGAACATCTTTAGAAGACAAAATTGTTTCAAGAGGAAAGAATTTGTGGCATTTTTCACAGTAATTTCTTAGAGTGCTACCATGAAGTTCTAGAACTCGTTTGCTTCCAGCTTTTTGATGAAGACCATCAATGTTTTGCGTGATTACAGAAGTGAGTTTTCCTTTCTCCTCAAGCTTTGCAAGAACTTTGTGAGTTATATTAGGTTCAACATCAGGGCAAAGCATTTTAGCCCTGTAAAATTTATAGAACTCAGCGGTATTTTTGCGGAAAAAAGTGTGGCTAAGGATGGTTTCAGGTGGATAATCGTACTGTTGGTTATATAAACCATCGACACTTCTAAAATCAGGAATGCCACTTTCAGTAGAAACACCGGCCCCACCAAAAAATACAATTGAATGAGATTCCTTAATCCAGTTAGATAAAATTTCTATTTTGTTCATAAATAAGCCCTCCATTTATAAAAATTTTTTTGTGTTAAGAGTTATGATTTATGTAAAAAAATGTCATAATAATTCTATAATAAAATTCTATAATAAATTACATTATAGTCTTTTGATTAAAAAAATATATCACACTTTTCTAAAAAGGATAATTTAAGTTTGTATTAAGGTTAAATTAAAAAAAATACGATATTGTAAATCTGAGTTTGCTGATTTATAAAAAATGGAAAAAAGAAATCAAAAATTATAAAAAATAAACTCTTTATAAATATTATAAAGCATTTATAAATAATATGATTACTTAATTTATAAATAAAAAACTATAAAAATAAAATTGCGTATTAATTCACAAAAAATAAGGGGGTTATATTTAGATTAAACTTTTAAAAAATCATAAATGTTTATAATTTAAAAATGAAAAAGATATTTGAAAAACAAAGTAAAAATATCCCAAAAATCACTTGCAAATCAAATAAAAACATGGTATCATTTATTCTCGTGGTATAATAAATTTTCCTTGTTCACGAAATGTCGTGAGCCAGAGACCAGAAGGAGGTAAAGAATCGCATGAATAAATATGAATTAGCACTCGTTGTAAGTGCAAAGATCGAAGATGATGCGAGAACAGCAACTGTAGAAAAAGCAAAAGAGTACATCACACGTGCAGGCGGTGCTGTTACAGAAGTTGAAGAATGGGGCAAAAAAAGATTAGCTTACGAAATTCAGAAAATGAACGAAGCTTTCTACTACTTCATTCAGTTCGAGGCAGAATCTAATGTTCCAGCTTTAGTAGAGCAGGATGTTCGTATTATGGACAATGTTCTTCGTTTCTTATGCGTTAGAAAAGACGAGGCATAAAAAGGAGATTATATGAATAAAGTAATTCTTATGGGACGCTTAACCAGAGATGCAGAAATCCGTTATTCTCAAGGTGAAAGCTCAAGTGCAGTTGCAAGATTCACTCTTGCAGTAGACCGAAGATTTAGAAGAAATAATGAGGAGCAGACAGCAGATTTCATAAATTGTGTATCTTTCGGAAAGACAGCAGAATTTATGGAAAGATTTGGACACAAGGGCGTTAAATTTGTCGTTGAAGGTCGAATCCAAACTGGAAGCTATACCAATAAAGATGGCCAGAGAGTATATACTACTGATGTTGTTGTTGAACAAGTTGAGTTTGCTGAGAGCAAAAGCACAAGTGATAACAATGTTGGTGGAGGATATAATCAACAGCCATTTAAACCATCACCAAGCCAAGCAGCTCCAAGTGAAGGTTTTATGGAAATTCCTGATGGAATTGAAGAAGAATTACCATTTAATTAGTAGATTTACAATTTAAAAGGAGGTAACTAAGATGGCTTACAATAAAGGCGAAGGTTCTTCAAAGAGAAGACCAATGCGTAGAAGAAAAAAAGTTTGTGTTTTCTGTGGAAAAGACAATGTCATTGATTACAAAGATACAAACAAATTAAAGAGATATATCTCTGAAAGAGGTAAAATTCTTCCTCGTCGTATCACAGGTAACTGTGCTAAACACCAGAGAGCTCTTACAGTAGCAATCAAGAGAGCACGTCATTTAGCAATGATGCCATACGTTTGCGAATAATTTTTAGATAATTAAATATCTAATTTTTGAAACACTTCTTAAGTACAGATTTATTATTTCGGTTAAAGTTGATTTGATTGAAATATAGATGCTTGCTTAAGGAGTGTTTTTTGTTTTGGGAAAAAGAGATGAAAAAAGCAAAGTGAAATCCAAGAGAATGGCAAGAGAAAAGAAGTTGAAAGATATATTTGCAAAAAAAATCCCAGTTTAGTACTGAGAATATAAAAATAGTTTAAATATGATATTAATAAAATAAAAACAATTATAAACAATAAGAAAAAATAATTCCTAAAACAAAATTGTTTTTTATAATGAAAAACAACCAAAATGTTTAATAATTGTTTTCATAAAAAGGTATTTGTTGTGTAAACCATGTAATAAAAAGGAAGAGAGGGACCGTCATTAAATGACTGTCCCTTATATATATTAGGAATTATATTATGAAAAAAGCTTTTTAAGTGGCTTCATTACATGAAGCTAATTTGAAAAATTGGTTTTTCAAATCTTTATCAAAAAGTTTCGTGTTGTTTTCTCAACACAATATATAATATCATATTTATGAAAACATCCAATGGATTTCGATAATAAAAAGAAATGTCGATATATGTACTGGGAGCACAAAAAATGCTATAATAAGGACAAGTGTTTTTTGTACACGGAAAAATTACATTTTTGAGGTGATTATATGGGATATACAATTGAAGATATGATGTTAGTATGTAAAAACAGATACAACATGAAGATGATTGCAGGAAAAAATGGATGGTCTAATTCAATAGTTTGGACACATATGTTAGAAGAAACAACAATTGTGCAAAACTTTTGGGGGAAAGAATTAGCAGTTACAACAGGATTGGGATTTAGAACGACAGAATCATTGATGGAACTAGCCAAAGAGATGGTTCGACATCATGGCGCAGGACTAATTTTAAATACAGGACATTATATAAAAGAAGTACCGCAAGATTTGATGGATTATTGCGATGAAAATGATTTTCCGTTACTTACAGTTCCACAAGAAATTCATATGGGTGATATGATTAAAGATATTAATATACGAATTTTTTTACAGGATAGTGCTGATGAACAGATTTCGAATGCAATGATTAAGGCAATTGAAGCTCCGGATAATCAGGATGCATACCGAAAAGAGTTACTGCCTTATTTTGATGTGGATGGATCTTTTCAGGTTGTTTTGATAACTTTACAGGGATTAGACACGATGGATACTGTAGAAAGAAAAAAACTATCATATAGAATACAGATGTATTTAGAAAAAATAACGCATAATGGTAATTTCTTTTATTATGATTCTTATTTTGTTTTAGTTGTAAATGATGTACAAAAAAAGGATTTAGATGAAATCGTTGAAGGAATGCTTAGTCGTGCGCAAAAGAGAATGGTGCAATTTCCACTTTATGTTGGAGTAGGAAGCGAAGTTATTGATATCAAAAATCTTTATATAAGTTTTATGAGGGCAAAAGGGGCAGTTAGGATGTCGTTGCGTCATGATGAAAAATTGAAATATTTTGATGATTTGGGATTATTTAGGTTATTATATTCAGTAAGTGATACTAGTTTATTAATGAATATGAGAGATGAACCCTTAAAACCATTAATTGAATATGATCAAAAGCATAAAGGTAATTATGTTGATACCTTAGAGTGTTTTTTAAAGCATAATGGAAGTATTCAAGCTGTGGCGGAGGAAATGTTTACACATAGAAATACAGTGATTTACCGTATTTCGAATATAAAAAAATTGTTAGATAATGATTTAGCAACACCAGATGAAAGGCTTCCATATCAAATTGCATACTATATAAGAAAGATGTAAAAATATTTACATTCTATTTATTTTATGTTAATGTAAAAAAAAAAGGGGGTTTATCAATGGAATCGCTATTATCAATTTTTTCGAATGACGTCATATTTTGGTTGACATTAATGATGATTTTAATAATAAATGAAATCTTAACAGTTGGACTAGTGACAATATGGTTTGCAATTGGGGCGGCTGTAGCAACATTGGCTGCGGGTTTGGGTGCTCCAATATATGTACAGATTATTTTATTCTTAGCTGTGTCGATAGTTTTATTGTTTTATACAAAACCGTTTATGGACAAATATGTGGTGACACGTAAAGTTGCAACAAATATTGACAGTATAATCGGCGAAAAGATAGAAATAACACAAAAAGTCGAATCGTATGGCAAAGTTGGAGTAGGTAAACTTCAAGGAAAAGAGTGGTCAATAATTGCTGAAAATCCAAAGGAAGAGTTTGAGGCTGGAGAGATTTGTCAAGTGGTTAAAGTTCAAGGTGTTAAACTTGTAGTGAAGAAAGTTGATTCAGATGTGTAAGTTGACTGAATAAAGACAATAATTAAAGCATAAAAATTAAAATGATATTTAATTTTTATATAAAAGCAATAAAATAATAAAAAAGAAAAGGAGAACGAAAATGGAAGTATTAAGCATAGGGTTAATAATTTTGGCAATTATTATAATCGAAATTGTAAGATGTATCCGTTTTGTACCTCAAGCTGAGGCAAGAATCGTTGAGAGATTAGGAGCTTATTTGACAACATGGGAGGTGGGTCCACATATTAAGATGCCTATCATTGATCGAGTTTCTAAAAGAGTTGTATTAAAAGAGCAGGTTGCAGATTTTCCACCACAACCAGTTATTACAAAAGATAATGTTACAATGCAGATTGATACTGTAGTATTTTATCAGATTACTGATCCTAAGTTATATGCATACGGAGTAGATAATCCATTGATTGCTATTGAAAACTTAGCTGCAACATCATTAAGAAACTTAATTGGTGATCTTGAACTTGATGAAACATTGACTTCAAGAGAAGAAATCAATACAAAATTAAGAGCAACTTTAGATGAAGTTACTGATCCATGGGGGATTAAAGTAAACCGTGTAGAATTAAAGAATATAATTCCTCCAAGAGCTATTCAGGAAGCAATGGAGAAACAGATGAAGGCAGAACGTGAAAAACGTGAATCTATTTTGATTGCAGAAGGTAAAAAGGAATCTACAATCAGGGTTGCAGAAGGTAATAAGGAAAAAGCAATTTTGGATGCTCAGGCTGAAAAAGAAGCAGCAATCCTTAGAGCTGAAGCAGCAAAACAGGCAGCAATTTTGGCAGCTGAAGCTACGAAAGAAGCAACTATTAGAGAAGCAGAAGGTAAAGCAGAGGCTATTGCTAAGATTCAACAGGCAACAGCAGATGGTATTGAGATGATCAAGAATGCTGCACCAGATGATCAGGTAATTAAGCTAAAGAGTTTAGAGGCATTCCAAAAAGCCGCAGATGGAAAAGCTACAAAAATTATTATTCCATCAGAAATCCAAGGTTTGGCAGGGCTTGCTAAATCAGTTGTTGAAGTTACAAAAGATACTAAGCCAGTTTCAAAAGTAGCTTCAAATCCTGAAGTCGCAGAATAAAAAGAGTATATAAATATTGTAAAGAAATCGTAATAATAAAGTGTTACGAAAGAATTATAGAAAGAAGTAGATTATCTTTTGGGTATAGTAGTGCAGAAGGAGAGAAGTCTACTTCTTTTTGTTGCAAATTTTAACACAATTTTAATTCGAATGAGCAATATAGAAAACTTTTAGAATTGCCGATTTAATATATGATGTATTGGGTGTTGTTGTATCATAAATTACTTTTATATAACTAATAAAAATGGTATAATGTAACAAGATTTTACTTGATTTTTGAGAAAAAATAAATAAAGCGTATTATTTTATAAATAAGCTAGATTATGAGAAAAGGGAGATGCTAAATGAAAGGAAATATTAAGTTTAAGGGAAAACTTCAATCATATCTTATTGCACCATTATTATTGACTATAATTTTAGTGTTGGTAGATATTCCCTTGTATTTTATAGATATACGAGCGGGGGCTTTGGTTAGTGCTTGCGTAGTGTTTTATTTTATTTTTACTCTTGTTAATTATAGCAATTCAAAGGCGAAAGTAATGAATGAATTGATTGATTTTGCAACACAATATTCATCAGTCCAAAAGAAGTTGATAGATGAGTTTGATATTCCATATGCGTTGTTAGATTTTAATGGAAAGATTTTGTGGGAAAATCATCATTTTAGAGATGTTACGGGAATAGATAAGAATTATCATAAGTCAATAACGACTATTTTCTCATCAATAACTAAGGAATTTTTACAGAAGTCTGAAGAGGAAGACGTGGTTCATGCTGATAAGGAAGACAGAAAATTTAAAATCATTTTAAATAGAATTTACTTCAATCAAATCACTGATGGAAGTGAATATGTGGATGCTAGTGACAGTACAGAATTTTTGACAGCGGTATATATTTATGATGAGACGGAACTACAGCATTACAAAAATGAAAATGTTGAACAAAAATTAGTATCTGCATTAGTGTATATTGATAATTATGAGGAAGCACTTGAAAGCATAGAAGATGTTAAACGTTCATTGTTAACAGCTTTGATTGATCGAAAGGTTAATAATTATTTTAGAGAGTATGATGCTTTAGTTCGTAAAATAGAAAAAGACAAGTATTTTCTTGTTTTTAAATATAAATATTTAAGAAAACTTGAAGAAGATAAATTTAGTGTAATCGAAGATGTTAAAACGATTAAAGTCGGTAATGAGATGGCGGTTACATTAAGTATTGGTGTTGGAATAAGAGATAATAATTATAATCATAATTATGAATACGCTAGAGCGGCAATTGATTTAGCTTTGGGTAGAGGTGGAGATCAGGTTGTTGTAAAAGAAGGCGAAAATATTTCGTATTTTGGTGGAAAAAGACAACAGGTTGAGAAAAATACAAGAGTTAAAGCTAGGGTTAAGGCGCATGCGCTTAGAGAAATTATGGAGGGTGTTAGTAATGTTGTTATTATGGGGCACAGCGTGACAGATATTGATTCGTTAGGCGCAGGAATCGGTATATATTGTGCAGCTAAAAACATCGGAAAAAAGGCACAGATTTGTATTAATTCACCTTCGACCTCTGTCCGACCACTTATGGATACCTTTAGAGAAGAAGACGGATATCCTGCGGATTTATTTATAGATAGTGAAACAGCGATAGAAGAAACAAATATGAATACATTGGTTATGGTTGTTGATACAAATAAACCAAGTTATACGGAGTGCCCTGAAATTCTAGAAAAAACAAATACAATTGTTGTTTTTGACCATCACAGACAAGGTAAGGAAGTTATTACAAATCCTTTACTTTCTTATATTGAACCATATGCGTCAAGTGCGTGTGAAATGGTTGCAGAAGTTTTACAATATTTCTCAGAAGGGTTAAAATTAAATTCGGCGGAAGCTGAATGTATTTACGCTGGTATAATTATTGATACAAATAACTTTATGACAAAGGCTGGAGTTAGAACATTTGAAGCGGCAGCTTATTTAAAGAGAAACGGTGTAGATGTTGCACATGTTAGAAAACTTCTTAGAAATGACATGGAAGCGTATAAAGCGAGAGCGGAGACAGTAAGACAGGCTGAAGTGTATAGAGATATTTTTGCAATTTCGATTTGTCCGTCAGAAAATTTAGAGAGTCCAACAGTAGTTGCGGCAATGGCGGCAAACGAATTGTTGAATATTATTGGCATAAAAGCGACATTTGTGTTGACAGAGTACAAGGAAAAAATATACATAAGCGCCAGATCAATTGATGAAATCAATGTTCAATTGATTATGGAAAAACTTGGTGGTGGTGGACATTTAAATGTTGCCGGAGCTCAATTAAAAGATGTTAATCTAATTGGAGCAAAGAAGGTAATATTAAGGACCATTGATGAAATGCTTAAAGAAGGAGAAATTAACATATGAAAGTAATTTTATTAGAAGATGTAAAAAAAATTGGTAAAAAAGGTGATGTTGTAGATTTAAATGATGCTTATGCAAGAAATGTTATTATTTCAAAAAAATTAGGCGTTGAAGCTACAAACAAGAACTTAAATGATTTGAAATTAAGAAATAAACATGAAGAAAAAGTTGCTGAAGAGAATTTAGAAAATGCTAAAAAACTAGCAGAAGAATTAGAAACAAAAAAAGTAGAAGTAAAACTTAAAACAGGTAAAGATGGAAGAACATTTGGATCTGTTTCAACAAAGGAAATAGCAAAAGCTGTAAAAGAACAATTAGGCTATGATTTAGATAAAAAGAAAATGCATTGTGATGTACCTATCAATTCATTAGGAACATATAATATTGAGATTAAAGTGCATCCTAAAGTTGTGGCTAAATTAGCAGTACATGTCTCAGAAAGTTAATTTTTCAGGAAAAGATAAAAATAAAAAACTGAAAAAATTGAGGCAAGGTGACAAGGAGAAAAGATAAAGTGGAAGAATCGGTTGCAAAAAGAATAATGCCCCATAGTACTGAGGCAGAACAATCTGTTATTGGTTCTATGATTATGGATAAAGATGCTATAATTACAGCATCAGAAATTATTACTAAAGATGATTTCTATGAAAAACAATACGGAGAAGTATTTGACGCAATGCTTGAGTTGAATGCGGAAGGAGAACCGGTTGACCTTATAACTTTGCAGAATAAGTTAAAAGAAAAAGATGTACCGGAAGAAATTGCAAGTTTAGGTTTTGTAGGTAATATTTTAGCTCAGGTGCCAACATCTGCTAATGTTAGATATTATTCTGAAATTGTAAGAGATAATGCAATAAAGAGAAAATTAATCCGTGTAAATGAAAATATTGCGAATGAATGTTATGCAGGGCGAACATCTGTTGATGAAGTGTTCGATAAAACAGAGAAGGATATTTTTGATTTATTATCAACAAGAACAGGTGGAGAGTTTGTTCCAATTCGAACTGTTGTAATGAATGCTTTAGAGAGAATAGAAAAAGCGTCTAAACAAAGCGGATCTATTACAGGTATACCTACAGGATTTATTGATTTGGATTATAGAACAGCAGGTTTACAGCCGTCCGACCTAATACTTGTTGCTGCTAGACCTTCAATGGGTAAAACAGCATTTGTTTTAAATTTGGCACAGCATATTGCTTTTCATGAAAACATGTGTACAGCAATATTTTCTTTGGAAATGTCACGAGAACAGTTGATGAATCGTTTGTTCTCGCTAGAAGGTCATGTTGATGCTCAAGCGCTTAGAACGGGTAATTTATCGGATGGGGATTGGGAGCAGTTAATAGAGGCAGCAGGAATAATTGGCGATTCTCAATTAATAATTGACGATACGCCTGGTATAAGTGTTGCTGAGTTAAGAAGTAAGTGTAGAAAATACAAATTAGAGCATGATTTGAAGCTAATCATTATCGATTACCTTCAACTTATGTCAGGATCAGGAAAGGGTAAAGATTCAAGACAACAGGAAATTTCAGATATTTCTAGATCTTTAAAGGCAATCGCAAGGGAATTAAATGTTCCTGTTATTGCTTTGTCACAGTTGTCTCGTGCCGTAGAACAAAGACCAGATCACAGACCGATGTTATCTGATTTGCGTGAGTCGGGAGCAATCGAGCAAGATGCCGATGTTGTTATGTTCATTTATAGAGATGATTATTATAATAAAGACACCGATCAAAAAGGTGTTTCTGAAATAATTATTGCAAAACAACGTAATGGTCCAATAGGAACAGTTAAGCTAGCATGGTTACCAGAATATACAAGATTTGCTAACTTAGAACATTAATAAGAAGTAAAAAAAAAGACTATCAATCTAGTTACTGTAAATAGTAAAAAGATGACAGTCTTTCTTTTTTGTGCTAAAAAGCACACCTTTGTTTAACGCGTTAATGTATTATTAATGGTGCAAATTATTCTTCAGAAATAGCTCCTGTTGGACAAACACCAGCGCATGTTCCACAGCTAATGCATGAATCAGCATCAATGTTGTACTGTGTATCTCCAGCTGAGATAGCGCCTACTGGACACTGATCAGAACATGTTCCGCAACTAACACATGAATCAGAAATTACGTATGCCATAAATAAATTCCTCCTTAGATTTGTTAAAAAATAGTGTAGTCATTTATTGACTACTCTTATTGTAGCATAAAAATAATTAAAAACAATACCCTATTTTTGTTCTTTTTTTAGCACAATATAGTTTTTGAAGACATTTAATTGGGAATTCATACAAAATTAACAAAATTCTGATAGAAAGTTTGTTGAATAAATAAAAAAGTAGTTATAGCTTAAAAAAAGTATTAATGCTATACTTAGAAAGAATTTTTGTAGTTAGGTTCAAAAGATTTAGTTTTATTATGGAAAGGAAAAGATTAATGGAAAACTTAAGAAGAGAGCGAAAACTAGTAACATTCATATCTAAACTCTTGGTGTTTGTTATGGTTGTAGGAATGATTATGATTCAAAGACCAGAGAAAGTTTCAGCAGGAGTCTATGGTAAGACAGCAATGCAAATCACTCAGGACATGGGGGCAGGATGGAACCTTGGTAATTCACTTGAATCTTCAGGAGGAGAAACTAATTGGGGGAATCCAAGAACAAATAAAGCAATGATTGACGCAATCAAGAATAAAGGTTTTAGAACAATAAGAATTCCAGTAAGATGGGATGAAAATTACACAAACAAAACTAATTATACAATAAATCCAAATTATTTAAAAAGAGTTAAAGAAGTTGTAGATTATGCATATAACAATAATATGTATGTAATAATCAACGTTCATCACAATGCTATTCAGCAAAAAGTAACTACAGAGTGGTGGCAGAAACAGCAAATCAAAAATGAGTTAAAGGCTATTTGGACACAAGTGGGAAAATATTTTGAATCATATGATCAAAAACTAATTTTTGAAACTTTTAATGAGCCACGTCAGGGAGACGATTGGAACGGAAATAGTGGTTTATATAATGCAGTAAATGAATGTAACGAGGAAGCAAGAGCTGCAATTAGAGCAACAGGTGGAAATAATAAAAATAGATTGGTGATGATGCCAACATATTGTGCGTCAAGTGATGCACCTAAAATGGATGCATGGAAAAAAATAGGAAACGACAATATGGTAGCTGCATCAATTCATGCATATGTACCATTCAATTTTGCTTTTAATGGATATCATACTCAATGGAATGACAATGATAAAAATGAATTATGGGGAATATTAAATAGAATAAAAACAACATTTATCGATAAGGGAATACCAGTTGTAATTGGTGAATTTGGCGCTTCTAACTTTGGAAATGACAGTTCACGTTTAGTATATGCCAGAACATATGCACAGATGGCTAAAGGAATGCAAATGCCAGTTGTATGGTGGGATAACAACGCATTTAAGTATGGACAAGAAAATTTTGGAATTTTTGACAGAAATACTATGAGATTTAGAGGACCAGATATTGCAAATGAGTTAGTAAGTGTTTATGGAAAAAGAGATCCTTCACAGAGTTCAAACGGTGGAAATCAGCCAACACAACCAAGTCAGCCAACACAACCTGCACAGCAGCATAAGGAAATTACTTTATTTAACAGTGTTTCAAGTTCTAAGCCATGGGGTCAGGCACTAGAGATAGTTACAAAGAAAAATGGTGGTTGGTTAGATCCATATATAATGACACCAAATGGATATTTTTATGTTGAATACTCAGGCTACAGACCAAGTTGTATTGAATTTATTTTGCAGTCATGGTCTGGTGGAGCAAAATGGGTAAAAGTAAAAAGATCAAAAACTGTAACAATAAACGGACATTATTTTGCTAAATTTAAATATAGTGATGTAGTGGCTGCTTATGGAAGCAATAATTTTTCAACTTTAGACAAGGTATATGTGGGAGCATCAAATCAGTATATAACAGTATATAATGTAAAGTATTGTCAATAGGATATAATAAAAAATAAGAGTGAAAGAGATATAAGACAACAAAGTACCAGTAAATTTTCTTTTGAAATCGAAACTACAAAAATGAAATTAGCTAATAAAACAATACACAAATATTATTAAACTTAAATTTGCTAAAGAGTTCATATGTGTTATAATAGAAAGGACTATGCAATAGTAAAGAAGGTTATGTCATGAATACAAAAATACTTAAAGTCGATCTAAATAACATAGATATGGACTCTTTAAAAGAAGCAGGACAATTAATTTCAGAAGGAGAGCTTGTAGCTTTTCCGACAGAAACAGTATATGGATTAGGTGGAGATGCTTTGGATGCGAAAGCAGCAGAGAAAATATATAAAGCAAAAGGTCGTCCATCAGATAATCCTTTGATAGTACATATTTCTAAATTTGAAGAGTTAGAGATGATTTCAAAAGATTTGCCAATTGAAGCTAGAAAACTAGCTGATAGATTTTGGCCAGGTCCTCTTACAATGATTGTAAATAAAAATGATAAAGTTCCATATGAGACAACAGGCGGAATGGATACAGTTGCAGTTAGAATGCCTAATCATCCAATTGCATTAGAGCTTATTAGACAAAGTGGATGTTTAATTGCAGCACCTAGTGCTAATACATCAGGTCGTCCTAGTCCTACAGAGGCTAAGCATGTTGTAGGAGATTTAGATGGAAAAATTGCCATGGTATTAGATGGTGGAGAAGTTGGAATAGGAATCGAATCTACTATTGTTGATTTGACAGAAGATGAAATTTTAGTTCTTAGACCAGGTTATATAACACCACAGATGTTATCAGAGGTAATTGGAAAAGAAGTAAAGATAGATCCGGGCATTATTGCTCAGGATGACACAACTAAACCTAAAGCACCTGGAATGAAATATAAACATTATGCGCCAAAAGCATCATTGGTATTGGTAGAAGGTGAACAGGATAATGTGGTTTCTAAAATTAATGAATTAGTGCAAGAACAGCATAAACAGGACAAGAGAGTTGCAGTTATTGCAACAGATGAGACAAGAAATAAATATAAAGCAGATGTAATACTAAATATCGGAAGTAGAAATGATGAAGATTCTATTGCGCGTCATTTGTATAAAATTTTGAGAGAATGCGACGAATTAGAAATTGATTCGATTTTTTCAGAAAGCTTTCAGACACCAAGAATTGGTAATGCAATTATGAATAGGTTACTTAAGGCAGCAGGACATCAAGTTATACAAGCGTAATAAGAAATAGGAGGGGTATATGAAAAAATATAATAAAGTGATTTTTGTCGAAAAAACAGGAACATGTAGAGCTCCTATGGCTGAGGGGGTATTGAGGGATATTTTAGTAACAGATCCGATTGAAGTTTGTTCAAAAGGGTTAGTAGTTTTATTTCCAGAGCCGATTAATCAAAAGGCAGAAGCAGTTTTGATAAGTAATGGAATTAATTTTAAAGAAAATTATGTGTCTTCACAATTGCAAAATGAAGATATTACAGAAAGTACTATTGTTTTTGCAATGGAAGAAGCAATTAGATATAAGATAATTGAGCAATTTGAAAACGCAAATGAAGATAATACATTTATTTTATCGGATTACGTTGGAGATGAGCTTGAAATTATAAATCCATATGGAGCACCACTCCAAACATATGGCTTGTGTTATGAATCTCTTCGTAACACCATGAAAAAATTAGTAAAAATATTAGAAATTTAACAAAAGGAGAAACAAATTAGTATGTCTAAAGTAGTAGTAATGGATCATCCATTGATTCAACACAAAATTGGTATGTTAAGAAGAAAAGAAACAGGTTCTATGGAATTTAGAACACTTGTAAGTGAAATAGCTGCTCTTGAATGTTTTGAGGCAACAAGAGAATTAGAGTTACAAGATGTTGAAATTGAAACACCAATTTGCAAAACAACAGTAAAAGAGTTGAAAGGAAAAAAATTAGCTGTTGTACCTATTTTAAGAGCAGGATTAGGAATGGTAGAAGGAATGTTAAATCTTATTCCAGCAGCAAAAGTTGGTCATATTGGATTATATAGAGATCCAGAAACATCAGAACCAGTAGAATACTATTGTAAACTTCCAGAAGATTGTGCAAATCGTGAAGTGTTTGTTGTAGATCCAATGTTAGCAACAGGTGGTTCATCAGTAGCAGCTCTTCAAATGTTAAAAGATCGCGGAGTAAAAAATATTCATTTTATGTGTATTATCGCTGCTCCAGAAGGTGTTAAAAGAATGACAGAAGCACATCCAGATGTTGATTTATATATTGGAGCATTAGATGATCATTTAGATGAAAAAAATTACATTGTTCCTGGATTAGGTGATGCAGGAGATAGAATTTTCGGAACTAAATAGTTAAAGAAATCATAAATTTATTTATAAAATAAACTTTTAGGTAGAAAAATTTAATAATAATTTCAGAAAGATATACATATTCTTCATTTTGTGTATTGAAATAAGTGTTATATTCGTGCTATGATGGAATCAATTTATAGAAATAGTTCATTTTTTGATTCATATTATAGTAAAAATGCTACAAGAGAAGAAATACGTTTTGTAGATTGGAGGTATCGGATGAGTCAGACAACGAAACGACTTGATGCTATTAGTTGGGACGAATATTTTATGGGCGTCGCAATGTTGTCGGCATTAAGATCGAAGGACCCCAACACACAAGTCGGAGCTTGCATAGTAAGTTCTGATAATAAGATTTTATCTATGGGATATAATGGTTTTCCGTTAGGATGTTCGGATGATGAGTATCCTTGGAACAGAGAAGGCGAAGATAATAAATATTTTTATTCAACCCATAGTGAATTGAATGCAATTCTAAATTATAGAGGTGGAAGCCTTGAAGGCGCAAAAATATATGTAACTTTATTTCCGTGTAATGAATGTGCTAAGGCAATAATTCAATCAGGAATTAAAGAAATTATATATGATGATGATAAGTATAAACATACTCAAACCGTCATTGCGTCAAAAAGAATGCTAAAATCAGCTGGAGTTAAGACTCGAAGATACAGACGAACAGGAAGAAACGTAGAAGTTCATATGTAATAATTGATTTGAAGACTTTTTGAATGATAGGTGAGCCTTGTTAAACTTAAAATTACTTTTGTTAGTTGCATTTTGTTGCTGATAGAAGTAAAAGAGTTTTAAAGCTCACTTTTTTTTGAATACAAAGTGGCATACAATTAAATATTGTGTCAGTATAATGCAAGTAATGTGATTGTTAGTAATGCGATTGTTAAGAAAGGGATTGTTTGCTAAATGATTGTTGAAATGTTAAGTAATAATAATAATCTTTAAAATTAAATGATTGTAAAATAGCGGCAAACAATTATAAGAAAGGGTAAACAATTATGAGAAGAGATCGAAAAAGGAGTAGTTCAGATTCAAGAGAATTACGACAAGCTATGACAATGTTTGTTGGAATAAGTATAAATATGATTGTTCCAATCGTGCTTATGACATTAATTGGAATTTATTTTGGAAAGAAATTTGATATAAAATGGCTTCCAGTTCCATTATTTTTTGTAGGTGCTTTAGCTGGTGGAAATAATGTTTATAAAGAGTTTAAAAAGTTTTTTAAAGATGAAAAATAAAAATTCTATATAAACATAAAAGAATGAACTGTTAAATTTAAGAATTTCATATAAAAAGTCGATAAAAAAATATGAATGTTAGTAATTATCAGGAGGAAGCTATGCTTAGAAGAATAAATGATGCTCTACCAGGATTGGTTAGAGGCATAGTGCTTTATGGAGTATTAGTTCAGTTAGCAGGAGTATGGTTTGTATCTGAAAAAATCTCTTATAGTATTGGATTATGGTGTGGAATAGTTATAGCCTGTTGGTTAGCTATTAATATCGCACAAGTTATTAGAGATGCTGTAGATTTACAGTATTTTGAAAAAGCCAATCGCAAAATTATTACTAAAAGTGTTTTTAGGTATATTGTTGTAGTAGTTTTGTTTATTATATTGGGCTATTTTAAGTTAGGAAATTTATTTATGGCTTTTATAGGTGTGTTAGGACTTAAAGTCTCAGCATATACCCAACCTATAAGGACAAAAATCATAAATAGATTGCTTGGTAGGAATGATGCGTCTGCCAAGGAAGAAAATAGCGAAAACTTGGATAAGGAGGTGACTTCGTGAATCAAGCAATACTCTTGTCGTCAAGCAACCAAAATATTGATTTCATGGTTCATGGTCTAACTAAATTCAAATTATTTGGTCAAACTATTTATATTACGACGACACATGTGTGTGTATTTATTGTTATGATGGTCTTATTGATTTTTTCAATAGTCGCACACGTAAAGTTAAAAAAAGCGGAAGATGTACCAAAGGGCTTCCAAAATGTTGTTGAGTTTATAGTAGAGCTACTAAATATGATGGTAAACGGCTCTATGGGTAGATGGGCTCCAAAGTTTGTAAATTACATTAGTACACTCTTTATATTTATACTATTTAGTAATATTTCAGGCTTGTTAGGATTGAGACCACCAACAGCAGATTATGGTACAACATTTGCTTTAGGTATTATGACGTTTATTCTGATTCACTTTAACCAGTTTAAGCATCAGAGTGGAAAACAGATTTGGACAGATATGTGCTCGCCATTACCACCATGGTTGCCAATCTGGTTCCCAATCAACTTGATAAGTGAAATTGCAGTTCCAATTTCATTATCTTTGCGTTTGTTTGCCAATATTTTATCAGGTACAGTAATGATGGCGTTAGTATATGGATTATTAACAGCCGTTGCAAAAATTTGGCCGGCAGCGTTACATGTTTACTTTGATTTGTTCTCAGGAGCAATTCAAACATACGTATTCTGTATGTTGACAATGACATACATAGCTCAGGCTTGTGAGTCTGAAGAATAGTATTATTATCTTTTATAAATAAGGAGGATTTCATTATGAATATCAATGGTAGCGATTTAATTAAAGCATGTTCAGCAATTGGTGCGGGATTAGCAGTTATAGCAGGTATTGGACCTGGTGTAGGTCAAGGTATTGCAGCTGGTCACGGTGCTTCTGCAGTAGGTAGAAACCCTGGTGCACAAGGAAAAATTATGGCAACTATGTTATTAGGACAGGCCGTAGCTGAGACAACTGGTCTTTATGGATTATTAGTTGCAATGCTTTTACTCTTCGTACAGCCATTAAGTTAATAAATATTGGAGTAAAAATCCAATAGAAAGGAGAGTTTGAGAATTGCTTATAGCAGTAGATTATACAAGATTGTTTGGTCTTGATCCACAGCTTTTGTTTGACGCATCAACAATCGGATTATCAGTTCTTGTTTTATCTTTCGTTATGGGATACCTTCTATTTGATCCGGTTAAGAAAATCTTAAAAGACAGATCTGATAGAATTGCAAAAGATATAAGTGATGCAGAATCAGACAAAGACGCTGCGGCAAAACTCAAAGCTGAGTATGAGGCTAAACTAAAAGATGTAGATAAAGAAGCTGAAACTATTTTAGCAGAGGCTCGTCAGAAAGCTATTCGCCAAGAAGCCAAAATTATAGAAGGCGCAAAAGAAGAAGCTTTCCGTATTACAAAAAGAGCTCAGCAAGAAGCTGAACTTGAGAAAAAGCGTGCTATGGATGAAATGAAGCAAGAAGTTATTCAGATTGCATCATTAATGGCAAGCAAAGTTGTAGCGGCAAATATTGATACATCTATTCAGAATGAATTGATAGATGCAACACTTAGAGAGATGGGTGATTCAACATGGCGAAGCTAGTATCAAAAACATATGGTGATGCATTGTTTGGTGTAGCTGTCGAAGAAGGTAGAATCGGTCAGTTCTTAGATGAAGTTAAAGCGATTCGTACAGCGTTACAGGAAAATGAAGACCTGAACAAACTTATGAATCATCCTAAAATAGATAAAGACGAAAAAGTTATAATTTTAAAAAATTGCTTTGAAAAGTTCGTTTCTAAAGAGATTATTGGATTGCTTAGTATGCTTGTTGAAAAAGAACATTATAATGAAGTAGATAAAGTATTAGAGTACTTTATTGATCAGGTTAATGAATACAAAGGCATAGGTATTGCTAAAATTACAACAGCTATCGAATTATCTAAGAATCAAAAAGATGAAATTGAAAGGAAACTTTTAAGCACAACGGATTATAATAGATTCGAAATGTACTTTAATATCGATCCTTCTATAATTGGAGGAATGGTTATTAGAATCGGCGATAGAGTCGTTGATAGTAGTGTTAAAACTAAATTATATGATTTAACACGTGATTTATCGAAAATACAGTTGAAGGTAGGTGACAACACTCCATGAATTTAAAACCAGAAGAAATCAGCTCAGTTATTAAAGAGCAGATAAAAAGATATGCTTCTGAACTTGAAGTAGCTGATGTTGGAACAGTTATACAAGTAGCGGATGGTATTGCTCGTGTACATGGTTTAGAGAACGCGATGCAAGATGAGTTGCTTGAATTTCCAGGCGAAGTTTATGGAATGGTATTGAACCTTGAAGAAGATAATGTAGGTGCCGTATTATTAGGTGCTTCAAAAAATATCAATGAGGGAGATACCGTAAAAACTACAGGTAGAGTAGTTGAAGTTCCAGTAGGTGACGAGATGTTAGGACGTGTTGTAAATGCGTTAGGTCAGCCAATAGATGGTAAAGGACCAATCCAGTCAAATAAATTCCGTCAAATTGAAAGAGTAGCATCTGGTGTTATTTCAAGAAAATCAGTTGATACTCCATTACAAACAGGTATTAAAGCTATCGATTCCATGGTACCAATTGGACGTGGACAACGTGAGCTTATTATCGGCGATAGACAGACAGGTAAAACTGCTATCGCAATCGATACAATTATTAACCAAAAAGGAAAAGGTGTTAAATGTATCTATGTTGCTATCGGTCAGAAAGCATCTACAGTTGCTTCATTAGTTAAAACTTTTGAAGAAGCAGGCGCTATGGCTTATACAACAGTAGTAGCTGCAACAGCTAGTGAATTAGCACCATTACAATATATTGCACCATATTCAGGATGTGCTATTGGTGAGGAATGGATGGAAAAAGGTGAGGATGTTCTCATTGTTTATGATGATTTGTCTAAACATGCTGCAGCATACCGTACACTTTCATTACTTCTTAAGAGACCACCAGGACGTGAGGCTTATCCAGGTGATGTATTCTACTTACATTCTAGATTGCTTGAAAGAGCAGCTAGACTTTCAGATGAGTTAGGTGGAGGATCACTTACAGCTTTACCAATTATTGAAACACAGGCAGGCGATGTATCAGCATATATCCCTACAAACGTTATTTCAATCACAGATGGTCAGATTTATCTAGAAACAGAGATGTTTAACTCAGGATTTAGACCAGCTATCAATGCCGGACTTTCAGTATCCCGTGTAGGTGGTTCTGCTCAGATTAAGGCTATGAAGAAGATAGCTGCTCCTATCCGTGTTGAGTTAGCACAGTATCGTGAGTTGGCATCATTTGCTCAATTTGGTTCTGAATTAGATGCAGATACTGCAGAGCGTCTAGCACAAGGTGAAAGAATTAGAGAAATTCTTAAACAACCACAGTATCAGCCAATGCCAGTTGAAAGACAAGTTGTTATTATTTATGCAGCTACAAAGAAATATTTGTTAGATGTTAAGATTGAAGATATTTTAAGATTCCAAGATGAATTATTTGATTTCATCGATACAAAATATCCAGAAGTATTTGAATCAATTTCTTCTAAGAAAGTTCTTGATGAAGATACTGAAAAAGAACTTGTTAAAGCAATTGAGGAATGTAAAGCTCAGTTTAAATAAATCGGTAGGAAAGAGTAGGTGGTAAGAAATGGCCTCAATGAGAGACATTAAGCGAAGAAAAAGCAGTATACAAAGTACTCAGCAAATCACAAATGCCATGAAGCTTGTTTCTACCGTTAAATTGCAAAAAGCAAGAAGCCGTGCAGAGCAAACAAATCCATATTTTAACTATATGTATAAAACAGTTGCAAGTATGTTAGCAAGAAGTCAAAATATTGATCATAAATATTTGAAAGAGCCTGAAACTAATAAAAAAGGAGTAGTGGTTATTACTTCTAATAGAGGTTTAGCAGGTGGATACAATTCTAACATAGTTAAACTAGTAGCTGATGGAAAGTTAAAAAAAGAAGACTTAGAAATTTATGCTGTTGGTAATAAAGGTGCGGAAGCTTTTCAGAGACGCGGATATAGTGTTAAAGAAAGCGTTCCAGATCTTATCGAATCTCCATCATATGATGAGGCAGCAGGACTTTGTAGTAGAGTTCTAGAAGCTTATGAAAATGGAGAAATTGGTGAAATCTATTTGGTTTATACACATTTTAAAAACACTGTTAGTCAGGTTCCTACGATGATTAAGTTACTTCCAGTAGATGTATCGGAAATTGAAGTAGACGAAGGCGATAGTGAAATTCGAATGAATTATGAACCAAATGAAATTGAAGCACTAGATATGATTATACCAAAGTATGTTACAAGTCTTTTATATGGAGCTTTGGTAGAAGCGGTTGCCAGTGAAAATGGCGCAAGAATGACAGCAATGGATTCTGCTACAAGTAATGCAGAAGATATCATTAGCGATTTGTCGTTGAAGTACAATCGTGCACGTCAGAGTTCAATTACTCAGGAGCTTACAGAAATTATTGCTGGTGCAAATGCGGTTGAACAATAAAAAGTGCATATTTAGATAAAACAAACAAGGAGAATTAAAATGGCAAATAATGTAGGTAAAATTACTCAGATTATCAGTGCCGTCTTGGATATTAAATTCACAGAAGGCAATTTGCCTGAAATCAACGAAGCTATTAGAGTTCCATTAAAAGATGGAAAAGATTTAGTAGTAGAAGTTGCTCAGCATTTGGGTGATGATACAGTAAGATGTATTGCCATGGGTCCTACTAGTGGATTGGTAAGAGGAATGGATGCAATTGCAACAGGTGCAGCCATTAGTGTACCAGTTGGTGAAAAAACTTTAGGACGTATTTTTAATGTATTAGGTGATGCAATTGATGAAATTGCAGCACCAGATACAGAAGAAAAATGGCCAATACATAGACAAGCACCAAAATACGAGGATCAGGCTACATCTCAAGAGATGTTAGAGACAGGTATCAAAGTAGTAGATTTGCTTTGTCCATATCAAAAAGGTGGTAAGATTGGATTATTCGGTGGTGCCGGTGTAGGTAAAACTGTATTAATTCAGGAGTTAATTCACAATATCGCTACAGAGCACGGTGGATATTCAGTATTTACTGGTGTTGGTGAGCGTACTCGTGAAGGTAACGATCTTTACTATGAAATGAAAGAATCTGGCGTTATTGATAAAACAACAATGGTATTCGGTCAGATGAATGAGCCACCAGGAGCACGTATGAGAGTTGCTCTTACTGGACTTACAATGGCAGAATATTTCCGTGATAAAGGTGGTAAAGACGTACTTTTATTCATCGATAATATTTTCCGTTTTACACAAGCTGGTTCAGAGGTATCAGCCTTACTAGGTCGTATGCCTTCAGCCGTAGGTTATCAGCCAACATTACAGACTGAAATGGGTGCTTTACAAGAGAGAATCACTTCTACAAAGAATGGTTCAATCACATCTGTTCAAGCTGTATATGTTCCTGCCGATGACTTAACTGACCCTGCACCTGCAACAACATTCGCTCACTTGGATGCAACAACAGTATTAGAGCGTTCTATTGCTGAGTTAGGTATTTATCCAGCCGTAGATCCATTAGCATCAACATCACGTATTCTTGATCCAAGAATTGTAGGTAAAGAGCATTTTGAAGTTGCTCGTGGTGTTCAGGAAATCTTACAAAAATACAAAGAATTACAAGATATTATCGCAATTCTAGGTATGGATGAGTTATCAGAAGATGATAAACTTGTTGTAAGTAGAGCAAGAAAGATTCAAAGATTCTTATCTCAACCTTTCTTCGTTGCTGGACAGTTTACAGGACTCGAAGGAAAATATGTTCCAATTGCTGAAACAATTCGTGGATTCCGTGAAATTCTTGATGGAAAACATGATGATGTTCCAGAAAGCTATTTCTTAAATGCAGGAAGTATTGATGATGTACGTGCCCGCATGAATTAAGGGGGAGCTTATGGCAGACAATATTTTTAAAGTAGAGATAATCACACCAGATCGAGTTTTTTATACAGGACAAGCCGATTTTATTGAGCTTACAACTGTAAAGGGTGAGATGGGTGTGTATAAAAATCATATTCCACTTACTGCGCCAATAGTCCCTTGTAAGGTTTCTATATATGAAGGAGAAGAAGAACGAGTAGCAGCAGTTCACTCTGGATTCGTTGAAATTTTACAAGATAAAGTCACTGTACTTGCTGAAGTGGCAGAATGGCCAGGAGAAATTGATATCAATCGTGCGCAAGCAGCTCGTGAAAGAGCAGAAGAACGTTTGAAAGATCATGCAAATGAAATTGATGTTAAACGTGCAGAGTATGCTCTTAGAAAAGCTTTGACTCGTATTGATGTATCTGATTATAAAGAATAAGTGCAATTTATTAATGGATGTCAACCATTTAGGGGGGGCATCCATTTTTTATAGACGTAAAATATTATGAATATATTAAACTAAAAGAATATAGTTAAAAGTATTGACAAGTGATATTATTATTATTATTATTGTTACGTAAACAGTTTACTTAAAAAATTACATCATGATGAAAAAAAAGTAATAATTGCAGCATAAAAAATACAATGAGATATATTCTCTATATAAAAATTTTGTATATAGGAATATATCTCTATGAATAAAGGTAGAAACAAGAAATATGAAAAACGTAGAAATTAAAGAAAACCATACTCAAAATATAGTTCTTTATTATCTAAAAAACAGTAAAAAAGTATGCGTTGTTTTGTTTGTTGGAGTAGTCTTAGGAATTATTTGTGTTATTTATTCCCAATATGGAAATGTATCCAGAAGTATAGAATTTGTAAAAGAAACAGATGTGTTGAGCAATGAAGGTGCACCAAAGTGGAATATGATTTTTTTAAAAAATTTAATTGTATGTTTTTTGTTATGTGCAGGAATCATTGTAAATAAATTGTTATCATATCTTATAATTTTTGTAAATGGCTTTTTCTGGGGCGTCGTAGTTGGTGCTGATTTCTATATTGAATCCCATTTTAAATATTTGTCGCTCTTACCACATGGAATAATAGAAATTACAGCATTGATAGTATGTGCATCCATCGGTGTAAATCAAATAATTAAAATTAATAATCATGTTGTGTGGAGAAAATATTTACAATTGGGAATTCTTATAGTACTGGCGTTAATAGTAGCGGCTTTAATAGAAGCAAATATTTCTTATAAAATAGCAACATTATAAGTTAAAACGCATAGAAGCTCATTATTATAAATTAAAAAAAAGCAACGTAAAAAATTACAATGTTGTTAGTGTGTGAGTATGGGAGAAAAAATGAAAAAAGAAAGTACAAAAATGCTTATATGGGAATTGAAAAGGAAACTCAAAGATAGAATATGTAGTAATGTTTTATTAGAAAATATACCATTTTCTGTATTCGTTCCAATATATTTGTTCGCTTTGGGAACCATGATAATCCTGGCATCGAGTGTAACGAAATTTTGGAATGTTGAAATAGATAAAGAAGAAATACGTATAGGATTATTGAGTGCAATAATTATTTTATCTGTGATTCTGACATGGAGAGAGTTGAAAATCAGAGTTTTAAATATAATAGAAGAGCAGGAATTTGAAATATATCTGATTTTTTCTGAGCTAACTCGTAAACAAATTTTAAAAAACATAATAAAAGCAGAAGTGATTTGGAGTTTACAAGAGAATGTAATCCTTTTTATTGCAATATTTAACATATTAGGAATAACAAAAGTGTCAAGTATTGTAAATTTTTTTTGTGGGATTATTATGGTGATTATTTATTCGGTGGTAATGTGTCAAAAACTATATCATGAGATAATAAGTCACGAAAATAATTCAGTAAAAACATATAATTCTAATAGTAAAAAAGCGTTTAGGATTACATCGAAAAGATTTAAAATAATTTTAAAATATTTAGAAGTTATTGCGGCAATTATCGCAGGAAATGTTATATCAAAACATGTGATTCTAATACCATTAAAATTTAATGCAAAAAATTCAAATATTTTTTGGAAGTGGTTTTATTCGTTTGATGTGAAAAGTTGTATAAGAAAAAGTGTTGCTAATATAGTGAATAATCCGACATATTTTTTTGGAATTAGCATAAGATTTGTTGTGGTAGCAGTGATTTATGCTGTGGTAATGAAAATTAAAACAATATTAAATGAAAGAAACTCACAGAATATAAAAATGAATATTTATGGACAAGAAGAAAAAAATTTTATTGAAAAAATTGGATTTTTTCAATGTGCTATAATTGGATTTTTTGTTGGAATATTAGTGGTAAGTGGAGTGACTTATAATAAAGCTACGTTGATGTTGGCTTTTGTAATGATATCAAATTCATTGTTTTTTATATGTAGCGACATTTTAGATATGAATAATCAATACAGTTTTGACTATGAAAGGGAGAGGATTCTATTATGGATTAATGATTTTTCAAAACTATTTGAAGTAAAGAGAAAAATGTATTATAAAAGAGAAATCATTCCAGTGACTGCAATATATGGGGCGACATATTTCACATGTATAAAAAAAGTAACAGATGTTGGAATAATAATATATTTGTTGGTTGCAGTAGCTTTTTTAATGGAGCTTGTATTTGTTGAAAAGAATTATCTTATAGTTGATAATCCCGTTTCTATTAGTGCCCAATATGACGCAATGAAAAATACGTATAACCGTAGAACAAATGAAGTTTCAAAGGATTTTAAAGTTTTTATTGCGTCGGTGCTTTTGGTTTTAGGAACGATATTATTTGCATGTGGGGAAATTGATAAAATTTGCATGATTATTTATCAAATTATAATTATTATTATCATAAAAATTTATATATTAATTAGAATCCGACAAATAAAAAAAATAATACGGATTGAAAGTTTTTTAAATATTTTTTTTGAATAAAGATGTAAAAAAGGAGCATATAGATGGATATTTTAATTGTAAAAAATCTGACCAAACGATATGGTGATAAAGAGGTGTTTTCAAATATATCATTTACAATACCGAAAGGAAAATTCATTTTTTTATGTGGTGAAAATGGCTCAGGAAAAACTACACTATTTAAAGCAATTATGCAAATGGTAAAAGTAGATGATGGAAAAATTTTGATAGATGATTCTATTATTAAGAAAAAAACAGATATTTGTTTTATAACGGATCAGGTGATTTTATATGATAATTTAACTGTATGTGAGATGCTTGCTCTTGTTTTAGATATAAACGATATAAAGAAGAATACATCTCAGAAACAAGAAATTCTTAAACATTTCTATTGTGAAGAAATAAAGAATAAAAAAATAAAACAATGCTCGCTAGGAATGAAAAAAAGAGTGCAACTCATGTGTGGAATGGTTCTTGAGCCAAAATTGATGTTGATGGATGAATTCTTTTCAGGAATTGATTCAGAAAAATATGAA
Source organism: Lachnobacterium bovis DSM 14045 (assembly GCF_900107245.1). Lineage (GTDB taxonomy): Bacteria > Bacillota > Clostridia > Lachnospirales > Lachnospiraceae > Roseburia > Roseburia bovis. Next base: position 54,919 of record NZ_FNPG01000006.1, read on the forward strand.
GAGATAAAAATAATTTTGAAGGAATATGTAAAGAACGGAAATACAGTAATAATGACATCTCATATAAAAAAAATTAGGCAGGAATTGGCTGAATTAGAAATAAGCATGTAAAAATTTTCTATAAAAAAAGTAGCCTACCCCTAAGCTACTTTTTTAAATATAATCCCTAACTTTATTAACCCTATAACTATAAATACTCCCATGCCCTAGTTAATTAAATTATACTCCAACGTTGCAACTTAATAATACACTCCCCAATGTACTATTGCTATTTGATTCTGTAAGGAATCCCCTAACCAAACAAAATCAAATAATTGCGATATCACTTTATGGTTATACTATAGCAGGAATTTAACGTAATAAATTTTTTTGTCACGAAACGGTCTTTTTTTGTCGCAAAAATGTATTTTGCACACAGAAGGACAGTCAATAGTGGGCTTTAGGGAACAAAATTAATACGTTGTATGTAAGACATTTTTGTGATATTTTGAATATAGATGGGTTATACCGACAAAAATTTAATGATTTACAAGAATAAAATAACCAAGGGGGAAGGTTTATGAAGTTTTATGTAAGTGCATGTGCTAAAAAAAGTGGAAATGGAGATATTAATAATCCGTTTTTAACAATTCAGGAAGCAGCAGAAATTGCAAAGCCAGGAGATGAGGTTTTTGTTTTTCCAGGTGAGTATAGAGAGGCTGTAAATCCAATTAATTCAGGAGAGGAAGATAGACCTATTAAGTATACCAGTATTGAAAAACATAAGGCAATTATAACGGGTGCAGAAAGAGTTAAAGGCTGGAAGACGCTTGGAAAGGGTGTTTGGGAAAGAAGGATAAACTGCGAAATTTTTGGAGATTATAATCCTTACACAACGAGAGTTTCTGGGGATTGGTTTATTGCGGATTTTGTTGCACATACAGGAGATGTTTATTTGAATCATAAATCTATGTATGAAGTAACATCTGAAGAAGATGTAAAAAATCCTAAATTAAATCCAAATTCATGGGATAAAGAATTTTCAAAATATGTTTGGTATGCCAAAGAGGATAAAAAAAATAATCAGATAGTATTTCTTTGTAATTTTGATAAAGTAGATCCAAATGAGGAAATAGTTGAGATAAGCGTAAGAAAAAATTGCTTTTTCCCAAAACAAATAGGGAAAAATTATATACATCTAAGCGGTTTTGTTATAAGAGAAGCAGCAACTCAATGGGCACCACCTACAGCTTTTCAGGATGGAATGATTGGCCCACATTGGTCAAAAGGTTGGATGATAGAAGATTGTGATGTATATGAAAGCAAATGTGTTGGAATATCTTTGGGAAAGTACAAACAAGAGGATAATGACAACAAATGGTTGAATTGGAAATACAAAGATGGAGCACAAACTGAACGAGAATGTATCTGTGAAGCAGTTGTAAATGGATGGAACAAAGATAATATAGGTAGTCATATTGTTAGAAATTGTAAGATTCACGATTGCGGACAAGCCGGAATAGTGGGACATTTAGGCGCGGTATTTAGTATAATTGAGAATAATGAAATCTACAATATTAATAATAAGCAGAATCTTGCAGGTGCTGAAATTGGAGGAATTAAATTACATGCTGCAATAGATACGATTATCAGAAGAAATCATATTTATAATTGTACACGAGGATTGTGGTTAGACTGGCAGGCGCAAGGAACAAGGGTTTCTCAAAATTTGTTCCATCATAATACGCTGCCAAAGCTTGAAAAGATTGAAAAATTAAATGTAGCAGCTTTTCAAGGGATGGGTGAAGATATTTTTGTAGAAGTGTCACATGGACCAACACTGATAGATAATAATGTTCTTTTATCAGATCGAGCTATTAAACTTGCAAGTCAGGGTGTGGCGGTTGTTCACAATTTAATTGCAGGAGGATTAGTATCAATTGGGATAGGCACAGATAATGGTGGAGTGAAACTTAAAGATAAAACAGTTAGGTATACACCATATCATATGGCACATAGTACAGACATAATGGGATTTATGACTATCTTACATGGAGATGATAAGTTCTATAATAACATTTTTATTCAGCAAGAAAAAAGAGCAGTTATGAAAAATGTTATGGAAGAGTTATCAAAGGACGGCAATAGATGGGATGATGGAAATATAAATGTTGGAACAGATGTATTTGATAATGGATTTTTGTCATTTGACGAGTGGAAACATGAGTTTGAAGGATATTGTGGAATGGGTTCGCCGGATACAGATAGATATTATATGCCTCTTCCAGTATGGACAAATGGAAATGTATTTTTAAATGGAGCTAAACCTTGGAAAAAGGAAAAAAATTATAAGGTGGATTCTGATAAAAAATACAAGCTTAAACTTGTTTCTGACGAAAATGGTTGGTATTTAGATACTGATATATATGACTTTGTAGCAGAAGTAAAGAGTAATTTAGTAACAACAAAAACTCTTGGAATAGCATTTGAACCAGAAGAACAATTTGAAAATCCAAATGGTGAGCCATTAATTTTAGACAGAGATTTCTATGGTAACATGAGAGAAAAGTCAACAATTCCAGGACCATTTGCTTTTGATAAAAGTGAAAAAACAATGTTAAACTTGACAAATAAAATTGCTATTGATACCCTAAAAATGTAAACAGTTTATAAAATTTGACATTATGGCGGCAAGGAAAATAAAGAGATAAAAGAAATGAAGAAGAAAATAACTTCTAAGAATGTAAAGGAGGTGTTATGAAATGAGTCAATTAGCATTTGATGCAATAATGATTGCAATTTCTTGTGCAAATCTTATATTTATAATGGTCGTTTTAATTATGTTATATAGATTCTTAAGAAATCATAAATAATAATTTTTGTATAGTATGTAATAATTTTAGAAAAAATAAAAAGAGCCACATTCTATATATGTAACATTTAATATATAAGAGTGTGGTTCTATTATATGTATGATTTATTCTCAATATTGAAACGTTTTCAGCTGTATAAAATTTGTAAAAGTATTAATATATTAAGTTTTGATTAATTTTTTGGTAAATACACATTAAAATTAAAAAAAAGATAGCTAAAAGTATTGACGATCTTTTTTGCTACTATTATTATTGTTGTGTAAACGGTTTACTAAATAATTTGACATCATGGTGGCAAGGAAAACAAAGAGGTAAAGGAAATGAAGAAGAAAAATACTTCTACATATGTCTTAATCAGTTTATTAATTATGCAAGGCGCTATATGCACATTGCTTGTTTTAAATTGTTTGAGTAATATGTATAATGATAAATGGAAAAATTATGGCGAGAATGAGCAAAAAACTCATAAACTCTATATTAAAGATATATCAAATGACAAACAAGAACAGATTAGAAGTTTACTATTAGAAGAAGTAGATAGGGAACACGCTTTTATTTTTAAAAAAGTAAGTCTTAACCAGGGAGAATCCATAAGAGGAATGAAGATGGGGGTATACGGAGATGTAAATAGTATGCCAGAGTTTGACTTCCTTGATCGTGATATTGTAAATAAGAAATCAGTCGAAAAATTGTTAAAGTCAGAGAAAGATGAAACTACTTTAGGAGTTCTAAATGGTAGTGCAAATTCAATTGGAAATATTCCCCTTTTTAACTTTGGAGATAACTTTGTTATAGAAAAATTAAAACAGACAACTAAGGAAACTGTAAATGGACAATATTACATATCGGGATTAGATACTGCAAAATTTGACAGTTTAGTAAATGATTTAGCAAAAGCAACAAAACAAAATAGAGATAATTTCTTGATATCAAATCGTCAAGAAAGTGTGACAGCGGCATTAAAGGATATGTTTATAATAGGATTTGTAATAGGAAGCGTTATACTTAATGTAGTAGCCAATATGATACTTTATTTGTTAAGAATGAAGGATGAAGGAAAATATATATTAATGGGATGGTCTAGAAAATCTTTTTTCGCAATGTGCTATCAAGAGATTATTAATGCTGCATTTATTTTGATTCCAATAGTTGCAATAGCGTTATTTGTTTTTTCGGGATGGAATAATAGTTCTATAAGTTTTATTAGTTATTGTATTTTGGCAGGTTTGATAAATGTGATTTTAATGTTTATCGAACTAATTCCAGTTGCATTAACATGTTTTAGTGTAAAACCTATTAATGCTATTCATGGTAGAGTGCCGAAAAAAATGTTGTATATGTCTATGTCAGTTGTATACTTGATTGTTGTAGGAATGTTGCAAGGATCATGTTGGTACGTAGATGGTTTGAAAAAAAGTATAGATGAAAATTCAAAACTGCTAAGTCGTTGGGAAAAGGTGTCAGATTATAACGTCTTGTATGATCTTTTACCAGGTGATGATCAAGAATCATTCGCTAATAATTCTAACAAATTAAGTATGGATGTGCTTGATTGGTATAAGAGCATGGAAGATAAAAAAGGTGTATATATAATTAATACTTCCGAGTATAGTAGCAGTATAATCCAGAGGTGGAAAGATTACAAGTCTTATAAAAATATACCAGATAAGCCATTTTGGTATTTTTATTATTCACCTAATTATGCTAAAAAAGAGATTCCAGATTTAGATTCGAAACTGTTAGATGAGGCAAGAAATGGAGTGAGAGTATATCTTTTACCAGATACACTATCAAAAAAAGAAAAAATCAAGGTTGAAAAATGGATTAAGGAAGACACAGAAAGCAACATATCTGATGATGATATTCAAACTTCATTTGAAAGAAACAAAGAGTATAAGTTTGTATACTACAAACCAAAGAAAAAATTCTTTACATGGGGAACTAAATCTAAAGAAAAAATCGAAACAGATTCACCTTATATTTTGTTGACAACGTCTGAAAATATAAATTCTGTCGAATGTGATAATTTAAGGGCGGAAACGCTTGAAAATACTATGATTAAATTTGAAAATACAAAACTTGCTGACAAGTACTCTGATATAAAGTATTTAAAGAAATATCATTTGAATGATAATAAAATTAAATTTATTGCAGTAAGAGAATATATAAATGGAATACAAAAAAGCCTAAGAACATCAATATGTTGGTTTGGAGTCGTTATTGGTATTTTATCCGTTATAGTAACAGGAAATTTATTGGCAATAGCAGTACTTTATAAAAAGACTAATATCAAGAAAAACAGTATAAAGAAATTTTTAGGTTATAGTAATTTACAAATGCATGGAAAAATTTCGACTGTAGTTATTGTGGCTGTAATAATAGAAATTTTAATTGCAAAATTGTTACAGTGCAGAATTGGTATGCTTATGACAACATTGTTAGGAATAGTGCAATTGGTTGTGCTTAAAGTGTACTTGTCAAAAAATGCAGTAGAAAGTATAATCACAGAATTTAAGGAGAATTAAAAAATGAAACAAAATGCCATAGAAGTAACTGGTTTAAATAAAAAGTTTGGAAACAGACATATTATAGAAAACTTTAATCTTGAAATAGAAAAAGGAGAGTTCGTAGCAATTGTAGGACCTAGTGGATGCGGAAAATCTACGCTTCTTAATGTCTTGGGAATGTTAGAAAAATATGATGGAGGAAAAATTAAAATAAATGGGAAAAAGTTGCCAGAAATAAACTCTAAGGCAGCTACAATGGTTAGGAGAAATGTAATTAACTATCTTTTTCAAAATTATGCATTAATAGATAATGAGACTGTAGAGAAAAATTTGCTTATAGCAATGGAATTTGTAAATAAATCTCATAAAGAAAAGATAAATATGATTTCAAAAACGTTAGATTATGTGGGATTAAAACATTTACAAAAGGAAGTTGTAAATACTTTATCAGGTGGAGAGCAACAAAGAGTGGCCTTAGCAAGAACTATATTAAAACCAGGAAACATTGTATTAGCCGATGAACCAACCGGTTCGTTAGATCCCAAATCCTCAGATAATGCATTTGGTTTAATTAAACAATTGTGTAAGGAAAATGGTAAAACAGTGGTAATGGTAACTCATAATATGGAATTAGCAAAAAGAGCAGATAGAATTGTTGAGATGCCACTGATTAGAAAATAAAAATATAAATGAATGTAAAAAGCGATGCACCTACCCTAAGTGCATCGCTTTTTCGACTTACAATTTATTTAGTTTTATAAACAATTATGGATTGATAAAGTATTTGTAAAAGATGGACAAACATGGTATATTAGAAAGTATAAATATCGCGTTTTATACAGCAATATCATATTTTGCTAAGTATTATAATGTTATTGATTTCTGCAATTCTGGAGGGTTTACTATATTGAATTTACTTGCAAAAAATATTAATAAAACTTATGAAAACCTCGAAGTTATAATGGATTTTTCGTATGAATTTGTAGGCGGAAATGTATATAAAATAGAAGGTAGAAATGGAACAGGTAAATCTACGTTATTAAGAATTTTAAGCGGTTTAGAACAATGTGAAAGTGGAACTATATTGGTTCAAAATCAAAAAAAATTGATTAGCATAGAAGAATATTCCAAAGCCAATAAAATTTTATATCTACCAGACATTGATTTATGTCAAGAATGGCTTACGATAGAAGAAAATATCGAATGGTTACATGTTATGAGTGGGGTTAAAATGGACGAGACAGTAGAGTTGTATAGAGAATTAAATATTCTTGAGGAAGATTACAAAAAAGTTGCTGTAGAGTGTTCGTTAGGAACTAGAATGAAAGTTGGATTATCCTTGTTGTATTCACTATATGATTATAAATTAATTTTTATAGATGAAACATTAGCACATTTAGATACAATTTTCAGAGAAAAATATCTAAAAAAATTAAAAAATTACGCAAAAAACAAAAAGGCAGTTATTTTTTTGATTGACCACGAAGATATAGATGATAGCAGTATAAAAACAATTAAGTTAGTCAAAGGAGATATATAGGGGTCATGAATATGGAAAGCACTAATAAAAAAGAATGCAAGAAAAAAGATTTTAATATATGGTTTACTACATTAAACTTTATTATATATTTAGGGCTATATTTGTGGTGTAATTATACAATTATTTTTAATAATAAAAAAATGCATGGAAAAATAGAAGAAGCGTTAAACTTGATTAAAGGTGATTTAAAAAATCCAATGTTTTTTGTTATAAGTATAATTATAATTCAAGCCATTTGTGTGGTAATCTTAAATTATTTATTATTAAGAGTTGTGATAGGTTTATGCAGATCAAATCATATTAGTCGAGCTAAATCTTTAAATGTAATTTTCTTAGCTAAATTTGAAAGCTTATTATTTGCTATAATTGTGTCTAATTTATTTAGAAATTTGACAAATTTTGATTTAGTGGTAAGAATTATTAGTAATTTAATATATTGCACAGGGTTATATACTTTGATTTCAAAAGAAATTAATAAAGATTATAAAAAGCGAACAATTTTATTATTTGTAGTTATTTTTTTGATAGGACTATTTTAATCAATATGTACTGATTGTTTAAATCAGTACATATTTTTTTGGAGGAAAAATGTATTTAAAGATGCTAAAACTGATACAATTATATCGTTGGAGATTTTCAAAAAATAATTTATCGAAAGAACAATATTTTGTCATGGATAATATAATAGGCATAATAATAGGTTTATTATATTTGATTTTTTCATATGCTTTAATGACAAGTGTATGCAATTTTTTTATTATTATAGGTGTTGAGGTATTGATGATTTTCTCTGTTTTAAATCAATATTGGTTAAAAACAGTGGAACAGTATAAAGAGACTAGAAGCAAAAAAATACTTATGGTTACAAGAAATAAAATAAAATATTTAATGTATTTATATTTAAAAAATAATTATTATGCAATACATTTTATGTTTTTTTGGCTTTTTCTGGAGAGTTTATTAGTATTTTTCAATATAAAACTGTTGGTGATTAATTTTTTTGCCATGTTAGTTGTTATAGTGATTTTGGTAAAAGATTTTTATATGTCGTGTGGATTTAATAAAGTTAATAAAAAATCAAGGAAAATTTCATGTATAAGAGATTACAATCAAAGTTATTTATATAGATATAATTTTTTAGTGTTACAAGAAAATTTGACTTTTATCATTGGAGCAGGAGTTGTATTATTTTTCAAACAAAATATAATAATTATTTATGAAAGTATATTTATGGTTTATATGGCATGTGTCCAATTACAGATTGAAAAGTATATGGATGATTATGATAATACATATAAGAATTATTTATTTAAAAAAGCGATGGGCTGCGTCGTGATTTATATACAAGTTATTGTATTTACGGTTAACTTTTTGAAAATAGATTCAATAATTAAATGCATTATAGAAATAATTTTGGCTGGAATAGTATATGTTGTTCCTTTTGAAAAAATATTTTATAAATATGAGATAAAACTATAATTTTAAGCTAAAAAGGGCGTAAGATGAAATAAATTCACCTATACGCCCTTAATATTTATTTACAATTCAATTATGTGTTCGCAATTTGCTATAACATCATAATCGTGAGAAACTAACAATACAGTTTTACCTTCATTGTTTAACTGCTTTAGAAGATTCATAACGATTTGTGTGTTTTCAGGATCCAAACTGCCAGTAGGTTCATCGGCTAAGATTAATTTGCATTTTTTTAGAATCAATCTAGCAATGGCTATGCGTTGTTGTTCACCTCCAGAACATGTACATACTTTTTTGAATAAAATGTCTTCATTTAACCCAACTTTATTTAACGCATCTATCATTAGTGATTTTGCAGTTTTTTTCGATTTCTTTTCTAAGACGATTTTTAAGTTTTCGTATACAGTTAAATCGTCAACAAGTGCATAATTTTGGAAGAGATATCCAATTGTATTTTTTAAGATATTAAGTTTTTGTCGTTTGTTTGAAAAGTTTATAGTTTCACCATATATTTTAATAGTACCTTCAGCCTTTTCTAGTAGACCAATAATGTTTAGAAGAGTAGTCTTTCCACGACCACTATTTCCTTTTATGCCGACAAAGTCACCATCTTCAACTTCTAGGTTAAAATTATCTAAAATTACATGTTCGTTATAATTCTTTTTTATATTTTTTAAAACAATAGCTTTCATCTTGTTATTCTCCTTTTAAAATAAGTGTAGTATTTTTAAATGACTTAGCTTGTAGAATCATTAAAAATACGATGGATTCAGGAATTATTAAAAGAATAAAGAAAGGATTGACACCTAAGCTTATAATTAATGTGATAATTCCGTTAATAATCAAAAATGTACTAATATCTTTTAGGTTACTTCGGCCTAGAAGATTCTCGATTGCAAGCATTTTCTTTTTTATTTCATAATAAGAAAGAATACTCACATAATTAACAACAGCAACAGTAACTAAGAGTATTACTAAAAATATTGTATTAGTCAGTAAAGAATATTTAATAGTTCCAGTAGTTTCGTTAAGTTCATCACTGAGGGGGCTTGCTTTAATTGAAGCATGTTCAATTTTTAGTTTGTCTATTTCTCTATTTATCAATTTAGCCTTTTCTTTTGTCATAAATATTTTTTGGTCAGATGAAATAGAAAAGTTGGATTTTAAAGGTGTTAATGATAATATCATGTTATATGAATAGCAACTAGGGTCAGTAAAATTTGTAATTTTTTGATTGTCTTTTATACATATACATTGATACTCTGTATTTGAATTATAATTTTTTTTGATAATATTTCTATCTGCCCAATATTTTTGGGGAATTAAAAGATAATTTTTTGAAGGAGAGAGGGTTATTCCGTTGTTGTTGTTATCTTTTATATTTAGTTTTGGTAACAGATTAGAAGATGCCTTGATACTATGAAAATTCAAATCTTCCGTGTCATTAACATCAATGGTATAATTTTTATCAATATTTTCTTCAGGACAATATTCAAAACGGTAAATCCCGGTTTTGAAATTTGAAATATAAGTAGTCAATTTCTTGTTTGCTGTTGAAGGTTTATAATTTCTTATATTTAATTCATATAAACTAAATTTATTTATAGAATTAGAATTATTTAATGTTAAGTAGAGTTCCTTGCTACTGTTAAAAACGTTCATTATATTTATAAACAAAGTAGTAGTTAATACTATTTTAAATAAAAGTAATATTAGATATATAACAGTATTATTTCTATTGTTCTTTACACTTGTAGTTACATTGAGAAAATTTATATATGGCAAACCCAATAAAGCTATAATTGAATATATAAGCAAGGTTAGTGAGGAAATAATGCCTACCAATTCAAAATAGTATAAAAGTTGTGATGCATCTTTTAAAAGTATATAAATGGAAAATGGTATTATAATTATCAATATTCCTTTGAGGGTAGTTAAAAGTTCTTTTTTATATAAAGATAAGGATATTGAAAATGTAGATTTACCATTTATTTTTAGAACTGCGATTTCTTTATTACGAGAAATATAATGCATTAGAGTAGCAAATACCGTAATTAAAGATAACACAATTACAAATATGATGTTGCTTTGGAAAAATAAGTTATAACCAAGGTGAAAATTGTCACTATTGCAATAAGATGCGTTAATATCATTAGAACTTAAAATGTGTGGAATGTTATCTAAATCGTTTTTGCTGTTAGGTTCTATAAAAAAAATGTTTGTTTTTCGTTTATTTTCCTTTTTGTATTTTGATATGTATATATTTTTGTTGGGTAAAAGGGATTTTTGTTTTCCTAATTTGATTTTGGCTGTAGGGTTTATTGCTTCTATTTTTACAGTCCTATCAAAAAAACCGTATTGAACGAAATTACGTATTTGAAATGTCAAATTGTTGTTTTGAGCGACATTAAGCATTTTGTTTACAGGCACATCTTTGTCTGTCATAATCATTAAACATTTATAATTATTAGTGATAGAGACGTTTTGTAAATTGATGCTAAGCATAAAATATATTGACAATATTCCTATTGATATTCCTACAAATTTTAGAATTTTTTTCATATTATTTCCTCTTTCTATTGTGTGAATAAACATTTAAATAAAACTTATGTAATAATATTATTACATAAGTTTTATTATTATATATTATTATGTGAGAATGTTTTATTATTATTACTTGACCCGACCGAAATCTTTATATCCCGCCTTTTCACTTACGAAAGGATTAGTATGGGATGCTTTTTTTCTGACTTGTATCCAGCCATTTGAGCCTAAGTCTGTAGTTTTTCCCTCTTTATAGTTGTAAGAGCCATTATCACACTTTACCCAAACTGTAGCATGATATCGTATTCCATCTCTTTTTAAATCCATGACCCTGGAATAAAGATAAGAATTTTTGCTTTCTCCACCTTCCCATTTTGCGTTACCGTGGTCTAGTGTTGTTGCAGACCAAGCAAATACAAGAGAGGAGAAACATAAAGTGACTATTGGAATGCTTATTCCAATACAAAGGTATTTAAAAAATTTTTTCATAACAATACCTCCATAAATTAATAATTATATTACATAACTGATTCTAACATTACAATATTATTCTGTCAATGTGAATGTTTATTTAATAATTTTGAAATTCTTATAGCAAGCTATTTCAGAGATAAAGGGATTAGAATGATAAAATTCAACAATTAAGCTAAAACTTTAGCAAATTTCTTTTTACCACGTTTCACAACTTTTCCTTCATCAGAAAAGTCATCAAGTGTGTAGAAAGTTTTAATGTCAGTTACTTTCTCGCCATCAACAGATACACCACCTTGTTGAACAGCACGTCTAGCATCAGATCTTGTATTTGCAAGACCTGCAGCAACTAATACTCCCATGATGTCAATTTGGCCATCTAATAAATCTGCTTCAGATAATGTTACTTTAGGCATGTTTTCATCGGAACCTTGACCTAAGAATAAAGCATGAGAAGCTTCTTTTGCTTTTGTTGCTTCATCTTCTCCATGAACAAGTTTAGTAAGTTCAAACGCAAGGATTTCTTTAGCTTCATTTAACTTAGCACCTTCCCATGATTCCATTGCTTCGATTTCCTCAAGAGGGATAAATGTAAGCATCTTCATACATTTGATCACATCAGCATCAGCAACATTTCTCCAATATTGGAAGAATTCGAATGGAGATGTTTTTTCAGGATCAAGCCAAACTGCACCACCAACTGTTTTACCCATTTTTTTACCTTCAGAGTTAAGTAGTAAGTTGATAGTCATTGCATACGCATCTTTTCCAAGTTTACGGCGGATAAGTTCAGTTCCACCAAGCATATTACTCCACTGATCATTACCACCAAATTCGAGGTTACATCCGTATTTCTGGAATAAAGTATAGAAGTCATAGCTTTGCATAATCATGTAGTTGAATTCAAGGAAACTTAAACCACGAGCCATACGTTGTTTGTAACATTCAGCTGTAAGCATTCTGTTTACAGAAAAATGAGGTCCGATTTCACGTAATACATCAACATAATTTAAATTCATTAACCAGTCTGCATTATTTACAAGAAGAGCTTTATCATCTGAAAAATCAATAAAATGTGACATTTGTTTTTTGAAACAGTCAACGTTGTGTTGAATAGTTTCAGGTGTCATCATCTGACGCATATCAGTTCTTCCTGAAGGATCACCAATCATAGCTGTACCTCCACCGATAAGGGCAATTGGTTTATTTCCAGCCATCTGTAGGCGCTTCATAAGGCAAAGCGTCATGAAATGACCAACATGTAAACTATCTGCAGTTGGATCAAATCCGATATAAAAAGTAGCTTTACCATTGTTAATTAATTCTTTGATTTCTTCTTCATCTGTTACCTGGGCAATAAGTCCACGGGCAACTAATTCGTCATATACTGTCATAATAATTCCTCCATAAAAAAATAAAATGTTTTAAGTATAGTGCTGGCAATAATAAGTGTAATAGATGCCAGCATGGAAAATAATGTAAAATAAAAAAACTCCCGTCCTTAAAAAAGGACGAGAGATAATTCGCGTTACCACCTTTATTTATATTCTTATCACTAAGAATACCTTAGTAAGTGTCAAACAACACTTTAGTGCAATAACGAGCACCAATTCGTTGCAGCCTAATAACAAAATGCTTAAATCAACAAGATGTGTTCAGTGCAAAGCTAAAGGATGTATTCGGCAATTAATCTTTCTAAAACCTCTCATCAACCGGTAATTTTCTGTAGATTCAATAATTACGTACTTGTTCCTTATCGTAGCAATGATATATAAAATTGTACTAACGATTTAATTTAAACATAAAAAAATTTTTATGTCAATAAGAGATTTTTTAAGGTTTAATTTTAAAATGGTCGAAAAAAACTATAATAGTATTTTTCTTGGAGGGTGCAATGAATTCTTTTGATGAAATAGTTAATGAAGATTTTTTGAAGGAAGAAATCAGAGAAGATTTCTTTATAAAAAGATCTATGAAACGTTTTTGGGCGACAAATTTAAGGGTCCTTACTATCATAAAAGACATATGCAAAAAGCATGGAATTAAATATTTCGCGGCATATGGAACTCTTTTAGGAGCAGTGCGACATAATGGGTTTATTCCTTGGGATGATGATATAGATTTGTTTATGTTTAGAAAAGATTTTATACAATTTCAAAAAGTAGCACTTGTGGAAATGCCAGAAGGATATTGTATAAAAGGTTTTGGAAATGGGTATAGCCCTATCAAGTTCGTTTCAAATTCAGATAGAATTGATGAATATGAGAAGCGTATGAAAGAAAATTTCGGATGTCCATATATAGTTGGAATAGATATATTTTGTATTGATGCAATTCCTGATGATAAAAAAGAAAGAGATTTTTTTATTGATGTATACGGTATGGTTTGTGATGTGGCAGATCATTATGAAAATTACGTTAAGGAAGAGACGGCAGCAGAATATTTAGCAAAAATTGAAGAGTTCCTAAATTGTAAAATTGACAGGACAGGAGATGTAAAACTTGAATTGTGGAAGCTGTCAGAACAATTGGCAGGAATATATATGGATGATGATACTAAAGAGGTATCGATTATTTACAGATTCGTAACTAACGATTATAAATCTGAAACCTATAAAAGAGAGTGGTTTTCTGATGTGATTGAAGTACCTTTTGAAAGGATAACCATAAATGTCCCAAATGGTTATTCTGAAATTCTAAAAGAAATATATGGGGAGGATTATATGATACCTAAGAAAAATTTTGCTGGACATACGTATCCTTGTTTTCTGAATCAAAAAGAGTATTTAGAAAAAAAATTTGGAATAAAGTTAGAAGACTGATGATACTAAAATAATAAATCAGTGATATAAATAGAATCTAAACAAGATAAATGTTGCTTAGATTCTAAATTATATTGCAAAATGTGATTTATGAACGTTTAATTAAATTACTTGGAAGTAATGAGGGATGATTAAGTTGTAGATTAAAAAACATGTTTGTAATCCATATAAGTGCAATTAAAGTGAGTATAGGAATAATACAGGTGGTAACAATAAAAAGTGCAATAATATCAATAAATGAATTTAATGCATTTTTAATTTTTTCGTATGAAACGGAAATACTATTTCCTATATCAGCAGCTTTATCTTTTGCATCTGAAACAAAATCTTTGGCTTTATCAAAAATATTATCAGATTTTTTACTTGAACTATTACTTTTTGAGCTTTTTTTAAGTTTGGTGGCAGTTTTATTTGCACTATCGATTGACTCTGAAATACTAGATTTTTGTGTGTCTTCGATTTTGTTGGATATAGTCAAACTTAAAGGGATAACGCTTGCAATAATAATAGCAAAAAGTCCTAATTTAATAGCAATATATCTTAAACGAGCTTGCTGCGGAAAAAATACAGCAAAAATTCCTATTATACATGCAATAGGAAGGATTACTTTGAATGCGGCAAATCCTAAAACAGTTAGTAGAAATTTTTCAAGGTAGATGGCTGTCATGATGAATAAGAAATATCCGCTTAAATCTGCTAATTTTTCAGCAATAGGAGTAGCTGTATCTCCTGGAAGTGCTGTTAAAGCAACGGAAAGAAGTGTAGATGATGCGGTTAAATTCATAACAACTTTTTTCTTTTCATCAAGTGATTTAATTGACGCTGTGTGGTTTTCGGCAGAAGATGCATAATTACCAATTACAGTAAATGATAATATTCCTACTATAAGTAAAAAAACAGCTGCAATGTATTGCATTTTTAAATATTTTTGCATAATAACCTCCAATTTATAAATATATGTAAGTATTGTAGAGTTTTTTTACTATAAATGTCAAGAATGTTGCCGTACTTCATTGACGAAATATATTGCAGTAGTATAGGATTAAAGAGTATTATAAAAAAAGTAAAATAAAACGAAAAATAAAAGAGTAAATTATGGACATCTCAAAAAGATGGCATAGTATAGAATGAGAGGTTTTTCATATGGAATTTTTAGATGTAGTAGATAAAAACGGAAATCCTACCGGTGAAATTGTTGCTAGAGAAATTGCTCATAGAGAAGGAAAAAGACATAGAACAGCGCATGTTTGGATTGTTAGAAAAACTTGCGATAAAGTTGAAGTCTTATTGCAAAAAAGAGCGAGTAACAAGGACTCATTTCCGGGATGTTATGATATCTCAAGCGCAGGTCATGTACCAGCTGGTGCGGATTATATGCCATCTGCAATTAGAGAGTTAAAAGAAGAATTAGATTTAGAAATTAGAGAAAATCAACTTATTGACTTAGGATTGTACAAAAAAGATACATTTGATTCCTTTTATGGAGAAAAATACGTAGACAGACAGGTTAGCCGTGTTTACTTGCTTTGGCTTGATAATAATATAAAAGAGTTTAAGTTACAAAAAGAAGAGCTTGCGGGAATTCTTTGGCTTGAATTAAATGAATGTATTGAGGCGGTTGCAAATAATACTATAAAACATTGCATAGATATTGACGAGTTGAATATGGTAAAGGATTATGTTGATACACATAAGGATGAATAATTCAATAAAAAAGTTAAAAGTTAAATGCGCAGGCGCCAGGTGAGCGAGCTGATTTTTGACAGAATTTAATAATTTTAAAGAAAGTAGTAAGAGGATTAAAAATGATATTTGAAACACATGCACATTATGATGACAAGAAATTCGATAAAGACAGAAAAAAACTAATAGAATCGATGCCTTCTAAAGGTATAGGAAGGATAATTAATGTAGGTTCATCAATTGAAACAACTAAAACAACTATTGAAATTGCTAAAGAATATGATTATGTATATGCAGCAGTTGGAGTACACCCTAGTGATGTTGATTGCTTAAATGAGGAAACATTTGCATGGCTTAAAGAACAGACTAAATGGGAAAAAACAGTAGCGATAGGTGAAATTGGACTTGATTATTACTGGGATAAGGACAAGGATATTCAAAAAGCACAAAGATTTTGGTTTAAGAGACAGATGGAATTAGCAAGAGAAGCACATTTACCAGTAATTATACATTCAAGAGATGCAGCAGAGGATACGTTTAGGGTGATGAAAGAAATAAGAGCAGAAGAAATACCAGGTGTAATTCATTGTTATTCTTATTCACCAGAGATGGCTAAAGAATATATAAAAATGGGTTATTATATAGGAGTTGGAGGAGTTGTTACATTTAAAAATGGGAAAAAACTAAAACAGACAGTAAAAGAAATACCAATTGAGAAAATTTTGCTTGAAACGGATTGTCCTTATATGGCACCAGAGCCTAATAGAGGAACGAGAAATGATTCAAGTAATATTCCATATGTTGTGGAAGAAATTGCGAGAATAAAAGGAATTTCAACAGAAGAAGTTGAAAAAATTACATGGGATAATGCAATGAATTTGTTTAAAAGAGTAAAAAGTATATAAGTCATAAATGTTTAATAAAAGCCCTATAGATTAGGGCTTTTTTGTATAAAAATCTATTATAATTAAAAAAAATATCCGTTTTATATAGTTTTTTATACGAACTTTACTCATGTTATTGTAAATAATAGATTAAAATGATAAGCTAATTTATGAAAATCATTTGAATATTTTAAAGGAAGGAGGTACGCAAAATAATGATAGCATTAGTAGCAGCACAATTAGGAGTAACTTCAGCGGTTGCAACAACAGTTGTTAATGTTGTTTTAAAAGCAGGAACATTAGTTACCGTATTAGGAATTCTTGGATCTATTGCATCAGGCGGAGCAGGAACTCTTATGACAATGGGATGGACAGCATTTAAGGCGACAGTAAAAAGACTTGCAAAAAAGAGTATGGCAAGAGCAATTGCATGGTAAAACTAAATAATTAGTAGGTTGAAATTTTTCTAGGACATATTACGGTAAGAGTAGTATGTCCTTATAAAACGTTTGTTTAAAAGAAAAGGAGCAGGAAGATATAGATGAAGATATTAGTCGTTGGTATTAAAGACAAAAGATTCTGGCCTTTATTAGAATCTTTTGTATGCAATCAAGACAATAGTTATAAAGTCAGTATCATGTCTGAGAATTATTATGAAAAAATATTTATAGAAGAATATGATATTATTTTTTTGAGTAAGCATATATTTGAAAAAATATCTATCAAAAAAAAGAATATGATTGTTGTTGATAAGGAGAAAATATTAGATTTCCATAAAGTTGTTACGTTCATAGAGAATTATAAGGTGCAAAGAAATAGGAATTTAAGAATTAGTGGGAAATCTATTTTTTTTAAAAATGGGAAAGTAATTAATGATATAAGGGAAATTCTTTTTATTGAAAGTAAAAAAAATAGAGTAAATTTCATACTTAATATATCAGATGAAGAATTATTTAGTTACAATAAGTTGGATCAGATTGAAAGAATGTTGTCGGATTATAGTTTTGTGAGAATACACAAGAGCTATTTAGTTAACATTTGTTATATCAAAAAAATTGAATGGGGGAGAGTTATATTGAATAATGGGATTATTTTGCCTATTCCTAAGAGTAGATATGGTGAGATAAAGAAAAAAATAACGAAGGAGATGGAGAACTTATAAAAATGGGAGACAGATATGTAGTTTATAAAAATTTGTTTAATGAAAATATTCGAAAAAGGTTAAAAAATAAAAATAAAATATTTAAATTAAATTTAAATGGAAAGAAAGATTTAATAATAAAAGTAGTGTTTATAATAATTTATACATTAATAATAGGGTTTTTTTTGAGGTCTTTAAATTATAAATATGGTAAAATAGGTATTTTTTTGATATGGAATATGTTTGCAATTACTAGTAATATAGAATTTCGTAATGAAAATAAACAAAATAAAATCATTAAAAATGAAATGTTTTGTACTTCAAATTTTTCTATGTCAGATAGAATAAGAATATGTATTTTTTCTACAAGAATTAATTCTTTATATGAAAATATCTCAGTAATAATATCTTCGTCTTTTTATTTTATATTATATTACAATATTAAAGCTATTATATATATTATAGTATTCGAGTTAGCGTTTTTCTTGATAAAAAGTGCTAAAATTTACAAGAGACTTATCAAAGAAAAAGGATATATATCTAAATATATATTTTTTTTGAGTTTAATATTAAAAGTTATATTTAGTGTTGAATTTAGTGTAATTACATTGAAATGTATGGATTTTTTTATAGAAAAAATTCTTTTTATGAGACAAAACATTAAATCAATAGGAGAGTTACTTAATTACAGCTTAGATGAAAAATACTACCAAATGTTATTTTTGTCTAAGTTCAAAGAAATATTTAATATTGTAACAAGGGATGAGAAGGTATATCGTTTTTGTTTATTGGTGTTATTATGTGCAATAATTATTGAATTATCAAGCTGCGTAATATTGGAGAAAAGACTAAGAAACAGAAAACATATAAAGAATTTAAAAAACATTGATTATATAGGTAAAATATTTGAACCTAAGAACTTTTTTTTAAAGAAGGATATAAAAATAATATCTAAAACCTTTAGAAAAAATCTTATAGAAACGATATTGAATGTTGTTTTTCCACTAGATTTTTTGATCAAAATAATTGTGTGGTATAAATTAGAAATGAGTATTAATAATCAATACTTATCAGATATTGTAACTATTGTTGTTGTTATGTCAAACTGTTTTTCTGGAATAGGTACAATTAGAAGCGTTTTTGAAAAAGTATTTATGCTAGAGGATGATTGGAAAGTGTTAGATCTTTATAAGATGTCTAAATATAAAATTAAGGATTTAATTATATCTAAAATGCGTTTAGCAGGTATATTTTACATAGCAAATGCAATTTTGACAATAATTGCGAGCATTGTAATATTTTTAAATTCAAAAGCATTTGGTTGGAAAGGACTTATAATTACATTTTTTACAACTATAATATTTGGATTAGTAGCATCAGTTATGTACCACTACCCATACATAGTATGCATAAAACACAAGATAGAAGATTTGGAGGATGATAAGATTTATTCAATTCTTCACAAAATGACAAGTATTCCCCAAAATTTATATTTAATACCAATGATATATGTATTAATAATAAATTGCATCGGGAGTTGGATAAATGGAGTGACATGGAAAAATGCTGAGTACATATATTTGGGATATATTATCATTTTGTCAGTTATGATGTTTACGATAATTAAAAAGATTTTTAAAGAAAATGATTTTTAAATTATTGTAAGAACTTTTTTCTCAAAGCAATATCATAAATTATAAAATTGAAAGGTGAATTATGAAATCAATAATAAAAAATCAAATAGATACAATTATATATTTTAAAAATGAAATAATAATTTCATTTATAGTATATTTAATTGGTTTTATAGGTGGAGTACTTATTTTTTTGAATAAAAAACTTGCAGTAAGGCCTAAAAATATGAAAACAATAGAACTTTTGTTAAATAATACTAAAACAGCTATATTAATTTTGTTTATTGGAATTGTTACAGCAGGAATAGGAAGTTGCATTATAATGATAATAAATGGTGCAATTTTAGGAGGGGTAGTAGAGGGTGCTATTAATGCTGGATCATATGATGCAATTAGAACTGGAATATTTCTTCATGCAGGTTTCGAAATTGTGGCATTAATATTTTTTATGTCTATATCATTAGAGACAGTTAAGTTAGTGTTAAATGCAGTAATGGATAGACCACCAAAAATAATTCATTTAAAGTTTGATATTATACTTTTCTTTGATGCATTATTTTTGTTAATTATTGCAGCATTGATAGAAGGTAATATTTCATATGTTAAAATTTAAAGAGAGGTGAAAAATGGAAAATAAGAAAGAAAAAAAGGTTGTAAAGCATCTACAGTTTTTTTATAATGCAGAAAATATGGTTTTAGAAGATGTTTCATTTGAAATACAAGGTGGAGAAATAGTATGTATAAATGGAATGAATGGAGCTGGTAAGACAACGCTGCTTAAGATACTTGCGGGTGTTCTTGATGAATATAATATGGATGCCAATTTAAAAAAATTTAGAGAGGATTCTATTTATATTTCTAATGCGCCAGATATGTATGACAATTTATCAGGAAGAGAAAATGCAGAATTATTAAGGGCTTTATGGAAAAAAAATTCATTAGAGTTTGAGAATAATTTTAAAAAATATATGAAAATATTTGAGGTGGAAAGTTATATAAATGATGATTTGGGAGATTATTCTTTGGGAATGAAATATAAAACTTTTTTGGCAGCAGTTTTATCCCTAGAAATTCCAATTTTACTTATGGATGAGCCATTAAATGCTATGGATAGTAAGAGTCAAAAGAAAGCCATTAGTGTTTTGAAAGATTATGTATCAAATGGGAAAAATAGCATCATTTTTTCAAGTCATATAGATACAATAGTTTCAGAATTATCAAGCAAAGTATATCATTTAAAAGGAGGAAAGCTTTATGAGGAAGAATAGAATTATTGTTTGCGCAGCTATTATGCTGATTGCTGTTGCGGCATCATTAGTTATAAAAAAAGCAGTTGCAACTATTGTGATTATGTGTATTGCATCTTTTTGCATTTCTACTATTACACGTTTTATAGGAAAATAAAAATATTTAGTGTAATTAGACAAAGTAAAAAATAAGGGCATATGGAAAATTAGTTTTCATAGCCCTTATTATTATTAACGCTGTAGTGATATATATAGTGCAAAAGACTATAAATAAAAAATCAACTACTCTAAATCAATTATACGTTTGCAATTTGAAATGACTTCAGAATCGTGTGAAACTAATAAAATGGTTTTACCTTCATGGTTAAGCTGTTTTAGAAGGTTCATTACAATTTTTGTATTTTCAGGATCTAGACTTCCAGTTGGTTCATCAGCCAAAACTAATTTACATTTTTTAAGAATCAATCTGGCAATGGCTATTCGTTGTTGTTCACCGCCAGAACAAGTACAGACTTTCTTGAATAGCATATTTTCATTTAATCCAACTTTATTTAACGCATCTATCATTAGTGGTTTTGCAGTTTTTTTCGATTTCTTTTCTAAGACGATTTTTAAGTTTTCGTATACAGTTAAATCGTCAACAAGTGTATAATTTTGGAAGAGATATCCAATTGTATTTTTAAGGATATTAAGCTTTTGCTTTTTGTTAGAAAAATTTACAGTTTCATCATATATTTTAATGTTGCCCTCTGCTTTTTCTAAAAGACCGATGATGTTTAGTAAAGTCGTTTTTCCGCGTCCGCTATTTCCTTTAATTCCAACGAAATCACCATCTTCAATTTCTAGGTTAAAATTATCTAAAATTACATGTTCGTTATAATTCTTTTTTATATTTTTTAAAACAATAGCTTTCATTTTGTTATTCTCCTTTTAAAATAAGTGTAGTATTTTTAAATGACTTAGTTTGTAGAATTATTAAAAATACGATGGATTCAGGAATTATTAAAAGAATAAAGAAAGGATTGATTCCTAAACTTATAACTACAGTGATAATTCCGTTGGTTAATAAATAGTTACTGATATCTTTTAAGTTACTTTGACCTAGAAAATTTTTGATTGCAAGTTTTTTCTTTATTATTTCATAATAAGATATAACACTTACATAGTTTGCAACAGCAACAGCTATTACTAGCATTATTAAAAACATTATATTACCTAGCAAAGAATATTTAATATTACCAGTAGTTTCATTTAATTCATTGCTTAGAGGTCTTACCTTAATGGATGCTTGTTCAATTTTTAGGTTGGATATTTTTTGGCTTACTAACTTAGCATTTTCTTTTGTCATAAAGATTCTTAGCCCTGTAGCGGGAGAAAAATCAGTTTTTAATGGTGTTATTGATATTAATAAATTATACGAATAACTATCTGGAGATGTATAGTTTACAATCTTTTGATCATTTTTTATACATATGCATTTATAGTCTATCGCTGAATCATAGTTTCTTTTGATAGAGTTTTTGTTACTCCAATACTTTTCAGGAATTAAAATATAATTTTTTGAACTAGATAGATGTAGTTTTTTATTGTTTATATCTTTTATATTTAGTTTTGGTAACAGATTAGCAGATGCCTCAATGCTATGAAGATACAAATCGTTACTATCATTAGCATTAATTATATAATCTTTATCAATATCCTCGTCAGGACAATACTTATATTTATAAATGCCAGATGATATATTTGAAATATAAGCGATCAATTCTTTGTTTACCTTTGAAGAGGTATAATTTGTTATGTTTAATTCATATAAATTTAAGTCCTTTATAGTATTGCTATTATCTAATGCAATATAGAGCTCCTTACTAACATTAAAAACATTAATAATGTTTATGAGTAAAGTTGCAGTTAATAACGTTTTAAATACAAGTAGTATTAGATATACAAGTATATTATTTTTATTATTTTTTACACTAGTTGTTACGTTTAGTAAATTTATATATATCAAACCAGGTAAAGCCATAATTGAATATATAAATAATGTCAGAGAAGAAATAATAAAAACTAATTCGAAATAATAAAAAAGTTGTGATGCATCTTTTAAAATAATATAAATGGAGAATGGAATTATTATCATCAATAGTCCCTTGAATGTAGCTAAAAGCTCTTTTTTATATAGCGCAAAGGAGATTGAAAATGCAGATTTACCATTTATTTTTAAAATAGATATTTCTTTGGTTCGAGAAATGTAATGCATTAGAGTGGCAAAAACCGTAATCAACGACAATACAATGACAAAAATGATATTGGTTTGGAAAAATAAATTATAACCAAGATGGTAATTGTCACTATTATTATAAGATGCATTAATGCCATTAGAACTTAATATGTGCTGTACATTATCTAAATCATTTTTGTTGTTAGGTTCTATAAAATATATATTTGTTTTTTGTTGATTCTCTTTTTTATATTCTGATACGTATACATTTTTGTTAGGTAAAAGAGAATTTTGTTTTCCTAATTTTATTTTAGATGTTGGATTAATTGTTTTTATTTTGATTGTTCTGTCAAACAAATTTGATTTACAAAAATTGCGTATTTGAAAAGTTAAATTGTTTTCTTTAGCAATATCATACATTTTGTTTAGTGGTATCTCTTTATCAGTCATAATCATTAGACATTTATAGTTATTAGTGATTGAGACTTGTTGGCAATTGATGCTAAATATAAAAAATATTGATAATATGCCTATCGATATTCCAACAAATGTTAGTATTTTTATCATAAAGCTGCCTCCTTAAAATGTTATAATTATCATAAAAATTATATATATATATATATAATGTCAAGTAACTAATTGAAATTTTGTCAATCATATCAAATAATATTACAAAAGACGGATAATAGTTGATTTTATTGGAAAAATTTGTATGATTAGCTGATTTATATTTTAAAAAGAATTAAAATATTTTAAAAATACTTGAAAAAGTATTGAATAGGGGTTATTATAAAATCAGGTAAAGGAAGGAGAGGAGAAGAGAGACATGTTAGAAGAATTAAAGGAGAAAGTTTATAAAGCAAATATGCTTTTGCCTAAATATCATTTAGTAACATTTACATGGGGAAATGTGAGTGGAATTGATAGAGAAAAAGGACTAGTTGTTATTAAACCAAGTGGTGTTGACTACGACAAGTTATCGCCAGATGATATGGTTGTGGTTGATCTTTTTGGAAATAAGGTAGAAGGAAGATATAATCCTTCATCAGATACACCTACGCATGTTGTTTTGTATAACCGATTTAAAGATATTGGTGGAATAGTACATACACATTCACCATGGGCTACAAGCTGGGCTCAGGCTGGGCGTGACATTCCTTGCTATGGCACGACACATGCTGATTATATATATGGGGAAGTTCCATGTGTTAGAAATCTAACGAAAAAAGAAATTGACGAGAATTATGAGAAAAATACAGGAATATTAATTGCAGATGAATTCGAAAGAAGAGCAAAGGATTATGAGGCTACTCCGGCAGTGTTATGTAAAAATCATGGACCTTTTACATGGGGGAAAGATGCAAATGAGGCTGTTCACAATGCTGTAGTTTTAGAAGAAGTAGCTAAGATGGCAGCACAAAGTGAGTGGATTAATCCGAATGAGAAGGAAGCACCTAAAGAACTTCAGGATAAGCATTATTACCGTAAGCATGGGGCGAATGCATATTATGGACAAAAAGATCTTAAGGTTACTGTAAATGACACTATTAAAGTGTGATAATTAATAAAGAAAATAATAATTAAATTTAGGAATGGGAGGAAACTTACAATGAAATTTTTTATCGACACAGCGAATGTAGAAGATATCAAAAAAGCAAATGATATGGGGGTAATTAGTGGAGTGACAACTAATCCATCATTAATTGCTAAAGAAGGAAGAGATTTTAATGAAGTAATCAAGGAAATAGCATCAATTGTTGATGGACCTATCAGTGGCGAAGTAAAGGCTACTACAACAGATGCTAAGGGAATGATTGAAGAAGGACGTGAGATTGCTAAAATACATCCAAATATGGTTGTTAAAATTCCAATGACAAGTGAAGGTTTAAAAGCAATTAAAGCATTAACAGCAGAAGGGATAAAAACTAATTGCACATTGATTTTTACAGCTAATCAGGCACTATTAGCAGCAGAAGCAGGCGCAACTTACGTATCACCATTTTTAGGAAGATTAGATGATATTAATACTCCTGGAATTGATTTAATCAGACAAATTTCAGAAATATTTGCCATTTATGATTACAAAACTCAGATAATCGCTGCATCAGTTAGAAATCCTATTCATGTAACTGATTGTGCATTAGCTGGAGCAGATATTGCAACAGTTCCATATAAAGTAATTGATCAAATGACTAAACATCCTTTAACAGATCAGGGAATAGAAAAATTTCAGAAGGATTATATAGCTGTTTTTGGAGAATAGTATAAAAAAATGGATATAGTAATAATTTTATAGTGAATAAATTATATTTATCTGTTAAACTAAGAATGTGGCAATGATTGATTGACAAGAAGGCATATTATGAGTTAGAGTAGAAGTAACTATGCATTAAAACATTTTTGTTAATATTTGTTATAACCTAAAAGTACATAAGGAGAGAAAAAATGACAGATTTAGAACTTCAAAAAATCGCTGTTGAAGTCCGTAAGAGTATTCTTACAGGAGTTCATGCTGCAAAATCTGGACATCCAGGTGGATCATTATCTGCAGCGGACTTATTTACATATCTTTATTTTGAAGAGATGAACATTGATCCTAAAGAACCTAAGAAAGCAGATAGAGATAGATTCGTTCTATCTAAAGGTCACACTGCACCTGGTTTATACGGAGCATTAGCTGAGAGAGGATTTTTCCCAAAAAGTGAGATGGAAACATTAAGACACATTGGGTCTGATTTACAAGGACATCCTGCAATTCAGCACACTCCAGGGCTTGATATGTCAAGTGGATCATTAGGACAGGGGATTTCAGCAGCAGTTGGTATGGCCCTTTCAGCTAAATTATCAAATGATAAATATAGAGTATATACTCTTTTAGGTGATGGAGAAATTCAAGAAGGACAAGTATGGGAAGCTGCTATGCTTGCAGGTTTCCGTAAATTGGATAATCTTTGTGTAATCGTTGATAATAACGGTTTACAGATTGATGGTTCTGTTGATGAAGTATGTTCGCCATATCCAATCGATAAAAAATTTGAAGCTTTTAATTTCCACGTAATTAATGTAGAAGATGGGAATGATTTTTCACAGTTACGTGCTGCATTTAAAGAGGCTAAAGAAGTTAAAGGACAGCCTACAGCAATCGTAATGAAGACTGTAAAAGGTAAAGGTGTTTCATTTATGGAAAACCAGGTTGGCTGGCATGGAAAAGCGCCAAATGATGAACAGTTTGAAATTGCTATGGAAGAATTAAAGAAAGCAGGTGAAGCATTATGTCAGAAGTAAAAAAAATAGCAACTAGAGAAAGTTATGGTAATGCTTTAGTAGAATTAGGTAAAGAGCACGACAACCTAGTTGTCTTAGATGCAGATCTTGCTGCAGCTACTAAAACTGGCATTTTTAAAGATGCTTTTCCTGAAAGACATATAGATTGTGGTATTGCTGAAAGCAATATGGTTGGCGTTGCAGCTGGTATCGCAACAACAGGTAAAGTTCCATTTTGTTCCACTTTTGCAATGTTTGCAGCAGGACGTGCATTTGAACAGGTACGTAACTCTGTAGGCTACCCACATTTAAATGTTAAAATTGGAGCAACACACGCAGGAATTTCTGTAGGTGAAGATGGAGCAACACATCAGTGTAATGAAGATATCGCATTAATGCGTACAATTCCTGGAATGACAATTATTAATCCATCAGATGATGTTGAAGCAAGAGCTGCTGTTAAAGCTGCTTATGAGATGGATGGTCCTGTTTATTTAAGATTTGGACGTTTAGCTGTCCCTGTAATTAATGACAATGCTGATTATAAATTTGAAATTGGTAAAGGAATTGTTTTAAAAGAAGGAACAGATTTAACTATTTTTGCAACAGGATTAGAAGTAAATGAATCACTTCAGGCTGCTGAAATGCTTGAGAAGGATGGTGTTTCTGTAGAAGTTATAAATATCCACACTATTAAACCTTTAGATGTTGATTTGGTTGTTAAATCAGCTAGAAAGACAAAGAAAGTTGTTACAGTAGAAGAACATTCTGTAATCGGAGGTCTTGGTGGAGCTGTAGCTGAAGCTTTAATGGAAAATGAACCAGTTCCAATGAAGAGAATTGGTGTTTATGATACATTTGGAGAGTCAGGTCCAGCAGTTGAATTATTGAAAAAATATCGCTTAGATGCACAAGGCATTTATGAACAGGTTAAAGAGTTTTTAAACAAATAAAAAATAAGTAGAATAGGCCCTAGGTGAGGATATGGATATTGTGAAATCTTGCAATATACATAGTTAGTGCATCTAGGGCTTTTTAATTGTTTGGGGCTTTGTAGTTATTTAAAGTTTATTTAGAATTAAGTTCTGAGGATGTGAGAAAAATGATAAAAACTGTTATTTTTGATATAGATAATACTATTTATAGTTTTAAAGATTGCGATAATATTGCAGCAGATAAGGTCGCAGAGTATTTGAAAAATAAATTTGATATAGATAAGGAAAAAACGAATGTAACTTTAGAAAAATTAAAGAAAGAACAAAAAAATCGAGTAGGATTAGATATTGGCGCAATTCATAGTAGGGTGATTAGATATCAGATGCTTTTGGAAAAATTTAATTTGCCGGTTTTTCCACATACGAGTATTTTGACGAGAATGTACTGGGATACTATGTTAGAAAATATGAAATTAGAGAATAATTTGATTGAAAGTATTGATTTTCTGAGAAAAAACAAAATCAAAGTAGGTATTTGTACTGATATGACGGCTTTGATACAACATGACAAAATTGAACGCTTGGGTCTATCAGAAAAAATTGATTTTATCGTCTCGAGTGAAGAAAGCGGCGCGGAGAAGCCAAGTGAGAAAATACTTGATTTAGTTATAAAAAAAGCAAAATCATGTCCAAATGAATGTCTATTTATTGGAGATTCTATCAAAAAAGATGTAAAAGGACCAATGGATTATGGAATGTATGCGCTATGGTATAGCAAATATACTCGCGAAAAAGAAATAAATTCCACATATTTTAAAGAAAATCAACTTGAAATTGTGGATTATACTTCGTTGATTCCAAAAGATTGTGGAATAGTAGAAAGTGCGATAAATATTAAGGAAATTTTAAAAAACAGTAAGCTAATTTGCAAAAACATAGAAAGCGACAACATGAAAAATAATAAAGAAAATAATGGTGCCTCAAAAATATTTGAAATAGATAGATTTTAAGAAAGAAACATATTTTATTACAAAAAATAAAACGTATCAAAAATACAGCAGAGTTATCCGATGTAGGCTAACATCTGCTGTATTAAGCTTGAGTATTTAGTTAAAATTTAAAATTGATTTATTTTCCAGGAATATAATGACTAATTGTTGAAGCCATTTGAGAAATTGGCATACTCTGTAACCAAACACGTCCAGGACCTGTGATTACAGTGTTGAAGATACCTTCTCCGCCGAATAACATATTTTTAACGCCTGGAACAGATTGAATGTCCATTGTACAAGTGCTGTCCATTGCAGCAAGGTATCCAGTGTCGATAATGATTTGTTGTCCAGGTTGAAGATTATATTCTTTGATATAACCATCAAATTCAACAAATGCAGTACCATTTCCTGAGAGTCTTTGCATGATAAAGCCTTCTCCACCGAAAAATCCGCTTCCTAATTTACGTTGGAAAGCAATAGAGAATTCAACACCTTCTGTAGAAGCTAAAAAGGCACTCTTTTGACATATTAAATCATTTCCTGGTGTGATTTCAAATGCTCTAATTGAGCCAGGAAAACTTGATGCAAATGCGATAAAACCATTTCCGCCCATTGCAGTATAACGATTGACAAACATTGCTTCGCCGGAAAAAGCTCGACCTAACATTTTTCCAAGTCCACCACCTAATGTTTCCATTTTCATATTTGGTGACATCCATGACATGGCACCTTTTTCTGTAATCATAGCTTCCCCTGGCGCTAGTGAAACAGAAACAACTGGTAATGGTTCACCCTCGATTTGATAATTCATAATTCGTCCTCCATATTTTCATAGTTTTTTATATTTAATTTTTATAAATAAGCTATATAGAAATTTTATCATATAAAAATATGGAATAAAAGAAAAAAGACAAAAAAAGAGAGTCCTAAGGACTCTCTAAGGGGAGTATTATGAAAAAAATTACTAGCTACAGTAATTAAACAGTAACTGTTGCTCAACTATGTATATAATATAACGTACTAATGTGTCTATAATGTGTTTAATTTTTGAAAGAAGTATTAAAATATGTATATATTTTGTTTATAATTCGATTTCTTTGTTCACAATTAGATCTTTTTTTATATAATTAACCAAAAAGTCTGAATTAAATGCATCTGGTGTGAAGAGATCAATTGCTTTTAAATCTAAACCATTGTGGTATGAACAAAATAGAGCATATTTAATTCTAAAATCAGCAGCTATACGAATCTCGTCAAGAACTTCTTCTTTTGTTTCGACTCCCCAAAAGTCCAAGCAATCTTCAGTTGTCAATTCATCAAAAGATATACCTTCGGTTTCTTCGATAGAAGTAATAGTTTCATCTAGCTCTGCCTGGTATGCAGCTTCTTTTTCTTTGTCATCTAAAAACCATTCAGTTTGTTCCATTACAATTTCAAGAATCTTGTTAGCGACATCTTCTATGTATGAATCGATTTCAGAGGCAAAAAAAGCCTTTGCAACGATTTCTTCGTTTAAATCCTTTCGGATATTAAGTGCTTCGTTAATATAGTCTCTAGAACAAAACAAAACTATTTCTTTTTCAAAGGGTACTAATTGATAATTATATAAATTTTTAAAATATGATTTCATATGCTTCATCCTTTTCTATGTGTAATAAAATATTATAGTCTATATATCGTTGAACGTAAGTTGAAACAACTTATGACACTATAATTATATTAAAAAAAGAAAACTTTATCAATTAAAATATATGTTCTCTTAGTTATGGTTTAAACGTATTATAACTCTCACAAAAGGGCAAAAAAATTCAAAAATCATTCAAAAACAATCAAAACAGGGTCAAATTTGACAATCAAAAATACTACCTTGAAGATAAAAAAAACCATGATATTATATACGTGTTGAAGCGATAGATTAGTAAACGAATTATATATTTTCCCCCCCCGTAATTCGTTTGACTATATATTGTAAACCATTTCCTTAAATTCCTTTATTAATTATATTACCTTATGTTCTGTTAGGAATCAGAACGATGCACCAGAAATGCTAATGCATTTGTGGTGTTTTTTTTATGCATTAAACGAAGCAAATTTTAGAAAAAAGAAACTTGTAATAGAAATATAACATTGATAAAAAGAAATAAGCCACCAATTACGGTGGCTTATTTAATACATGGAGAAAATTCCATGAAAAAATTATGAAAAGGAAAACAGAGAAAAATGTGTTAATAAAAAATATTATTTAATAACTACAAAACTCTGTGGTTCTAGAGTAATGCCTTCGTTGTTTAGGGTGCCATTCCCAATGGAATAAATGATTTTTGATCCTGTTTTAACATTAGCAGTTACTGTTTTAGCTGAAGGGTTGAT
Organism: Lachnobacterium bovis DSM 14045; assembly: GCF_900107245.1. GTDB lineage: Bacteria > Bacillota > Clostridia > Lachnospirales > Lachnospiraceae > Roseburia > Roseburia bovis. Next base: position 85,498 of record NZ_FNPG01000006.1, read on the forward strand.
TGCTATATATAGTTCTCCGCGTTTATAAATGAAAGGTAATTCGCTTTCTTTAGCGTATATTACTTCAAAGTCTCCATCAGCATTTAAGTCTGTGTATTCATGTCTTAAATTTATAATGTTTCTAACTGTATTAAGAAGAGAGTTTGGATCTTTTTCTTGGGCTTCAACTGTAGGAGCATCAGAAGATGAATCTACAGGAAGGTAAATATCTTCTTCGTGAGCATCTGAAAAACCAAGATTTTTATTTCTATTCCACTGCATAGGAGTACGGCTTCCGGTTCTGCCGTATCCACCTTCTTTGGTTGGAATATCTAGATATCTCATACCAATTTCATCACCATAATAAAGGAATGGCACACCTGGCATGGTGAAAATAAAAGCATATGCTAGTTTTAATTCATCGTAATCAAGAGTTCTTCTTGCACGAGGAGTATCGTGGTTACAAGTAACGATACTTACATAGCCCCCTTTTTCTTTTGATTCTTTATACATAGGCAAATAATCATTCAAGAATCGCATGATATCACCATTACCATCTTTTTTAAAGAAGCTTCTGTCGCTAGTGACGTCCACTTTTTTGTTGTTGACACCACTTGTATTAGCATTTGATTTAGCATTGCTGTAATCACGCATAAGAGTGCTATATCCTGTTCCAGGGTTATTCAAAAGAAAATCCATATGGAAGCCGGCACCAATCGACTGTGGTGGATTTGCCCATTCTGAAACAAGGGCTGCATCAGGATAATCTTTTTCTAGCATTTTTCGAACATCTTTCCATATTGCGCATGTACCTGTACGATTCTCATCTTCCCCTTTAACGAGATAGTTTGCCATATCAACTCTAAAGCCATCGCATCCGCGATCTAACCAAAAACGCATTACATCTTTTAATGCTTCTTTTGTTTTTTGGCAAGCAGGGTCTTTATAAGACATCTGCCAAGGTTCAGTTGGATTAAAGAATCCGTAATTAAGTGCAGGTTGGCATTTGTAAAAATTTAACATATAAATTCCATCACGTTCGCTTTCTCCAGCAACGTAAGGATAGTTTTCAATTCTAAAAGTATGATCGGCCCATACATAACGGTCAGAATATTCGTTACGTTCTTGTTTTTGACTAGCCTTAAACCAAGCGTGTTCTTCAGAAGTATGACCAGGAATAAGATCTAATAAAACGTGTATACCTCTTTTGTGGGCTTCTCCAAATAAGCGATATAAATCTGCGTTTGTTCCGTATCTAGGTGCTACTTTTTTATAGTCTCTTACGTCATATCCAGCATCTTTGAAAGGTGAATCATAGCATGGATTAATCCAAAGAGCATTGCATCCTAGAGATTTAATGTAATCAAGTTTTTCGACTATTCCATCGAGATCTCCGATACCATCCCCGTTAGTATCATTAAAAGACTGTGGATATATTTCATAAAAAACCGCATCTTGTAACCATTTTGGCATAATTAAATTCCTCCATTAAATATAAGTGTTTTAAAAGTGTAATAATTTTTGTAAAGAAGAACAATAAAACATTATTTTTCGAAAAAAAACGAAAAGGTTCTTCTATACAAAGTATAACACATTTGTGAAAAAAATAAATAGTGAAATATAAAAAAGAATAGAAATGATAATGAAATAAAAAAGGAAATATAAAAAAGAATAAAATTAGAATAATGTTTTTGGGTATAAAAAAAGCACATCCTCTGATGTGCTATAGCAGTTCGTACGGGAATCGAACCCGTGATTCCGCCTTGAGAGGGCGGCGTCTTAACCGCTTGACCAACGAACCGTTTATTATAATATCACAGTAAATAAAAAAAATCAATAGATTTTTTTGAAAAACATGAAAAAATTATTGATAACTTTTTGAAAGTTCTACGTAAAAATTAGCATTTCTTTGGTTAGATTCAATTTCTTCTGGTGTAAGCTCTCTTTTTATTCTGCAAGGATTTCCAAAAGCCATTGTGTTGTCTGGAATTATTGTGTTTTGAGTTATAAGAGAACCGGCTCCGATTATGCAGTTGTTACCGATTTTGGCTCCGTTTAGGATGATTGCTCCCATACCAATTAAACTGTTGTCGCCAATAGAACAGCCGTGTATAATTGCTCCGTGACCAATTGTAACATTATGACCAATTGTAACAGGAAAACCTTTGTCACAGTGAATCACGGCATTATCCTGTATGTTTGTGCAGGACCTAATGTAGATAGAGTCTTCATCACCACGAAGTGTTGCATTAAACCAAACGCTACAATCTTTTTCTAGTGTTACATCTTGTCTTACAATACATCCATCGGCAAGAAAGCACGAATTATCAATATTTGGGGTGTTTTTTTGCATCATAGTAGTTCTCCTTTGTGAATAGAATTTATATAGTTTTGTTTTTTGATATTTAATTAAAGATTTATTTTTAAACCTTTAAACACTGTTTAATTATAACGCAAAAAAGAAATTATTCATAATTTTATTTAATCCGTTGACAATAACATCTGAAAAAGTATAATTATGGTAAATGAAACTTGTAATAGGTTTACAAAAAAATTTAGAAAATGAGGTATAAAAAATGATTAATCCAGCATCACTAATGAAAGTAATGGGAATGCGCAATAAATTTATAAATAATCATCCAAAAGTGGCTGAGTTTTTTAGAAGAGTTGTAGTTAACGGAATGCCAGAAGGAACAATTATTGAGGTTACAGTAACAAAACCTGGGGAAGATCCTATAACTACAAACATGAAGGTTCTTGCTTCAGATTTAGAAATTATGAATGAATTGAAAAATTTAAAATAGTTAAGTAATAAAAAGTATAATAAAAAGACGATAGTGATAAATAATGTTTTATTTGCCGTTATCGTCTTTTTTATTTAAATTTCACCTTTGTACCCAAGGTATATCTTAATATGGGATTTTATCGAAAATAGAAATTATTTGTTTTGGCAATATGATGAATTTGCTTTTTGTGCATAAGAATCATTATGTGTATTTGTCAAATTAGGTGCATGAGTAGCAATTACTAATAATAAAGTGATTGAAACCAATGCTTTTACTGAGTTAATAATTAGTTTTTTCTTTTTTGGGGTAATGTTTTTCATTTTCTTCTCCTCTTTTGTGTTTGATTAATAAAGTGTATAGTTTAGTAATAAGTTGTCTACAAAATAGCTTGATTTAATTTTTTAAAAAATATAAATTACATAATATATAGTTTAAAGTCGTATCTATAAATAGTAAAAAATTAAATAAAATTAGGGATTTAAAAAGCTATTTTCTTTACAGCCAAATTAGATTATAATCATTTTCGATTCTGTTGTAAAGAGCATTTTTGTGAAAAGTGTACAAAAAACTTAATGTTCTCTAAAAAATACAAAAGAAAACTGTTTTTGAACAAAAACGAATTGTTTCCTAAAAAGTTTCGTAGAAAAAAATGGTATTAAAAATAAAAAAAAGAGCAAAAATTATAGAAAATGTTGTATTTCCAACAATAAAAAGTAATAGTGAAATTCATATAAATAAAAAAAATTGCCACTGAGCCCGAAGTGTCATGGACAAAAATGGAAACGGGATTGTCGAAATGTTAAAAAATGTTAAAAGTTAGTCTATACAAATAGTAGAAAATATCAAAAATGATAATAAAAGATGGATTTTATTTGGGTAATTTGCTATAATATAACCATACCTGATAAATAATGAAACAAGGAGGGAGTAGTTGTTAATAGGTAGGTATACAAAAATTGAATTATCAGGGCGTATAAAATAGTTATAAAAGTTGATCACGGTGAGGCTTTGGACTATTAATAAGGAGTATTGAGTATAGTTAATGAATGAATATTTGATACCTTAAGTGCTGGGGAGCGCGATAAGGAAGAGAATATGGGAATTGGAATGTATATATAGGAATAAAGGAATGGAAAAACAGTATATGGTATATACAAAAAGGTAATTAAAGTTTGAGATATATGTTTGGGGAAGCGTATATCGAAGACAGGTTTTACAAAAAGAGAAGAGCTATTTTGGTTGGGGGACTAAGAGAGCGTAAAAGAAGAAGTGTCGATGATTATGCGAGAGTCATTGGCACTTCTTTTTTGTGTATTTATATGTATTTAGTTTTTAATAGATTTCTCTAATTTAACGAATTGATTTTTTCTTAGTATTTCGATGAATGTGGCTAGTCGTTCATATAGAGGTTCAACGGATTCGCCATATTCTTTTTTTATTTCTTTTCCGATTTCGTATATGGTCTTTTTACCATCTACTTTTAGCCATACAAAGCTTCCAAATTTATCAAGGTCAACATTTGTTACTTTTGGTTTTTTGAAAAATCTTTGAGCAAATTTATCGGACAAATTTTTTCTTTCAATATAGATTGTAACTAGTTCATTTGAGTCTTTTTCTTTTTTATCCCATTTGTATTTTGGATTGTGAGATGGGATGTAATCAACATAGTTGAAAGATGATTTGTGCTTTTTGAACATTTTATGTCCCCTTTCGTGGATAAAACAAATCCCTATCTAATTTATGAGCACAAACTAGATAGGGATGATTTATTTAGTTATTGATAAACAAACATTAGTTGTTTTTATGTTTTCTATAGCAGAAGCGAAGTAATGATAATGTTAATAGTAAGAATGTTACTAAACCAAGAATATCGCTTGCTAAAATGTTAGAAAGACCTTTTAATGCTGCATTGCTTGAACCAGCTAATCGTGGTTGAACAGCAATAAATTCAGCAAGGTTAGTATAGTTCTTAACTGGAATAATCTGGAATATTGCAAGGATGATACCGATTAAACCTTCACCTGCAATTAAACCAGAAGAGTAAAGAATACCATTTGTAACTATTGTTTCTTTATCTTCTGAATTTTTCTTTTCTGCACGTTTTTCTACAAAGTATCTAACAAGTCCACCAAGAAGGATTGGTGTTGATGTAGTAATTGGTAAATATAAACCAATAGCAATTGGTAAAACAGGAAGTTGTAATACTTCAAATACGATTGCAATGGCAACACCAGCGAAAACTAATGTCCAAGGAAGGTTGTTACTCATAACACCTTCTACCACTACTTTCATTAAGCCAGCCTGTGGAGCAGGAAGTTCTTTGGAACCAAATCCCCAAGCTTTATCTAAAAGATATAATACACCAGTGATTGTTAAACCAGATGCAATTACACCAATAAATTCACCAATTTGCTGAGTTTTTGGAGTTGCACCTACAAGATAACCAGTTTTTAAATCTTGTGATGTATCGCCTGCGATAGCAGCAATGATACATACAACAGTACCAATCATGATAGCAGCAACCATTCCAGTAACACCGGCATTTCCAGTTTCTTTTAAAGCGAATGAAGAAATAAGTAAAGTTGCAATTGCCATACCAGATACTGGGTTGTTTGAGCTTCCTACTAATCCAACCATTCTTGAAGAAACAGTTGCAAAGAAGAAACCAAAAATTAGAATTAATAATAATGTTGGAATGTTAAATGGTAATCCAGGAGTTAATAATAAAACTGCACAGATTACAACTATTGAAATTCCAATAAATCTAACAGATAAGTCTTTGCTTGTTCTGAGTGATTTATCTGTAGATGATTTATCTTTTAATGATGCGATATTATCAACGAATGTACGGATAATAAGTGGAGTAGATTTAGCAAGTGAAATAATACCACCGGCAGCTACTGCACCAGCACCAATGTATTTAATGTAGCTTTTCCAAAGAGTAAATGAATCACATTTGCTGATTGGAATAGAACCAGGAGCGATGACTGCGTTACCACCAAATAAAGAAATAAGTGGCATAATAACGAACCATGCCAAAACACCACCGGCAAACATAAATGATGCAATTCTAAGACCACAAATGTAACCTACACCTAATAAAGCTGGTAGAAGGTCGCCGCCGATTGCTGCACCTTTATATTTTTTGAGTTCAAAATTAATTGATCCTGGCCAAAGGTGAAGACCTTCAGAGAAGAATTTATATACTGAAGCAAGTCCTAAACCTGAGAAAACAATTGATGCGGCAGAGCCACCTGTTTCACCAGCGATAAGAACTTCGGCACATGCTGTTCCTTCTGGATAAGGGATAGTTTCATGTTCTTTTACGATAAGTGCTGTACGTAATGGAATCATGAATAAAATACCTAATAAACCACCTGCAATTGATACTACTGCGATAGCAAGGAAAGAAATGTGAGCTCCCTTTCCTTCTTTAATCCACATAAATATTGCAGGTAAAGTAAAGATTGCACCAGCAGCAAGGGATTCACCGGCTGATCCGATTGTTTGTACTAAGTTATTTTCGAGAATTGAGTCACGTCTTAAAATAACGCGAATAATTCCCATTGAGATTACTGCAGCAGGGATAGATGCGGATACTGTCATACCTACTTTTAATCCAAGGTAAGCATTAGCAGCACCGAATACAACTGCAAGGATTATGCCAAGAAGAATTGAAGTAAACGTCATTTCAGGGATAACTTGATCAGATGAAATGAATGGTTTGAATTCATTGGCATTTGAATTTGCTTTTTTCATTTTTTTCTCCTTTATAGTTATGATTGGTTTTATAGTTATGTGCATCGGATTAAACAAATGTATTAATTAGTCGATACTTTATATATTATTCGTCTAGCAAAGACATTTGTTTTTTGCACAGATAACAATTATAGCATAGAATGAATAAAAATAAAAGATTATTCATAGTGTATACATTGTTTATACAATTGAAAAATGACCAAAATTGTATTGTAAAACTTATTCGTTTAGTGTACTATAACACATGAAGTAATTAACAAACGCAATAGGTGCCTAGTTTTTATTAGGTGAAAAGGGAAATAGGTGTAAGTCCTATACGAACTCGTCACTGTAAATAGATATTTTTTACGAAGCCACTGAGCAATTGGGAAGGTGTAAAAAGCAAATCTATAAGTCAGGAGACCTGCCTATTGTTATACAAAAGCGAAATGCTTAAACCACGAGTAATTGGTTGTATAATAAAATTATAAGTTTGTTAAATAATTTTATAACTTGATCAATACGTGGCATTAGGTAATTTCAAGGAAAGAAAAGGAGATTATAAAATGTCAAAAAAAATTCTAAAAAAACTAGTAGTTGCATGTTGTGTGTCAGTTATGACTGCTTCTATATTAGGGGGATGCGGTAAAACTGTTTCCGAGGATAAGAAAGCAACTTCTAGCGAGTCAAAAAAAGAGCAAAAATCTGCAATCTTAGTTGTAAGTTTTGGTACAAGCTATAATGATAGTAGAAATATCACTATTGGTGGTATCGAATCTGCAATTAGAGAAGCTCATCCAGGTTGTGACGTTCGAAGAGCATTTACATCTCAAATAATTATCGACAAGTTAAAAAAGAGAGATGGAATTGAAATTGATAATGTTAAACAGGCACTTCAAAGAGCTCAAAAAGATGGTGTAACAGATTTAACAATTGTTCCTACTCATTTAATGTCAGGATTTGAATACTCAGATGTAAAAAAAGATGTTAAAAAATATGGAAAAGGTATTAAAAGCGTAGTTGTAGGTGAGCCACTTTTATCAAAGGATGAGGATTATACAAAACTTGCTAATATTTTGAGTGAAAAATATAAAAAATATGATGATGGCGAAACCGCTATTTGTTTTATGGGACATGGTACAGAAGCAAAATCAAATGAAACTTATGCAAAATTCCAAAATGTCTTTACAAGTTTAGGTAAGGAAAACTTCTTCGTTGGAACTGTTGAAGCTAAACCATCTGTTGATGATTTGATTGCAAAAATCAAGGCAAATCCAAAGTACAAAAAAGTTGTTATTATGCCACTTATGGTTGTAGCTGGAGATCATGCTAATAATGATATGGCAGGAGATGAGCCAGATTCATGGAAATCAAAATTTACAGCTCAAGGCTATGAAGTTACATGTGTTTTAGAAGGCTTAGGACAGGATTACAACGTACAACAGATGTATGTAAATAAAATTAAATAGAATAAGATAAAGTATCAATGTTTGCAGGAGTAATAACAATGAATAAATTAAAAAAATTTACAATCTCATTAATAATGGGAGCTATGTTTTTGGCATCAGCTGTACCAACTTACGCATCAGCAAATAATCAGGTTGCAACGCAAAGTGAAAGAATAAAGCAAAGTGATGTAGAAGAAAAGGGTATGTACTCTATCAAAGCTTCAGATGTAGTTGAAGGAAAATATGATGTCAAAGTAGAGTCTAGTTCTTCAATGTTTAGAGTCGTTAAGGCAAAATTATCTGTAAAACCAGAAGGTATGACTGCGGTCATTACACTTGGTGGAAAAGGATATGAAAAGCTATATATGGGAACAGGCGAAGAAGCTGTAACTAAAGGCGAGGATGCCTATTCTAAATATGTCGAGGATGCTAAGGGAGCTTACACATATGAAGTTAAAGTTGATGCTTTAGATCAAAGTTTAGAATGCACTGGATTTAGTAAGAGAAAACAAAAATGGTATGATCATCAGATTTTGTTTAGAGCAGATTCATTACCAGCTGGTGCGATTAAGGCATCTGCTTCTAAAGCACGTCATAAATCAAACGTTGCTCCAATAGATTTAAAAAATGGTAAGTATTTAATGAAAGTTTCATTAAAAGGTGGTTCAGGAAGAGCTAAAATTACTTCACCAGCAGAAGTTGTAGTAAAAAATAAAAAAGCAACAGCAAAAATTCAGTGGAGTAGTAAACACTATGATTATATGATTGTGAATGGTAAAAAATATACTCCTGTAAATAAAAAAGGTAATTCAGTTTTTGAAATACCGGTTTTAGTTTTGGATAAAGAAATGATAGTAATTGGTGATACTACAGCAATGAGCAAACCTCATGAAATCGAGTATCGTATGACATTTGACAAAAAAAGTGCTAAATTTGCAAATGAAAAAGAGCAAATTGGTCATAACAAAGCTACTAATATAGCCGTAGTTGCCATTATTGGAGCATGTGTAGCTGTATTAGGTGGTATTTTAGTATGGAAAAAGAAAAATGAGAAAAAATAATTATCTAACAGAAAAAATAAAATTAGCAACAGTAATAAGCATACTTTTTAGTATGCTTTTTGCTGTTATGGGATGCTCTAATACTTATCATAATGATAATATGGGGATAAAAAAAGAAGTAAAAAAGGAAGAAAACTTAAATAAGATTCCAAATTTGACAGGGTTAAAAAAAGATAAATTAATGGAATCAGAAAAGATAAAATATGCTAGTGGCTTTAGAATATATTATTATGAAAACAAAAAATACAAAATGATTAAGACAGTTAATGGAAGAGATTATTTAATTGTTCCAAAAACAGATTATATGAAGTATATGGAGTATAAAACAAAAAGCTCAAAGAACAGTCTTAGTAAATCAGATTTGAGTATATATAAGGCTTGGAAAAATTATACTGTTATAAATCAGGAGAGCCACAATATTTACCTAGTCGCCTCATCGGTAATGTCCCTGTTTAAGTCAATAGATGCTCTTGATGTTATAAGATTTAGTGGAACAAATACAGATGGATGGTATATAGATGAAGCTAAAGAAGCAATGAAATCAGGAAAAATAGAATATGCTGGAAAGTATTCACAGCCAGATTATGAAAGTCTTGTTGAGAATGAATGCGATTTATCAATACAGTCGACAATGATTTTACACACTCCAAAGGTAAAAGAAAAACTAGAGAAGCTAAATATTCCGGTTTTAATAGATGAATCAAGTTATGAAAGTAATCCATTAGGCAGACTTGAATGGATAAAAATTTATGGCGAACTAACAAATAAAAGGGATAAGGCAGATGATTTTTTTAAAGAAAAAATAAAGATAGTAAATAATATAAAACGTCAGGTTGTGGACTCTGAAAAGAGTATTGAAAAAAGTGGAGCACAAAATAAAATACATAATAAAAAAAATAACAAAGTTGCTTATTTTTTTATAAATTCTACAGGGAAAGTTGTAGTGAGAAAGAGTGATGATTATATACCGAATATGATAAAATTGGGTGGAGGAGATTATATTTTTAAAGGTTTAAAAAATTCAAATCCAGAGAATAAAAGTGGTTCAGTAACTATCTCTATGGAAGAATTTTATTCGAAGGCTAAAGATTGTGATTATCTGATTTATAATTCAACAATTGATTCGCCAATAAAAAGCATTGATGATTTGATACAAAAGAATAATCTGTTTAAGAAATTTAAGGCAGTAAAAAATGGTCATGTTTTTAATACTGATAAATATATGTATCAGGCGAGTGACTGTGTAGCAGAATTTATTGTGGATATAAATATGATATTAAAATCGGATTATAAAAATTTAGTCTTCATTAAACATATTGAATAGATGCAAAATATTATGGATGAAATGAAAAAAAGTGAGGATGTGTAATGAAAACTGAAAATATGAAAAAGAAAAAAACAGACTATAATGCAAGACAAAGAATTAGGTGTTTTTTTGTTTTTGTAGGCCTGATTTTATTGCTAACAGGCTTAGCACTGTTAAATATATGTGTTGGATCAACTGAAATTTCAACTAAAAGTATAATTGATATTTTATTTGGGTTAAAAAAAGTCAGTGAAACGCAAAAAAGTATAATTTTAGATATCAGAATTCCTAGAATGTTAGAGGCGCTACTTTTGGGAGGAGCATTATCAGTATCTGGTTTTTTATTGCAGACATTTTTTCATAATCCAATAGCAGGCCCTTACGTTTTGGGAATTTCGTCCGGAGCAAAAATGTTTGTTGCATTTACTTTAATTGTTTTTTTAAAAAAATTTGCTTATGTGAATTCAATTACACTTGTAATGGCAGCTTTTTTAGGATCCCTTACAGTTATATTTTTTATTTTACTTGTATCAAATCGTGTAAAAAATATGTCATCACTTTTAGTTGCAGGCATTATGATAGGTTATATTTGTTCAGCGATAACAGATTTTTTGACAACATTTGCTGCTGATGAAGATATAGTTAATTTACATGGCTGGTCTCAGGGAAGTTTTTCAGGAAGTAATCTTGATAGCGTCTGTTTTATTGCAATTCTAGTTGGAATTGTTTTTGTTATAGTATGGTTTTTGTCAAAACCAATTGGTGCACTTCAATTAGGCGAAGAATACGCGCAGACAATGGGTGTAGATGTAAGAAAATTTAAAGTAGTTATAATTTTACTGTCTAGCCTTTTATCTGCTTGTGTTACAGCGTTTGCAGGACCAATTTCGTTTGTAGGAATTGCTGTCCCATATTTGATTAAGTTTCTGTTAAAAACAGTTAAACCAATTTTGATTTTGCCGGCGATATTTTTAGGCGGAGGAGTATTTTGTATGGGGTGTGATTTTGTTTCAAGAGTTGCACTTGCACCATCAGAAATAAACATAAGTACAGTTACTTCTATTTTTGGTGCGCCAGTTGTAATTGTAATGTTAATTTCAAGAAACGCGAGGAGAGGGTAGATGAGTACAGAAAAAGTATGTTGCATTAAATTAGATAATGTTGATGTTGGATATGGCTCTAAAGCGATTGTTCAAAAAATAAATATAGATATAACAAAAGGAAAAATAACTGTAATAATCGGACCAAACGGAGCAGGGAAGTCAACAATTTTAAAGAGTATAATTCGACAACTTAAGACGATTAAAGGCGGAATTTATGTACAGGATGAGAATGAATACAAAAAATTGGAAACTATTCCCAAGAATGATTTTGCAAAGAAGGTTTCGGTCATGCTGACGAATAAAGTGTCGACAGAGCTTATGACTGTTAAAGAGGTGATTGAAATGGGGCGCTATCCATATACTGGACAGTTTGGAATGTTAAAGGATAGTGATAAAGAAATAGTTCAACAGACTATAAGGAATTTTGAATTAGAAGATTTAGAATATATGGACTTTAATAAAATCAGTGACGGCCAAAAACAAAGAGTATTATTAGCGCGAGCACTTTGCCAAAACCCAGAAATTTTAATTTTAGATGAACCAACGTCCTTTTTAGATATTAAGCATAAGATTTCATTGTTGCAAACATTAAGGAGTTTGGCTAAGAAGAGAGGAATAACAATAATTATGACATTACATGAAGTCGAGCTCGCGCAAAAAATTTCAGACGAAGTAATTTGCGTAAAAAATAAATCTATATTTAAGTATGGTAAAACTAACGAAGTTTTCAGTGAGGATACAATTAATAGGTTGTATGATATTAATGAGAATGAAATTGGCTATGATCCCGTTTTTTCAACGGTGGAATTTTCTAGAGTTACGGGAGAACCAAAGATTATGGTGCTTTCGAATTGCGGAAAAGGAATAGATATTTATAGACAGCTTCAGAAGGAAGGTGTTCCTTTTCATGCAGGAATAGTCTATAAAAATGATATTGATTATAATCTAGCACAAAAGCTGGCGGTAGATTACATCGAGATTGCCCCATTTGAAAAAATAACAGATGAGGACGTTTTGTGTGCAAAAAAAAAGATAGATAAAATGGACAAAATAATACTACTTCCGTTAACTTATGGTGATTCAAATGCTAAGCTAAAAGAAGTAGTAGAATATGCAAAAAATAAAGCGAAGAAACTCATTTGTGTACCCTAGCCAGATGTTTTTGTGGCTTACATGAATGCAGATACGCAGGTACAAGAGTTCTTGATTAGATGAGAATCTTAGTTGCTTTTTCTAATCTCAGATGGAGTACAATGGTATTTTTGCAAAAAGCTTTTAGAAAAATAACTAAGATGCTTAAAACCGCATAAAACAGAAATATCTGTAATAGATTTATCTGTTGTTTTTAAAAGATTATAACTTACATCGAGGCGGTAAAAATTTAAAAAATCATTTGGAGATTCGTGCAAAAAATCAGCAAAAATATTGCAACACTTACTCCTGCTGATGCCACCTGAGGCAGCAATATCATTTAGTGAAATTTTTTTTGAATAATTGTTATGTATAAAAGAGATCATGGTTTGTAATATTTTTAAATCAGTTCTCTTTTTTTTGCGCCTGTTAATGTAATTTAAGCTTATTGCTTCGTCAGGAAGTTTTCCGTAGAAATTGACAAACAATATATTTATAAAACCAACGATGCTCAGCTCATATGCTTTTGGTTTATTCCGTTCAAGCTCGAATATTTTATCAATAAATTGTTGAATAACGAAGTTATCCTTGTTGTAGTGTGGATAATAAATATAATTTTGTGCTTTTTCGTTAAAAAAAGGCATAATAAATTCATCATACAAAGATACTATACCTGTTATAAAAGATGGATGGATATTTATGCATTTATAAACGCATTCAGTATTGTTTGAATGGAAAAAATGCATCTGTGAAGAGTTAATAAACAAACAATCCCCTGGGTGTAAATGTAATACTTTGGTGTTGACTTTACAGTGCATTTCACCGGAGTCAATTCTTATTAATTCAAAATCTTCATGCCAATGGGGTATGGTATGTTTTGAGGGAAAAGAGGAAATATTCTGTTCGCTGATATAAAGTGGAACTTCAGGACGGTTATAGTGTACTTGGGTTATAGAATCAAGGTTATTAGTTGGTTGAATCTGATTAGCTTCTGGGGAAGAAAGTACAGTTGAATCAAGATCAGAACCAACATTTGAATCAATATTAGAGTCAACATCTAATTCATATGTAATATCTACTTTACCCTGAGATATCATTCATTTTCCTCCTTTGTGTATGAAAAAGTGTGGATTGAAACTATTTATAATTTAATTATACTAAAAATGGTGAATTGTTCAAATGATATTTAATGGCTCCGTAAAAAAATATTACGGAGCCTAATAGAGTATAAAATAAATATAACAAAACAATAATTAAAGGAGAATAGTAATTATTGAAAGTTATTCAATTGTTTTAAAAATGTTTAAAGCACTATTAATCTTACTAGAAGATTCAGTTACAGTATTAGCGCTTGCGGCAACTTCTTCACTTTCTGCAGCAACTTGTTGTGCGCTTTCAGCAAGTTTGTCAACTGTTGCGGAAACTTCCTGGCTACTAGCAGATTGTTCTTCTGAAATAGCAGCAACAGAAGAAGCTATACTATCAACTGTGTTCATCATTTCAATCATTTCTTTTATTGTGGTATTGGTTTCTTCTACACCATCAAATATCTGAGCAAATGTATCCCCAGCAATATGAACTGCTTCGGTGCTGTTTGCAATCTCTTCAACATTTGTTTTTGCTTTATTAGATAATTGCTCAATCTGGTTAGTGATGTCCTTGATAATTGCAGCTATCTGTGTGGTTGAATCAGCTGAATCGGAAGCAAGTGTTCCAATTTCACTTGCTACAACAGCGAAACCTTTTCCGGCTTCACCGGCTCTGGCAGCTTCAATAGAAGCATTTAGAGAAAGTAGGTTTGTTTGTTCAGCTATAGAGTTAATCATTTCAATAATAGAATTAATTTTTTGGGTAGACTCACCGACAGCTGATACGACTTCATTCATTTCGCTCATAGAAGCAGCAATGCCTTCCATTCCGTTTTTAACATTGTTCATGTCTTTTTGTCCATTTTTGGCTTTAGTAACGAGAGAATTCATAGTATCGTTAGCGTTATTACCTTTTTCAACAAGTCCGTTAACTTCTCCAGCCAAATCTGTTGCATTATTGGCTAATTCTGTGACGGCATCAGTCATTCCATCCATTGCAAGCTTAATCTGATCCATAGAGGCGGATTGCTCGGTTGCCTGTGTGCTAAGAGATTCAGATGCTTGTCTACTGCTATCTGCCTGTAGAGTAAGGTCTGATGATACTGTAAGTACATTTTTCAAAGCACCATTCATTTGTTTCATAAAAGTTTTCAAGTATTGTCCCATTACTCCAATTTCATCTTTTGAATTTATATTAATATCTACTGTGAAGTCATTTCCTGTGATTACGCGAATAACTTCTGTGATAGCTTTAATAGGCTTAGAAACAATAGTTCTAATTAAAGCTAACATTAATACAGTAAGAGCAATTACTGCTAAAACTAGGAATATATATGCAATATTTTTGAATTTATGTAATGTACTTAAAACAACATTTTCAGAAACGCAACTTACAACAGTCCATCCGGTTGAGCCAACAACAGCCGGTGAAGCATAATAACCTTGTCCATCATCGCTAGTTATTACAGTTGTAGGATTATCTTCTCCATATATAATTTTATTTGTGGCTTTTTTGGAAATTGTTTGCAAATGTGAAGCAAACGAGTCGTTCGTAAGTTCAGATAGTTTCTTTCCGTTTTGTTTAGAATCATTATATGAGATAATGTCATCGCCACTTAATAAAACCATGACACCTGAATCCATAGGTTTAATTTGTGAAATTTCTTTTACAAGTGGATTTAGATATATGTCAGCAGCTGCAACACCGGTTCTGCCATCTTTCAATTTAATTTTTCGTGCCATAGAAATTACAGTATCACCTGTTGTATTATCAATATAAGGAGAGCCAACAAATTTAAAGGTCTCATTGTCTTTTCCACCAGAATACCAGCCACGTTCGGCAGGTACATAACCATCTTTATAACAAGGATCAGTTTCTACAGAATAATCAGATTTATCAAATTCATTGTAGTATAAAAAATCCTTGTTTGAAAAACCTAGATATACCCCAGAAGAGCAAAGTTCATCATACTTACGTGTAGGTTTTAAAATTCTTAAAATATCCGCATTATTACAATCATCCAATGATTCAATCGATGCAACAACTCCATCAAAGTTAGTAGCTATACGCTCTAATTTAAGAGCTATTTTTTCGGCCTGATAGTGAGATTCATTATCAAGAGAGTCTTTGGTCGCTGTAACAATTACGCTTTCTGCGTTAGATAAAATAAATGCCATTAAAGTGATAGTAATTATTGTGATTAAAGGAATAAGAATTACAATAAGTTTTCCACTTATGGATTTAAAAAAAGAAACCTCTTTTTTTGCATTCACCGGTTTAGTGTTTTTCATTATAAATAGCCTCCTTGCATAGAATTATTCTAAGATTAAATTTTATATATGTATTTGAAAAATAAAGTAGTACTGGGATTATTTAAGAGTGAGACTACCGCTCTAGAATCCGAATTCCACATATG
This sequence comes from Lachnobacterium bovis DSM 14045, assembly GCF_900107245.1. Classification (GTDB taxonomy): domain Bacteria; phylum Bacillota; class Clostridia; order Lachnospirales; family Lachnospiraceae; genus Roseburia; species Roseburia bovis. The sequence goes on from NZ_FNPG01000006.1 coordinate 101,555, forward strand.
ATTTGTTGGAATTTACATTATAGTTATCGGAATATTTGAAAAAAATTTTATAAAAAAATAAATGTCCCACCAAAGGCATGAATGGTGAGACATTTATTTTGCTATAAATCATTTGGCTTAATTTCAAAATTAGCTTCCTTATATATCATAATGTCCTTGAGGATTATATGCAAGTGAAAAATTAAAAAATGTTCTCTTTTTTTTGATATTTATTATTTTGTCTAGAAAAAACAAACAAAAGAAACAAAAATTTTGCCGCTTTTATGGAATTTATAAATAAAAATATACTGATATTTTTTGAATTGTAAAAGTTTTTGGGCAAAACAATAGAAAAAATAGACAAAAATAAAAAAGTATTGATAAAAAAATATTGAAAATAGTACAATAATAAGTTGAAAGGTTACTTCTTATTAAATAGGTGAAAAGTGTTGACTTTGTGCAAAATAGTGTTAAAATCGGTTAATAAGTACAGATTGTTCATTAAAAACATATGATAGATTATACTGGTATACAATCATTGGTTATTATACTTGCCCAATTATTTATTTTTTTTTGTGCATATTGAATATATACTGATAAAAAAAAATAAACGATAGTATTCTCGATGAGAGTGTATGCGTTTGTATTGACTATCAAGTAATGACGTTGTATTCAGAAAGGAAGTGACTCAATGTATGGATGCTCTTGTTAAGGATTTATTAGAACAGTTAGAGTGTCGAAATGTTTTTGAAATTCCCATTTTTGGTGGAATTTCCATTTCTGAATCAGTGGTAGTTACCTGGATTATAATGGCAGTGCTTTTTGTATTGTGTTTTTTCCTAGGGCGAAATCTGAGCGTTGAAAATCCAAGTAGAAAGCAACTTGTAATTGAGATGATTGTAAAAGGTCTTTACAATACGGTTGCAGAAAGTGTTGGTAAGAATGGTGTCAGATATATTTTTTATTTGATGACCGTTATGATTTATATAGGATTTGCCAACATAATCGGTGTAATTGGATTTAAACCACCAACAAAGGATATGAGTGTTACTGTGGCGCTAGCATTGATGAGTATTATATTGATTCATCTAAGCGGTATTATTCAAAAAGGAGTTGGAGGATGGCTAAAGGGATTTATGCAGCCAGTACCGGTTTTATTACCACTTAACATTCTAGAAATTTTTATTAAACCCTTATCGCTTTGTATGCGATTGTTTGGTAATGTGCTAGGCGCATTTATCATCATGGAGCTTCTAAAAATAGTAGCACCTGTTGTAGTCCCTGGATTATTTAGTCTTTATTTTGATTTATTTGACGGAGGAATCCAGGCATATGTTTTTGTATTCTTGACATCGCTATTTATAGCTGAGGAAACAGAAACAGAAGAATAAAAATAAAAAGTGTAAAGGAGATTATCATTATGTCATTAATAGCAATTGGAGCAGGAGTAGCAGCATTAGCAGGAATCGGAGCAGGAATCGGAATTGGTAAAGCAACATCATCAGCAGTAGATGCGATTGCAAGACAGCCAGAAGCTGCAGGTAAAATCAGAAGTAACTTAATTTTAGGTTGTGCGTTAGCAGAAGCAACTGCTGTATACGGTTTCGTAATCGGTGTATTAATTATTTTATTCTTAAAGTAATCATTGATTTAACGAAATCTCGTGAGTGAAGGTGGTTATAGATGTTAAACATTCAATTAAGTACAATCATTTTGACTATCATTAACGTCCTGATTATGTATGTTGTAATTAAAAAACTTTTTTTACAGCAGGTAATGGACACAATTAATGCAAGAGACGAATTGATAAAAAAACAATTCGAGGATGCAAGAGTGGCAAATGAAGACGCTGATAGAAAAAAGGAAGAATACTCAAAAAAATTAGAAAGTGCAAGAACAGAAGCAGAGAAAATTGTTTCGGAAGCTAAAGATAATGCACAAAAAGAAAAAGAATTAATCATAAAAGATGCTAAAAATGAAAGTCAGCAAATTATTGCAAAAGCTAAAGAAAATATTGTTGCAGAGCAAAAGAAAGCTAAGGATGAGGTTTCTGCAGAAGTTGCCAGACTTGCAATTATAGCAGCAAGAAAAATTATAAAAACAGGTGAACAAAATGACGCAAGAAGCAATTAATCAGGCAAAGGTTTTGTTTGGTTTGTGTCAGAGCCGTTCTGATGTTGAAGGTTTTAAAAAAATGTATTTTGCAACACCTGCATTAAACATGGTTTTAAATAATCCTATAGTATCTATGATAAAAAAATATAAAATCATAGATGAAGTTTCAAACAGAACTAATCAGCCTGAAATAATCAAAAATTTTTTGAGAAAGTCATGTCAAAACGATGCGTTATCAGAGATGGCGGATGTGTTTGAATATTATTTTTATTTATGTGACATGGCTGAAGGTATTGTTAGAGCCAAGGCTATTTTTGCTAAGAATCCAGAGAATGTAGAGGTCGATAAGACAAGAGCATCGTTGGAAGAAAAATATCCTGGTAAGAAAATAGTTTTAGATATAGCCGTAGATGAGTCACTTCTAGGTGGCCGACTTGTTAAAGTTGGAAATACAGAATATGATGAAAGCTATGAAGGTTATTTAAAAGAACTTGAAAGAAAATTAACTTAGGAGGTGAGTCCTGTGGGCGCAATTAGTGCGACAGATATAATCTCTATTATCCAAGAAGAAATAGAAAATTTTTCATGGGAAGCAACAGATCGTGAAACAGGTGAAGTAATATATGTTGGCGATGGTATTGCAACTATTTACGGTATTGATCATGCAATGTATGGAGAAATCGTAGTCTTTGATAATGGAGTTAAAGGTATGGTTCAGGATATCCGCCGTAATGAGATAGGTGTTATCTTATTTGGAAGGGACACAGGAATCAAAGAAGGAACAAAAGTAACAAGAACAAAGAAAAAAGCAGGTATACCAGTAGGTGATGCGTTTGTTGGAAGAATTATTAATGCATTAGGTGAACCAATTGATGGAAAAGGTGCAATTGAATCTAATGGATATAATCCAATTGAGCGTGAAGCAGCAGGTATCATTGATAGAAAGTCGGTTGATACACCTCTTGAGACAGGTATTCTCGCAATAGATTCAATGTTTCCAATTGGTAGAGGTCAAAGAGAGTTAATTATCGGAGATCGTCAGACAGGTAAAACCTCAATTGCAACAGATACAATAATTAATCAAAAAGGAAAAGATGTAATTTGTGTATATGTTGCAATTGGACAGAAGGCTTCTACAGTTGCAAAAGTTGTATCTACTTTAGAGAAAAATGGTGCTATGGAGTATTCAATAGTGTTGTCATCAACTGCAAGTGATCCAGCATCACTTCAATATATCGCACCATATTCAGGAACAGCTCTTGCTGAATATTTTATGGCACAAGGCAAAGACGTTTTGATAGTTTATGATGATTTATCAAAACATGCGGTTGCATATAGAGCAATTTCACTTTTATTAGAACGTTCACCAGGCCGTGAAGCTTATCCAGGTGATGTATTCTATTTACATTCAAGATTGTTAGAGCGTTCAAGTCGTTTGTCAGATGAATTAGGTGGAGGTTCTATTACAGCACTTCCAATTATTGAAACACAGGCTGGAGATGTATCAGCGTACATTCCAACAAACGTTATTTCAATTACTGATGGACAGATTTTCTTAGAGTCTAACTTATTTTTTGAAGGTATGAGACCAGCTGTAAACGTTGGTTTGTCTGTATCCCGTGTAGGTGGAGCTGCGCAGACAAAAGCGATGAAAAAAGCATCAGGAAGTATTCGTATTGATTTAGCACAGTACAGAGAAATGGAAGTGTTTACACAGTTTGCTTCAGATCTTGATGAGCAGACAAAGAATCAGTTGGCACACGGAAGTGCTTTGATGCAGTTGTTAAAACAACCTTTGAATCATCCATTGTCATTACATGAACAAGTAATAACACTTACACTTGCTAATGAAGGATTTTTCGATATAGTTGATGTAAAAAAAGTAAAGAGTACACAATTAGATGTGTTATCTTTCATGGATGCTACACATCCAGAAATTGGACAACAGATTGAAACAAACAAAAAAATAGATGATGAACTTATTAGTTCTTTACTTAAAGCAGCAGAGGAATACAAAGTAAGTAGGAACTTATTAAGTAGTCAAGAATAAAAGTAGGTGCTTAAATGGCAAATACAAAGGAAATAAAAGACAGAATGAGTAGTATACAGGATACATTAAAAATAACTAATGCGATGTATATGATCTCATCATCTAAATTAAAAAAAGCAAGAAAAAGTTTGGAAAAAACTGAAAATTATTTTTACACTTTGCAATCGGCTATGGCTCGTATATTAAGACATATTCCTGACATGGAAAGTATATATTTTAAGTCTAATGAAGGAAAAAAACGAGAAGATGTAAAAGTTGGATATATTGTAATAACAGCAGATAAGGGACTTGCTGGTGCATACAATCATAATGTTTTAAAGTTGGCTGAAGAACATTTAAAACATTGTCCAAATTATGAGCTTTTTGTTTTAGGAGAATTAGGACGCCATTATTTTGAACACAGAAATATTGATATAGATAGACAGTTTCAATATACAGTTCAAAATCCATCATTAAACAGAGCACGTAATATTTCAGAAACTGTTCTTGAGTTATATTTAAAAGGTGAGTTAGATGAGGTACACATTGTATTTACTAAGATGGAGAATGCAATGCAGGAAGAGGCAGTAATAACTCAGTTATTACCTTTAAAGAAACATGAATTTAATGCTTCAGATATTCCGGTAGATGTTCAGATGGAAGAATTAAAGTTTGATCCATCTCCAGAAAAAGTAATGGAGCAGATTGTACCAGATTATGTTGTGGGATTCATTTATGGTGCACTCATCGAATCGTTCTCTAGTGAACAAAATGCTAGAATGATGGCAATGGAAGCAGCTACGAAGAGTGCAAAGGATATGCTTCATAATTTAGATATTTTATATAATAGAGCAAGACAGGCGGCGATTACTCAAGAGATTACAGAAGTAATAGCAGGTGCTAAGTCTCAGAAAAAGAAAAAAAAGAAAAAATAACATTTGAAATTATAGAAGAAAGGGAGGTGTTTTCCAAGTGAATACAGGAAGAATAGTGCAAGTTTTAGGTCCTGTAGTAGACGTTGAATTTGAAGAAGGAATAGAGTTACCAAATATTAAGGATGCTCTTGAAGTAACAGTTGAAGGAAAACGTCTTGTTATGGAAGTAGCTCAGCATATTGGAAATAACACCGTTCGATGTATTATGCTTGCAGCATCAGAAGGCTTACATAGAGATATGGAAGTTGTAGCTACAGGTGATGGAATTAAGGTTCCTGTAGGCGAGCAGACATTAGGTAGATTATTTAATGTTTTAGGTGAGACATTAGATAAAGGTAAAAAATTAGATGATGGAGAAAAATGGGTAATCCATAGAGAACCACCATCATTTGAAGATCAAAAGCCAGCTGTTGAAATCCTTGAAACGGGTATCAAAGTAATAGATTTATTAGCACCATATGCAAAGGGTGGTAAGATTGGTTTGTTTGGTGGTGCCGGTGTTGGTAAAACAGTATTGATTCAAGAATTAATTCGTAACGTAGCAACAGAGCACGGCGGATATTCTATTTTTACTGGAGTAGGAGAGAGATCAAGAGAAGGAAATGATCTTTGGACTGAAATGGGAGAATCTGGCGTTCTTGAAAAAACTGCATTAGTATTTGGACAGATGAATGAGCCACCAGGAGCTCGTATGAGAGTTGCTGAAACAGGACTTACAATGGCAGAATACTTTAGAGATGAAAGAAACCAGGATGTGTTATTATTTATTGATAATATTTTCCGTTTTACACAAGCAGGATCAGAAGTATCTGCATTGTTAGGACGTATGCCATCAGCCGTAGGTTATCAGCCAACACTTGCCACAGAAATGGGTGAGTTACAAGAAAGGATTGCATCAACAAAGAGTGGTTCAATTACATCAGTACAGGCAGTATATGTACCAGCGGATGATTTAACAGATCCAGCTCCTGCAACAACATTTGCTCATTTAGATGCAACAACAGTTTTATCAAGAAAAATTGTTGAACAAGGTATTTATCCAGCAGTAGATCCATTAGAGTCAAGTTCACGTATTCTTGAAGCTGATGTTGTTGGAGAAGAACACTATGAAGTTGCAAGACGAGTGCAGGAAACATTACAAAAATATAAAGAATTACAAGATATTATAGCAATTTTAGGAATGGAAGAATTAGGTGATGAAGATAAATTAGTAGTTTATCGTGCAAGAAAAATACAGAGATTTTTATCACAACCATTCCATGTTGCAGAAAACTTTACTGGTGTACCAGGTGTATATGTACCATTAGAGGAAACAGTTAAAGGATTTAAAGCAATTTTAGAGGGCGAAATGGATGAATATCCAGAAGCTGCATTCTTTAACGTTGGTACTATAGAAGATGTAAAAGCGAAAGCAGAGGCAATGAAAGAAAGTGGGGCTTAATGTATGAGTTCATATTATTTGAAAATTATTGCGGCCACTGGAGATTTTTTTAATGGTAGAGTTAGATCTTTAATAGTTCCTCAGTTTGATGGACAAAAAGAAATATTAGCTTATCACGAAGATATGGTTATTGCTGTAAAAGGTGGGGAAGTTAAGTTTCAGGAAGAAGGATCTTCGGAATGGAGAGTTGCTTTAGTTGGAAAAGGATTTGTCCAAATTGCGAATAACCGTGTTATTTTACTTGTAGAAACAGCTGAAAGACCAGAAGATATTGATAGAGCCAGAGCGGAGGAAGCGAAAGAAAGAGCAGAAGAACAGCTTAGACAAAAGCAGAGTATTCAAGAATATTATCATTCAAGAGCTTCACTTCAAAGAGCTATGGCAAGACTAAAATTTACAAGTGGAAGACGTAATTCTTAAAATGAATATATAAAGATATTATATAGTAATAAGTGCAATAGATTAGTTTATAAACTGATTTATTGCACTTTTTTTATTATGATTTTGTTTTGAAAAATGAAAGTTAAATTAAAAACAAAAAGGAAACAAAAAGTAATGTTTAAGTAATGATAAGGGAGTATAATGTATGCAAAAAGCTTATTGTTAAAAAGGAGCATATGATGGAGAAAACAATTATTGAAGTAAAAGACTTATGCAAAGAATATGGAAGCCATGAAAATAAGGTGGAGGCCTTATCAAATATATCTTTTGATATTAAAAAAGGAGAATTTGTAGCAGTAGTAGGAACATCAGGTTCTGGAAAAAGTACTCTTTTAAATTTGTTGGGAGGTTTAGATGTCCCAACATCAGGAAAAATAAAAATTGCAGATAAAGATATGACAGCATTGAAAAATGATAAATTAACTAGATTTAGAAGTAAACATATTGGATTTGTTTTTCAGAATTATAGCTTAATTCCAGTGTTAAATGTATATGACAATGTAGTTTTAGGTGCAACGATAAACGGTAAATGTAAAATAGACCATGAAAAAGCAAAATCATTAATGGAATCTTTACAGATTTGGAATAAGAGAAAAAATTATCCAAACGAATTATCGGGAGGTCAGCAACAAAGGGTTGCAATAGCAAGAGCTCTATTTGTTGAACCAGACATTATTTTGGCAGATGAGCCTACAGGAAATCTTGATCAAAAAAATACATTAGAAGTAATGAAGCTATTAGGTGAATGTTCAAAAAAATATAATCAGACAATCATTATGGTTACTCATGAAAATGATATGGCTGCAAAATGTGATAGACAGATTCGTATTAGTGATGGAAAACTAGAAGAGGTGACAGCAAATGTATAAAATTTCGTGGCAGTATATAAAGAAAAATATAAATAATACTTTTGCTTTATTGTTATGTATTGTTGTATCAACAATTTTGTTGGTGGGTGTCACATCAACTTTAAAAAGTATGCAGATTAATAAAAGCCAATATTATGCCAAACAAACAGGAAATTATCAATATAAATACCGAATTGAAAATGAAAATTATAAAAACATTGAAAAAAAGATAGAGAATTCCAAAGCAGATGTAGACTCTTGGAGTATTTTGAGTAGGATGTGTTCTATAGATAAGCCAAAATATTTTGATTTATATTTATGCGATAGAAATTTTTTTAAGCAAAATAATATTAAATTACTTAAGGGAAGATATCCAAATAAAAAAGGTGAAATGCTAATTGAAGAGTGGAGCATTTCTAATATGTCTTTGACAAAAGCAATAAATTCATCTATGAAATTTCAAGGTAAAAAATATAAAATAGTTGGTATAGTTTCGGATTCATACATGAAAACATCAAATACAAATGTAGGTTATACATTTGTAGATGTTGAGGAACCGATTAGTCCTAAGTATGAGGTAAATGTAAATTTTGATTATCAATCAGATATTTTAAAAGAAAGTAAAACATTAAAAGATGAGTTTAAAGTTTCTTCAAAAAATTATTTAGTTAACAGAGATACGACAGAAGCTTTAGGTTATTATGCTGCATCTGAAGATGAAAGCACTTTTGCACAAATTGTAGAGCAGATTGCATCAAATGAAAAGGTTATTGCGATATTATTTGCAGTGTTTGGATGCTTTATTACATATAGTGTATTAAATATTATTTTGACACAAAGAATGAGACAATATGGAATACTAGTAACATTAGGCGCGACTAAATATAAATTGTTTAGAATCATATTTAATGAGTTATTAACTCTTTTAGTAGCAGGTTATACGATAGGTGCAGTAGTAGGATTTTATGGCTCAAAAATATTGTTTAAATTACGACCAAATGATTATATAGTATCACAGTCTAATATTTTCATATTAAGCAAAAATGCTATAAGCATTGGGTTTGCGATATACCTTATTTTAATTGTAGTGATGTCATATATTATAACCTACAAAATAAATAGGAAAACTTTGCTTAACTCATTCGGAGAAATAAGTAAACATTTAAAGAAAAAAAGAATTATTCTATCTAGTAAAAAAAGAGATTTGATTCCTTCTATTTTTTCAAGATATCGTAAAATGAGACCGGTATCTTTTGCATGCACTATTATTTCTTTAGCTCTTTGCGGAGTTATACTTTGCGGATCTAATTATTATTTTTCTACTATAAAAGAAGAAAATAAAATGAGAGTTGCAGGTGGAGATGAAGGGTTAGCTTATGACTATGCTTTTAAATCAGAAAATAACGTTTTTGATTCAGGACTAAAAAATAGCGATTTAGATAGACTTAAAAAGGTTGATGGAATTAAAAACATATATGCGTTTAAGCAATTTATGGGAGAAACTAAACTTCATAAGAAGCAAATGGTATCAGATGCATCATATAAAGATGCAAATAAAGATAAGCGATTAAAGGGCTATTTCAACGGAATATTAAATAAAGATTTAAATAATAACTATTTATTAAAAGGTGACATAAATGGTTATGATGAAGATATGCTTGAAAAAGAGAAGATGTATCTTGAAACAGGAAAAATAGATAAAGCAAAACTTGATACGGGAAAATATGTAATAGTGATTATTCCAGTTGATGGCGCAACAGGAGCAACTAATACCATTTTAAATATTAAAGCTGGAGACACATTAGAAGTTAAAACACCAAAATTACAAAATCAAAATGAGCTAGATATTTTAACATTCAAAGGCGATGAAGCAAGATATGAAACTAAAAAGTTAACTGTATTAGCAACAGTTCGTATGGGATTAGTATCTAGCGATTATTGGACAGCTGGTAATGGCTTAGATTTGATTATGTCAAATAAAGAAATGGAAAAGTTATATGGAATTTCAAAATATGATATAGCTTGTGCTGATAAAACAGAAGACGTAGATAGTGCAAAGTTAGCAAATGATGTACAAGAAGTTGTTAAGGATGTTCCAAGAATGAATTTCCAAGATAACAGAACACAGTTAGAAGAACAAAACGCAAGTTTACGTCGCCAAGAAAATTTAATAGATGTTTTGGCAATTTCCGTTATTTTAATTAGCATTTTTAATATGCTTAATAGTATGCGACATATGTTTTCATCAAGAAAAAAAGAAATTGGAATAATCCGAGCAATTGGAACAAACGAGAAAAAAATATTGAGAGTAATGGCCAAAGAAGGGGCAATATATGGTATTTATACAAACTTATGCATGATTTTAGGAATATATATTGTTACTAATTTAATGTGTCAACACCTTAAAAGTGTATGTTTTCTTTATCATCCAGTTGTAAAATACGATTTAAAGGCAATAGTTTTCATTGCAATTATAAACTTAGTTGTAAGCATTTTTACAGCTATAGTATCAATTAAAAAAGTACTTTCAGAACATGTTGTTACAAATATGTTATAATAATGGAAATGTAAGGATTGGTTACTAGAGGACAAATTGGACATTGCAGTTCAGTTTGTCCTTGAAATGTTATTATAGACAGGAAGGCAAAGACATGAAGGCACTAATTATAGGGAAAAATATTATGTTTAAGCAGATAGTAAAAAAAGTTTTTAAAGAAAATGATTCTTTATCTTTTGAAGAAAATATAGAAATGGCTTTAGAAAATGAAAATTTATTACAATATGACTTTATAGGGGCTTGCATAGACTATAAAAATAGGGAGGGCGACATAGGAGATGAAGGCGATTTATTAGAACTTTTTTCTTATGTTAAGGAGATTAATAAAGAAAATTTATTTTTTATAGTTTCTAATAAATATAGCGCAAATCTAGAAAAGAAAGTTTTAAAGTATGAAAAAGCAGAGTATACATCGAGATTAGATATACCAGATATAGTAGAGATGAGATTAGAAAAATTATTAGAGTATCATAAAAATCGTGTACTGGTGGTAAAGGATATTGTATATGATTTAGATAACAATACAGTTAACAAGGGTGGAAAAAATTTAGAGTTAACAAAAAATCAAATGGTGATTTTACAAATCTTTATGGAAAATCCTAACAAAATAGTACCGAGGGAATATATAATCGATAGAATATGGGATTGTGATATAGAAAAAACTAATACCCTTAATGTAGAAATATGCAGACTTAGAAAAAAATTAGGGGAAGGGAAGACGTATTTCGTAAATGTAAAGGGAATCGGATATAAATTTTATGAAAATCAAAAAGTGGTATAATCTAAAAAAGTAAATAACAACGAATATTAAAAAATATGTACTTAATGACAGTACAATAGAAAGCTTTATATTACAATACGGCCAAGTTGTTTAAGCATGTTTCTATCACTTTTTATAGTTGATCCACTTGTAGTGAGCATATTTCCAGTGATAGTTGAGCTGATTCCACAGGAAAAAGCTTCTTTTCCATTATTAGGAAGAAGTTTACGACCACCAGCTAAACGGATATCGGCAGAAGGGTTAATTAATCTAAAGATAGCGATAGTTCTAAGTATTTCCTCAGGTGAAAGTGGAGCTTGGTTTTCTAAAGGAGTTCCTGGAATAGCCATTAAAACATTTATAGGAATTGATTTTATTTTTAAATTTTGTAAAGTTAAAGCCATGTCAATTCTATCTTGCCATGTTTCTCCCATACCTATAATTCCACCAGAACAAACATTAAAACCTACAGATTGCGCTAATTTTATTGTAGCTAATTTTTCGTCAAACGAATGAGTAGTACAAATATGAGGAAAATACCTTCTTGAAGTTTCTATGTTATCGTGATAATTGCGAACACCAACATCATAAAGTTTTTTAAACTGATTCTTAGTTAAAAATCCCAAAGACGCACACAATGAAAGAGTTGTCTCCTTATTTATTTTTGAATAAATGTCCAGGGCTTGTTCAAACTCTTTTCCACTTAAACTTTTGCCAGAAGTTACAATCGCAAATCGATTTACCCCTTCACTAGCATTATTGCGGGCTTCTCTTAAAATTAAATCGCCATTTAAAAAATTATAATTTTTGCAAGAGGTATGATTGTAGGATGACTGGGCACAATACTTGCAGTTTTCGCCACAATTGCCACTTTTTCCATTAATTATAGTACACAAATCTACAGTGTCACCACAGAAAGCTTTGCGGATACGGTTTGCTGCTTCTTTTAGCTCAGAGAGGTCACATGTGACCAAAAAATCTAAGTTATCATCTTTTTGTAATAATTTTCCATCTATTATTTCATTTGCCAATTCTAATAAATTCACTTTCATAACTAAACCTCCCGGAAAATGTAATATTAAATATTTAATAAAAAAATATAATTATCGTCTTAATGACAATTTTTTTTACAAGTAAAATATCCAAAACATGGGATAATTTTTTTGAAACGATTTTCTAACAAAGCAAGTATAAAACTAAAAAAATGAATTGTCAACCTAAAAATAAAACAGGTTGACAATCAAAAGCGTTGTAATTATAATGTGGTTGTAAATTATTAAAAATTGATATAATTTAGGAGGAGCAAAAATTATGGACAATATGAAAATCTCAAGGGAAAAATCTAATAGTTCTGTTTTTTTTAGTGTAAAAAATATGACAACCATTGCAATGATGACAGCGGTTATATGTGTTTTAGGACCTTTTTCAGTACCTATTGGTCGGGTGCCTATTTCTCTTTTACCATTGGCTGTTTTTCTTGCGGTATACATTATTGGAACTGTTAGAGGAACAATTGCTTATAGTATTTATTTGTTGCTAGGTTTAGTTGGGGCACCTGTTTTTGGAGGGGGCTCAGGAGGACCTAGTGTAGTATTTGGTCCAACAGGAGGATATTTGGTATCCTTTATTTTTATGGCATTATTAAGTGGATTTTTTATTCACAGATTTTATAAAAATGTTGTAATCCAGGGCATTGGAATGTTTTTAGGAATTCTTCTAGCTTATGGGTGTGGAACAATTTGGTTTATGATTTTAATGAAATGTAATCTTAAGGTAGCACTTACACAATGCGTTTTCCCATTTATTCCTTTTGATATTGTAAAGGTTATAGTGGGAATTATAGTGGGAAGATCTGTTAGACGTAGACTTATCGCTGCTAATGTAATAGAAGATTAAGTGACAATATATAAAAAACATGGTTAATACCTCCTAACTGGTATTATAACATATTAGATATGCTTATTGTAATCATGCAAATTAATTATAATGCGTTATTTTCGTTGAATATATAAGAAAGAATGTGCTATATTGAGGTGGGTTATATAAGTCTGTAATTGGTCAGACGTCTCTACAACTACCGTAAATAGTTCACTATAACTCATAAAAAAAGGAGGTAATTTTTTATGAATTATGATGTTATTATTATAGGAGCGGGACCTGGAGGAATATTTTCTGCCTATGAATTAATGAAAAAAAATTCAAACTTAAGCGTTGCAGTTTTTGAGGAAGGTGCATCGTTAGAACAGAGACATTGTCCTATAGATGGCGATAAGGTTAAAAGTTGTATAAAATGCAAAACATGTTCAATAATGAGTGGATTTGGCGGAGCAGGTGCTTTTTCGGATGGCAAATATAACATTACGAACGATTTCGGTGGAACATTGTATGAGCATATAGGTAAAGATAAAGCTATTTCATTAATGAAATACGTTGATCAGATAAATGTTGAGCATGGTGGCGAAGGTACTAAAATGTATTCGACAGCTGGGACAAATTTAAAGAAACTTTGTATTCAGAATAAGTTGAATTTATTAGATGCCTCGGTTCGTCATCTTGGAACTGATAAAAATTATGTTGTTTTAGGAAATATGTATAATGAGTTAAAGGATAAAGTTGATTTTTATTTCTTTACCCCAATTAAAACAATTAAAGTCCTAGAGAATGGATTATACAGAATTGTATATGAAAAAGCTGGACAAATGGAATATTGTGATTGTAAACAGTGTATAGTATCAGTTGGTAGAAGTGGAAGTAAATGGATGCAACATGTTTGTGAAGAGCTTGATATTCCAACTAAATCTAATCGTGTTGACATCGGAGTTAGAGTTGAGTTACCAGCTGTAGTTTTTTCGCATTTAACAGATGAGTTATATGAAAGCAAAATTGTATATAGAACAGAGAAGTTTGAAGATAAAGTTAGAACATTTTGCATGAATCCATATGGAAGTGTTGTAAATGAAAATACGAATGGAATAATTACAGTAAATGGTCATAGTTTTGAAGATCCTAAAATGAGAACACAAAATACTAACTTTGCTTTACTTGTTGCGAAGCATTTTACAGCACCATTTAAAGATAGTAATGGATATGGAGAAAGTATTGCCAGACTTTCTAATATGCTAGGTGGAGGCGTAATTGTTCAACGTTTTGGTGATTTGATTAGAGGACGAAGAAGTAATAAAAAACGTATTGAAGAAGGCACAGTTCGTCCAACATTAGCTGCAACACCAGGAGATTTAAGTCTTGTTTTACCAAAGCGAATTTTAGATGGTATTATTGAAATGATTAATGCTCTTGATAAAATTGCACCAGGAACAGCTAATGATGACACATTGTTATATGGTGTAGAAGTTAAATTTTATAATATGGAAGTTGACATAGATGAAAATCTAGAGACAAAATATAAGGGATTATATATTATTGGTGATGGTAGTGGAGTGACACATTCGCTTTCACACGCATCAGCTAGTGGAGTCTATGTGGCTGATAGAATAGTGGAAAATAATTAAAATTTATATACCCTCTTTATTGGATAACGTAAAATTCAGTAAGGAGGGTTATTTTTATTGATAAGACTTGTTTTTGGGACAAGAGTACTTTTTGTACTTACAATATATAAGATTTACAAGAGAAGGTGCTTAGAATTAAAAATATTGTATTGTAAATACATAATATTATCATATGAAAAATGTGTTTTTTTTGACAAAAAAGCCTTGAAAAAATTTTTTAAAGTGCTATGCTAAAAGCAGAGGCAGTAGTAGAGATAGGCCGTAGGTGTTTGATAAACACCTAAAACATTCAAATTATAGAGGAGGAAATATAAATGAAACAAGAAACAAGAAAAAAACTAATTTCAACAGTAGCTACAACAGTAGCATTAGGTGTATTTGGGGGATAAATATGTTACTCATTTTAAATGGAATAGAAAAAAATAAGATAAATTACTAAATAGATGAGATAAAGGGGCAGTTATGAAACAGTCATTATTTAGAAAAAAAGATGTTATTGAGTTGTGTATTTTATATATTGTTTGTTTTATGTTAGAGTTTATGCTTGAAAATATAAAGAACATTAAAATAAATATAGAAATAGTTGAATATTTTTTATCAGGGTTTGCAAGATATAAGATACCAATAGTATTATTGTTTTCTATTGTAGTGGTCGTTTATCACTATCAATTTGTATTTCGCAAAAAGAAGGAAATCTATTGTAGAATATTGGTTGGTGATACTTTACAGGACATTAAAAAAAGATATATATTAGAAAACGTTACTATTTTGTTACTTAATTATCTATTATTTAACGTAATAAGTATATATTTGGATATAGATGTCTTTAAAAATTCATATCTGTTCTTTTGTTTTTTGATGTATATATTAGTTAGTACAAGTGGGATGAAAAACTATGAGAGCATTTAAATTTTTTGTAAATAAAATTTTTTTAAGAAAAATAGTACTTTGTATTAGTGTGATATTTTTGATGCTTTTTGTAAATTATACGGTGTTTTCTTCATCTAGAACTTTAATTTCCTCTTATCAGGGGAGTAAACAGATGCAGAGTATGAATCCAGAAAATAGTTATGTTGGAATGGAAAATGTGTCTGATGATGAACAAGATATTAGTGAGGAGAAAGTACAAGAAGTATACAAATATCTAGAAAAAAATTGTCAATATTCAATGTATCACGAGGGAGAAATGATACATATTCCAATAAATAATGAAATTACTGAGATCCCAATTACTTATATTAATGAAGAATATTATAAATTGAGCAATATTGAACTTTCTAAGGGCAAGAAATTGAATTTTGATTTTAAATTTTCAAAAAATGCTGAAATACCAGTACTAGTAGGTAATGAGTTAGCTAAAGATTATCCTATTGGATCGAAAATAAAAATCAAGACAGGATCATTTGATAAAAAAATTGTCCTTAAAGTTTCAGGTGTGTTGAAGAAGGATTTTTGTTATACTAATAATCGTTTGTTTTGTTCACAGGAGTATCAAAATTTTTCAATTATATTTCCGGTAAATAGAAGTGTAATTAAAAATGCCAATTTGGATTTACTTGAAAATGGACTATATAATTTAATTATTTTAAACACTAACAAGGAAAGTGCTAATAAAGTAAGCAAGGTCATTAAAGATAAACTTAATATTAACATAGAGTTTATGAGTAGAGAGCAAAACAAAGCATTTTTTGATGATTATTTATATAGTGCAATTAGATTTATAGGTATAATTGTAGGAATTATACTATTGATTACAATGAGTATATCTATCTGGAACGTAATCGTAAGTGTACGACTTATGAAAAAAGATTTTACAATAAGCTTATTGACGGGACTAAGTTATTCAAAGTTGAGAAAAATATTATATAGCTTCTATACATTGATGTTTTCTGCAGATACTATGATTGTTTTTTTGATTATATTTTTTGACCGAAAGAGAGCATGGCATGAAAAAAATTCATATGGATGTATATATGGAGTTTTAGGACTTGCGGACAAGGATTGGATGGCTCTTTTAATTGTTATCGTAGTAGATGTTATAGTTGGAACAATACTTGTAGAAAGCATGATGTATAAAATAAAAAAGATTCCAATTTCATTAGGAGTGTTACAATGAAAAATATTATAGAAATTAACATTAACGAAAAGGTGTATAGTAAAAAAAAAGAAGAAAGCTTGTCAATATTGAATAAATTCAATCTAGAGGTAAAAGAGGGTGAGAAGCTGTCTATTGTAGGAGAGTCAGGAGTAGGAAAAACTTCTTTGCTTAATATATTGGGATTGATTGATAGTGATTTTGATGGGACATATAGATTATTTGGTGAAGATACTTTAAAACTGAATGAGAAGGAGAAGGCAAAATTGAGAAATAAAAAAATAGGTTTTGCACTCCAAGAGTCAGCTCTTATAGATTCATTATCTATTGAGGAAAATATTAAATTACCACTAATGTATATTGATTCAAAAGATCAAAGTTTTGATCAGAAGGAATATAACGAAATGATACATACAATTGGTATAGAATCTATTTTAAAGAAAAAACCCAATCAATGTTCTGGTGGACAAAGATCGAGAGCAGTTTTTGCGAGAAGCATCATAATGAAGCCAAACATTATACTATCAGATGAGCCTACATCATCGTTAGATGTTGAGAATAAAGAAAAAATAATGAATTTACTTTTTAAAATGAATGAAAAGTATAATACAACGATAATTACTGTTACGCATGATTTGGAAGTTGCCAATCAACATGACAGAGTAATACGTCTTGAAAGGAGTAAGTAGAATGGGATTTTATGTAATGCTATTAGCATTTTTTGTGGGAATTGCTTTAATTGCGACAGGAGCAACTAAAAAAACAAATAAGGTTATACGTATAGTACTTATAGTTTTAGGTATTGTATCATTAGGAGCAGCAATATATATGGGACTACCAAAATAAAAGCATATACAGTTCATAAGACCACCAAATGTTAGAAAAGTTATAGCTAACATTTGGTGTTTTTTTTTACGATAAATTTAGAAAGAAAAATATACATTAGGGAAGTTAATTAACTAATCATGTGTAGAATAATTCTGGGGGGAATGTAAATGAATAAAAAAGCGAGTATTGCATATTTAATTAAACAGCTGTTAAAAAGAATACTGATTTTAGTGACGGTTGTATCAGTAATAATTATAGTAAGCTTATATGTTTTTACAAGATATACTGGCGTTGTTAATGAGGCTGGAGTTGTACGAGGAGGAAGCCAAAGAGCCGTAAAACAGGTGTTGGCTGGTGCAGATGAGACAGAGATGGTTTCTAAAGTGTCTGCTAATATTGAAGATTTAGATGGAAAAATGCATTTTGGTAAATTTCCTTCGAGCAGAGATGAAGTTGAAAAATACTGGAATTCGAAACTGTCAGAGGCCATTGAAAATTATAAAAATTCTGATAAAAAGGATGCTAGTGAACTTCTAGAGGAAAGTGAAAAATTTTTTACAATGACTAACACGATGGTTAATGATGCTCAAAATTTAGTAGATGTTATAGCTGTAATTTTATATATCATGTTAGTTGCCTTTGTTATTACAACATTTGCTGTACTTAAGAGCATAAACAGAATTTTTAAATTTAGAGTTGTTGATCCGATTATGTCACTAGAGGGTAATCTAAACAAGCTTTCTGAAGGACATTTGAGCGAGGAACTTGTTTATACAAGGGATGATGAGATTGGAATATTATATAAACTGTTAAATAATATGAGATTAGGACTTGTTGATTATGTGGCTGACATTGACGATAATTTGAACGTTATGGCTTCGGGAGATTTGGTGACAGATACCGGTATGCAATACGTTGGCGACTATGTTTCTATACAAGAAAATATTAATCATATTAGAAAATCGTTGAGTACAGAAATTTCAAAGATGGGAGAACTGGCAAACAGTGTAGCTCTTAGTGCAGAAGAAGTTTCTAAAGTGTCTCAGAGTTTAGCTGAAGGTGCAGTAAATCAAACAGACAGCATACAAACGTTGCAGGATAAGATTGGTGTTACTATGCGAGAAAATGAAAAAGTTGAAAGTTATGTAGAGGATGCTTTAAAATCAAGTGGAAACACGAAGGACAGCGTTGAGGAAAGTAAAGAGCAAATGAATAATGTTGTAAATGCTATTAATGAGATTTCTAAAGCGTCAGAAGAGATTAAATCTATTTTGGTAGCACTAGAAGGAATCACAAATCAGACTAGTTTACTTTCACTTAATGCATCAATAGAAGCTGCAAGAGCTGGAGAAGCTGGTAAAGGCTTTGCAGTTGTAGCAGAGGAAGTTAGACAGCTTGCAGAGCAATCAGCTAAATCTACGCAAAACATTAGTGCTTTGATTTCTAATACTTTAGAGAGTATTGAAAATGGAACAAAGGTTGTAAATGTTGCAGCAGAGTCTTTAAATGGAATTATTGAAAACACGGATGCAGTAGACAGTATTATTGACAAACTTAAAGAACAAAGTTATTCACAATTAGTTATGATGAAGGAGATTGATGAGCTGTCTGCAGAAATACTTGGAGTTGTAACTGATAATTCGGCTGTTTCACAAGAGTGTGCGGCTTCTAGTAATGAACTTTCTTTGTCTTCTGATTCACTTAAGGAAAGTGTTAATAAGTTTGTTACAGAGTAGGATTTATGTAAATTATTGCAAATTATATTGAGCTAAAATGTGTTTGAACAAGAATATAGGTGCAAAATAAGATAGGTAGGGAAAAAATCGATAAAATATAAGAAAATATAAAATAAATACTAAGTATCACATTTATAGTAATAAATCATTATCATAAATTTTATTTATGACTAGATAATGAAAAAAATAATTTGACTATTTATGTTTTAATTTATAGAATTAAAGTATAAAAGTAGGAGCAGTGCGTGATAATGGATGTGAAATTGATAAGTAGTGATATTAAAGAAATTTTAAGATACTTAGCATACAATAATCAAGCACTTGATGAAGGAATTAAACAGCAAGTGCTTGATTCTATTACAAGGGTTAATGAAGCTTCAGAAGCTAAATATATTTATAAAGTTTTTGAGATGGAAGAAAACAGTTTTCCCAAGGAGCTCATTTTTTTAAAGGGAGATGGAATAAAAAATCATCTTAAAGGTTGTCACAAAGTTGTTTTGATGGCTGCAACAATAGGTATAAATGTTGAAAGGTTAATCAGAAGAGAACAAATCAGGAATATGTCTAATGCTGTTATTATGGATGCTTGTGCAAGTGTCTTAATAGAGGTCGTTTGTGATACGGTTGAATCCAATTTGAGGAAAGAGGTAGCGAGAGAAGGTTTATTTTTAACGACTCGTTTTTCACCAGGTTATGGTGATTTACCAATTGAAATTCAAAATCAGTTTTGCGATACATTAAATACTGCAAAAACAATAGGACTTACAGTTAGTGATAGTGGAATCTTGATTCCAAGAAAGTCAGTAACTGCAATTATGGGGATATCTAAAAGTTCAGTAAAAAAGAATAAAAGAAGTTGTAATGATTGCAATTTGA
Source organism: Lachnobacterium bovis DSM 14045 (assembly GCF_900107245.1). Lineage (GTDB taxonomy): Bacteria > Bacillota > Clostridia > Lachnospirales > Lachnospiraceae > Roseburia > Roseburia bovis. The sequence continues at coordinate 121,704 of NZ_FNPG01000006.1, forward strand.
AAGAAAATTGTAGATTTAGAAGAAATGGAGTAAGTTGTAGTGAATAGTATTATTTTTTTAGACGGTGGAATGGGAACAATGCTTCAGGAGGCTGGTTTAAAGCCTGGTGAGCATCCTGAAGAATACGGTTATTATAATCCAGAGGTTGTATGTGAAGTACATGAAAAGTATCTAAAGGCAGGAAGCGACGTGATTTATGCTAATACATTTGGAGCAAATTCGCATAAGTTAAAAGGCTGTAAAATTGATACAAAATGTGCAATTGATTCTGCAATAAAGACAGCCAAAAAAGCAATTGATAAATTTGAAAGTCAAAATGATGTAAAAATAAAAAAAAGAGTTGCACTTGATGTTGGACCAATTGGAGAATTACTAGAACCGTTAGGAACGTTAAGTTTTGAAGAGGCCTATGACGTTTATAAGGAAGTAATGATAGAAGGAGAAAAAGCAGGAGCAGATTTGGTTGTTATCGAAACATTTACAGATTTACTTGATGCAAAGGCAGCAGTTTTAGCTGCAAAAGAAAACACAAAATTACCAGTGTGGGTGACTATGACCTTTGAAAAAAATGGTAGAACTTTTACGGGGACTACTGTTGAGTCAATGGCGCTTACTATGTCGGGCTTGGGTGTTGATGCACTTGGAGTTAACTGTTCGTTAGGACCTAAAGAGATTTTGAAATTTGCTAAAATTTTAAAAGAATGGACTAATTTGCCTATTATTATTAAACCGAATGCAGGTCTGCCTGATCCGTCGACTGGATTATATGATTTGAAAGATGTCGATTTTGCAAAGGAGATGTTAGAGTATATTCCACTTGGTGTGGATATTATGGGAGGATGTTGTGGAACAAACCCTTCATACATTAAAAATCTTGTGGATAACGTAAATAAATCTTTAAAAGAAAACAAAGATAATCAAGAAGTATTAGGCGCAGTTGAAGAAAATAAAATCGGAGCAATTAAAAACGGTGTTTGCTCAACAACAAACGTTGTTACGTTTGGAGGAGTAAGAGTAATTGGAGAACGTTTAAATCCTACTGGTAAAAAAAGGTTTAAACAGGCTTTAGAAGAATGCGATTATGAATACGTTTGTAAAGTGGCACTTGAAGAAGAGGAAGCAGGTGCTGATATTTTGGATGTAAATGTAGGAATTCCTGGTGGTGAAGAAATTAAACTGATGAAAGATGCAATTAAGGAATTGCAGGGAGTTGTTTCAGTTCCACTTCAAATTGATTCATCAAATCCAAAGGTTATTGAGGAAGCATTAAGGGTTTATGCGGGTAAACCTATAATTAATTCAGTTAGCGCTGACGATGAAAAACTTGATGCAGTATTGCCTTTGGTAAAAAAATATGGGGCAGCAGTTATAGGACTCGCATTAGATGAGAATGGAATACCAGATACGGCAGAAGGGCGTTTTGAAAAAGCAAAATATATTTATGATAGAGCAAGAGAATATGGAATTCCTAAAGATGATATTTTGATAGATTGTCTTACACTTACAGTTTCGGCTCAGCAGGAACAGGCTGTTGAAACACTTAAAGCTGTACGAATGGTAAAAGAAAAACTGGGATTACATTGTACGCTTGGAGTTAGTAATATTTCATTTGGATTACCAGCAAGAAAGCATATAACAGAAAATTTTTTGATTCAGGCAATGCACTGTGGACTCGATTTTCCAATCATTAATCCAAATGTTTTAAGCTTGATGGATGCAGTGTCTTCTTTTAAGGTTCTATCTGGAGAAGATGTTAACTGTGATAATTATATAGAACGTTTTACAGGACGTATAGAGACAACAACTGTTAGTTCGGCAGAAAAAGATAAATCAAATAAATCAGATGTTAGTGGAGAAACAAATGAAATATCAACTGCAGTTCTAAAAGGTCTTGGGGAAGAGACAAAAAAATTGGCAAAGGAGTTAATTGAATCAGGGAGCAAAACGGAGATAGAAGTTATTAATGAATTTCTAATTCCGGCACTTGATGAAGTTGGTCAGCTTTATGAAAAGCAAAAGATATTTTTGCCTCAGCTTATTAATTCAGCAAATGCCGCTTGTGCAGCGTTTGATATGATTAAAGAAAGAATTGCAAATCGCGGAGGCGAGAGTGTATCCAAGGGAAAAATAATAGTTGCAACGGTAAAAGGCGACATTCATGATATTGGAAAGAATATTGTTAAAGTTATTTTGGAAAATTATGGATACAAAATAATTGACCTTGGAAGAGATGTGCCGGTAGAAAAGGTTGTTGATACAGTATTAAGTGAAAATGTTACACTAGTTGGACTTTCAGCCTTAATGACAACAACATTACCAGCTATGAAGGAAACTATTGTAGAAGTAAAAAAGGTGGCACCAGAGTGTAAAATCTGGGTAGGAGGTGCTGTGTTGACTCCGGATTATGCGATGGAAATAGGCGCTGATTTTTATGCGAGAGATGCAAGAGATTCAGTAGATATAGCTAAGAAGGTGTTGGGTTAAAAATATCACTTAAAAGATTATGAAAAATAAAACAAAATAAAATTTTTCTATACTGCAGGTGATATCTTAGATCAAATTTAAGAAAAAGTTTTGTGAGAGATGGAGATAGAAATGTTTAAAGAAAAAGAGATTTATTTGTTTGATGGAGGATTCGGAACATATTATAGCCAAAAATATGAAGAACCTAGCCATAGATGTGAAATTGTAAATATAAAGTATCCGCAAAGAGTTGTAGATATTCATAAGGAATATATTTGCGCAGGTGCGGATGCAATAAAAACTAATACATTCGGAGCATTTTTTGAAAACTATGGAAATGATTATGTAAATATTATTAAAACAGGATATAATTTAGCAATCAAAGCAAAAGAAGAGTGTAATTCGCAAGTTGATATTTTTGCTGATTTGGGACCAGTAGTTGGGGATGAGATAGAAAATCAGGTAGAAGAATATATAAAAACTATAGATGTTTTTTTGAAATTAGGAGCAAAGAATTTCCTTTTTGAAACATTAGGCGATGCAAGAGCATTATCTGAGGTAACTAGTTATATTAGAGAAAGGGAAAAAGAGGCAACAATTGTTGTTTCTTTTGGTGTAATGCCTGACGGATATTCTGCTGATGGATTTTTCATAAAGGATTTATTAGAAGAAGCATCAAATGATGAAAATATTGATGCGATTGGTTTAAATTGTATTTCTAGTGCAATTCATTTGAATAGTTTATTATTACGATTGATTAATAATTATAGATTTGATATAAAAAAGAAACCATGTTCTTTTATGCCTAATGCAGGTTATCCAGTGGTAAGAGGATATAGGACATTTTTTGAAGGTAATATTGATTTCTTTGGAAAACAAATTGAACATGCAATAGAGCTAGGGGTAGCTATTGTAGGTGGTTGTTGTGGAACAACTCCAAAGTATATTAAACAAATTAAAGATAGAATTAATAATTTAAAAGAAAACAATAAAAAAAGCAATTCTGAATCTATAAAGGAAACAATAAATAGTGAGATAAAGGATGAGCTTTATAGGGATGAAATCCAATTAGATAAGGGAAAAAAATATACGTCTAATAATGGCTACAATAGTAGCGATAAAAAAAACAACGATAAAAATGAATCTTTTAAGTTCAAAAAGAAATTATTTGCGGTTGAGTTAGACTCTCCTAAAGATGATGACTTGTCTGTTTTTATGGAGAACGCAAAAAAATTACAAAACGCCGGAGTGGATAAAATTACAATTGCAGATTGCCCTATTGCAAGACCAAGAATGGATTCGAGTTTATTGGCATGCAAAGTCAAACGAGAACTAGGTTTAGATGTTATTCCACATATGACGTGTCGTGACAGAAATATTAATGCTACAAAAGCCTTGTTGTTAGGAATTTCAGCAGAAGGTATTAGAAATGTTTTGCTTATAACAGGAGATCCTATTCCTTCGGCACAAAGAGATGAAGTTAAGAGTGTTTATCAATTTAATTCTCGAAAATTAGCAAGATATGTTAGTTCATTAAATCAGGAATTACTAAATGGAAAAATCAACATATTTGGGGCATTAAATGTTAATGCGGTAAATTTTCATGTTGAATTAGATAGGGCAAAACAAAAGATGCAAGAAGGTATGTGTGGATTTTTAACTCAGCCTATTTTAACAGAGATGGGATTAGAGAATCTTAGGAAGGCTAAGCAAGAATTAAATGATGCTATAATTTTAGGTGGAATAATACCAGTTGTAAGCGAGAGAAATGCTAGATTTATGCAGAGTGAGATTAACGGTATAGATGTGGATGAGAAAATTATAGAACGATATGTCGGAAAAACTAAGGAAGAATCAAGACAACTTGCGGTAGAAATATCAGTAGATATTGCAAAAAAAATAGAAGATTATGTTGAGGGATATTATTTGATGACTCCGTTTAACAGGACAGATATTATTATCGATATTATCGAAGAAATTAAGGCACAACTGTAAAAAAAATATATATAGTGATAAAAAAGCAGCATCACAATTTTCATATGAAAATTACAATGCTGCTTTTAGTTTTGCTATGTTAAGTATGGCAGTTAACAGTTAGCTTTTTGTTAAATAATGTTTTAATTTCTGAATTAGTGTACATCATTGATTTATTTATTTCGTAGGTTTATATTTTTTATTGATAAATATTTGTTTTCCAACAGTAAAATTCTATCTGTATGTTGATAAAATTTCTGCATTAATCTCAAATGGATAATTCTTTAATTTCGCAGGATTGTCTAAAACAGATTTTTTATCAGTTTCCCAAATTTCAATTGGAATTTCTACTGAACCAATAATAGTTCTGATATAATTCTCAAATGAATTTATTGAAGAAAAACCAAGTAATTCAAGCACATCGTGTACTTCAGATAGGTTTTCATAATTTCTTAAAAAGCCAGGTAAGAATATTCCTACAGCTTTTCCATGTGGTACTCCTAGTTCATAAGTTATTGGATAACTTAATCCATGTGGAAGGCTTGTACCTGTGTGAGTAATAGCCATTCCAGCAACTAACGATGCATGCATAAATGTTTCGTATTCTTCATCTGTTAATTCAATTGATTCAGTATCGTTCTCGTTTTTATTCATACATGGAACTAATGCGTTTTTAACGGAACCCCATAAGCGGAATCCTTCGCGAGCATATATTCTGTTATAGTCATTTGCATTTGTGTTTAAATATGCTTCGATTAAGTGCGCTAATGTGTCAACGCATGTATTTATAAATCCAGAGCGTTTAGCTGTTTTTAGATAAGTGTAATCAACTAAAGCAACTGCTGGGTATATTTCATGAGAGATACTTTGTTTTGTGTGTTTTTCGTGCAAAGTTAAAATCGCATAAGGTGTAACCTCTGAACCTGTGCCAGATGTCGTTGGAACTTCAGCGATTGGATAGTATTCAAGAGTTGTATTTTTGAATAATACGCTTGAGTCCTTATCTGGGTTTTTAGCTAAAAGAGAAATGGCTTTAGCTGCATCCATTGGTGAGCCACCACCTATACCTATAAAAAAGTCCACCCCTTCAGTTTGTGCTATTTTTGAAGCTTTCACAACTGTTTCTACAGAAGGATTAGCTTCAACATCATCATAAATAATATATGGAATATTTTGTGATTTTAAAGCATCTTCTACGTTGTTTAGTGATCCATTGAATCGAGATGAGTGTTTTCCTGTAACAATCATTCCCTTAGTTCCTAGTTTTGTTAATTCGTCTGAGTGTAAGCGAACACAATCTTTTTCGCAAAACACTGCTGTTGGCATATATAGTTTCATATAAAAATCCTCCATTCCTAATTCCAATTATGATTATAGCACAAAAATAGCATATATTTAACATGACTTTATCGGTAAACTAACCAAAAATTATAGCAACTTTTCGACTATTTACAATGAAAGTAAAAAGTAAATAGAAAATTATTGTCTATTTTCCACAAATCGAATCGAATTCTTTTGTAACATCATCAGAAGGGGCAGTTGTTAGAAAACTTACTAAAATATTGGTAAGTAGTGCAACAACAAAAGCGGGTAATAATTCATAGATTCCGAATAAGCCACCTAAAGTTGATATTACGAATTTCCATAAGAATACCATGATTCCACCAACTATCAATCCTGCTAGAGCTCCTTGCATATTTGAACGTCTCCAGAATAATGCAAGTAAAACAATAGGTCCAAATGTAGCACCAAAACCAGCCCAAGCAAACGATACTATACCAAAGACAGAGCTATTTGGATTCCATGCTAAAAAGATTCCGATTATTGCGATTAATAATAGAGTAATTCTTGATAGAATCATTAGTTTTTTATCGCTTACTTTTGCTTTGAAGAATCCGACATAAATGTCATTTGAAATAGCTGATGAAGCTGCAAGTAACTGCGAATCAGATGTTGACATTGTTGATGCAAGGATACCTGATAGTACAATACCTGCTATAACTGCAAAAAGAACACCATGTGTACTTAATAATGCAGAAATTTTTACAATAACTGTTTCAGAAGCTGATCCTTTTAAATGATCAATTTTTCCATATTTAGACATAGATAAACCGATTACACCAATTACAATTGATACGGCCATAGAGATAAATGCCCAAATTGAAGCAACCCTTCTAGAAAGAGCGATTTTGTTTTCGTTTTCAATAGCCATAAATCTTACAAGAATATGTGGCATACCAAAGTATCCAAGCCCCCATGCAAGATTTGACAATATGGATAAAAGTGATATTGATGTTGAACTTTTGGTTACAGGATCATAAGCACTAGCTAGCCCTAAGTATCCAGGCAATGCTTTTGCGTTATTGATTACGTTATCAATACCGCCAACAGTGTTAATTCCAAATAATAAAATGATAAATAATGCAACTGTCATAACAATACTTTGAATAAGGTCTGTTGTACTAGCTGCTAAAAATCCACCTAAAGTTGTATATAAAATAATTACAATAGCACTGATTATCATTGCAACGTGATAATTAATACCAAATAAACTGTTAAATAGTTTTCCACATGCTGCAAAACCTGATGCAGTGTATGGAATAAAGAATATTACAATTTCAATCGCAGCAACGAAAGCTAAGATATTCTTTTTATCGTGATAACGTCTTGAAAAGAATTGAGGCAATGTGATGCTGTGATTTATAGCTGTGTAGCGACGTAGGCGTTTGGCAACAATTAACCAGTTAACATATGTACCGATTGCAAGTCCTAGAGCAGTATAACCTGCACTAGATATACCGGCTAAATAGGCAACACCTGGAAGTCCCATAAGTAACCAACTACTCATATCTGAGGCTTCTGCACTCATGGCAGTAACTAACGGTCCAAGTTGTCTACCACCTAAGTAAAAATCATTAACTGTTTCGTTCTTGTTGGATAGTTTGATTCCAATTCCAACCATAGCGAGCAAATAAATTGACATCGCTGCGAGCATAGCAATTTGTGATATTGTCATAATTTCATGCTGCTAAAAAGCAGCGCCTCCTTTTATATTTTTTAAATTTTAGCTTGGTAAAGCGTAAAACTACTAGCCACAATAGAATACAATTAAATTAGTATATTGTCAAGAAAAGCCCATGCTATTGCATTTTAAAATATTGTGTTTTTTTTAAAAAACAGGGGTTGAAAAATGAAAAAATCAATGTTATTATTATTCCTAGTAAATTAGTAGGAATAAGAAAGGAAAACATTATGAACAATAATTCGTTATTACAGATAAGAAATTTAAAGGTAAATGTGGAAGAAAAAAATATTTTAAAAGGTATTAATTTAGATATAAAACCAGGAGAGACTCATGTTATTATGGGACCAAATGGAGCAGGCAAATCTACTCTTGGATACAGCATTATGGGAAATCCAAGATATGAAGTCGTTGAAGGAGATATTTCTTTAGAGGGGGAAGATATTACTAAAGATACAACTGATAAACGAGCTAAAAAAGGTATTTTTTTGTCATTTCAAAATCCACTCGAAGTAGCTGGAATATCATTAGGAAGCTTTATTAAAAATGCTATCCATGAAAAAACACAAAAGCCAATTAAACTTTTTGCAATGAGAAAAGAATTGAAAAAAAATATGGAACTTTTGAATATGGAAGAAAACTATGCGGATAGAGATTTGAATGTTGGATTTTCTGGAGGAGAAAAAAAGAAAGCGGAAATATTACAAATGCTGATGCTTAATCCTAAACTTGCAATTTTAGATGAAACAGATTCGGGATTAGACATTGATGCTGTTAGAACAGTTTCAAATGGAATAAAAGAATTTCAGAATAAAGAAGATAGTGCATTACTTATAATAACACATAGTACAAAAATCCTTGAATCACTTCATGTTGATTATACACATATTTTAGTTGATGGAAAAATTGTTTACACAGGCGACGCAAGTTTAGTAGATGAAGTTAATGAAAACGGTTTTGAAAGATTCTTAACGGCGTAATTAACAAGTGATAACTGATAAATAATAAAAGTATTATAAGGTATCAAACACGATAAGAATTATATGGAGAAGAATATGGTAGAAAAAAAGATTTTATTTGAAAGAAATAGTGAAAATATTTATGATTTTAAAGATGAAGAATCATCATTAAATTTTATTAGAGAAAAAGAAGGGCTCGATGAGGAAGTAATTAGAAGGATTTCTAAAGAAAAAAATGAGCCAAAATGGATGCTTGATTTTCGCTTGAAATCATTAAAAATTTATAATGAATTGGAAATGCCTAACTGGGGACCTGCAATTGATGGCTTAGATATGGACAAGATTGTAACATATGTTAAATCTAAAACTCCTATGCAGGCACAATGGGAAGATGTGCCAGAGGATATTAAAAACACTTTTGAAAAATTGGGTATTCCTAAGGCCGAAAGAAAATCATTAGCGGGTGTTGGAGCTCAGTATGATTCGGAACTAGTGTACCACAATTTGAAAAAAGAAGTTGCTGAGACTGGTGTAGTTTATACAGATATGGAAAGTGCAGTAAATGGTCCTTATGCAGATATGGTAAAAGAGTATTTTATGTCATTAGTACCTCCTACTGATCATAAATATGCTGCTTTGCATGGTGCTGTTTGGTCAGGTGGATCTTTTGTATATGTTCCTAAGGGTGTTAAAGTTGAAGTACCATTGCAGTCATATTTTAGATTAAATGCAGCAGGTGCGGGTCAATTTGAACACACGCTTATAATTGTTGATGAAGGTGCTGATTTACATTTTATCGAAGGTTGTTCGGCTCCTAAATATAATGTAGCAAATCTTCATGCTGGTTGCGTTGAACTTTTTGTAAAAAAAGGGGCAAAGCTAAGATACTCAACCGTTGAAAACTGGTCAAAAAATATGTATAACTTGAATACTAAGAGAGCTAAAGTTGAGGAAGATGGTATTATGGAATGGGTTTCTGGATCTTTTGGATCAAAAGTTTCATATTTGTACCCAATGACTATTCTTAGTGGTAAGAATTCAAAAATGACTTACAATGGTATTACTTTTTCAGGAGAGGGACAGAATCTAGATACAGGTGCTAAAGTCGTACATGCTGCTCCGAATACATCTTCTTTATTGAATGCTAAATCTATTTCAAAAGATGGTGGAATTGGAACGTTTAGAAGTTCAATCAAGGTTTTAAAAAATGCAAAGAATGCGAAATCTACAGTAGACTGTCAATCTCTTATGTTAGATTCTATTTCTCGCTCTGATACTATTCCAGGAATGGATATTAGGACAAATGATGCTAAAGTAGGGCACGAAGCAAAAATTGGTAGGATTTCGGAAGAAGCTATTTTTTATTTAATGAGCCGTGGCATAAGTGAAGAAAATGCAAAAAGTATGATTGTAAGTGGCTTTGCAGAACCAATTTCGAAAGAACTTCCACTAGAGTATGCTGTTGAGATGAATAATTTAATTAAACTTGAAATGGATAAGAATATGTAGGGTTAGAATAATGTAGTAATCAAATGATTTATAACAATAGCATCGATTTGATAAGGAAAGTATGCAAATATTAGAGAAGGCTAAGGAGATGGAAAAATGGATATTAATTTTAGAATAAATAAATTGCCTGTTGCTACCTATAATTGGCTTAAAGTGAATAGCAATCAGGTAAATGAGAATGTTGAATTTTCATGTATAAATGAAAAGTTTGAATTAAATATAGACTCAGATAAAGTGTTAACTCGTGATTTAACAGATGATGATGTTATTAATCTCGCCAGCTCTTTCAATAAAGATATTTTAGAAAACAGTAGAGATATTGAGGCACCAAATGGAGAGTCTTATAGCGATAATAATCAGGTTATTAAAACTGGATTGGGAAAAGAATTTGATTCTTTTTTAAAAAAAGAAAATGTGGTTACAAAGTTAATAGAAGTTAAAGAAAATAGTGTTCTAGAAAGTCCAGTTGTAATAAAAGTTTCACATGAAAATCGAACAATAGGATTATATTCACAATTAATTCATGTTAAAGAAAACTCGAGAGCAACTGTGTTGATGATATATGATTCAGATATTGATGCAGAGGGCTTGAATGCAATAAGCACAAAAGTTTTGCTTGAGGATAATGCAAAGCTAAAATTAGTTAAGGTTCAGACTTTAGGCAATAAAGTATTGCATTTTGATGATATTGGATCAGTTTGTAGAGATAATGCAGAGTTTGATTTAGTACAAATTGAAGTCGGAGGTCAAAATAATTGGACAGGTGCTTTTGTAGAATTGGTTGGCGATGAAGCTGTTTTCGATAATAATATGGGATATTATATGCAAGATAAACAGAAGCTAGATATGAATTATGTAGTTTCGCATAGAGGCAAAAAAACTGATTCTAAAATGATTTTTAAAGGTGCGTTAAAAGATGAAGCACAAAAGGTATGGCGTGGCACAATTGATTTTCATAAAGGTTCAAGCGGATCAACAGGTGATGAACAAGAGGATGTTCTTTTAGTGAGTCCAGATATTGTCAACAAATCAATACCTATTATTCTATGTCATGAAGAAGATGTTGATGGAAGACATGGGACATCGATTGGACAGTTAGAGGAAGAAGAATTATTTTATTTTCAATCAAGAGGGATTTCGAGAGAGGAGGCACAAAAGATTATGATTAAAGCACAACTTAATTCAATTGCAGAATTGATACCAGTAGAGGATGAAAAGGGAAGAATTGAGAATTTCATTGATAAAAGAATTAATAGTGATTTTGATGTGTATAAGATTAGAGAAGATTTTCCAATTTTACAAGGAGATTATGTATACTTAGATAGTGCAGCAACAAGTCAAAAGCCAAAACAGGTTACAGACGCTGTTATTGATTTTTACAATAGATCAAATGCTAATCCACTTAGAGGCTTATATGATTTAAGTATTGATGCTACAGATCGTTATGAAGATGCAAGAGAAGCTGTCGCAGATTTTATTGGAGCAAGTAGTAAAAAAGAAATAGTTTTTACAAGAAATACTAGCGAATCATTAAATTTGGTAGCTTACAGTTATGGACTTAGCAATGTCAATGAGGGTGATGAAATTGTGACAACAATAATGGAACATCACAGTAATATGCTTCCATGGCAGATGGTTGCAAAAACTAAAAAAGCGAAGTTGATCTATTTAGAGCCTAATAAAGAGGGAGTAATAGAAAAAAGCGAGTATGAGAGTAAGATAACAGACAAAACAAAAATTGTTGCAATTGGACATGTTTCTAATGTTTTAGGCGTAACAAATCCAGTTAAAGAAATAGCAGAGTATGCGCATAAAAAAGGTGCAATTGTTGTTGTAGATGGAGCTCAGTCTACTCCTCATATGGAGATTGATGTTAAGGATTTAGGAGCAGATTTCTTTGCATTTTCTGGTCACAAAATGCTTGCTCCTATGGGAATTGGAGTATTATATGGTAGATTGGAGCTCTTAGAACAAATGCCACCGTTTTTAGTCGGCGGAGAAATGATAGAGTATGTTACTAAAGAAGGCGCAACTTATGCTGAAGTTCCGCATAAATTTGAAGCGGGAACAGTTAATGCAGCAGATGCGGTTGGATTAGCTGAAGCAATCAAATACATAAAAAATGTTGGATTTAATGCAATAAAACAGCAAGAATTATTGTTGACAAAACGCGTACTAGAGGGCTTAAAGAAATATGAATTCATTAAAGTGTATGGCTCTAGTGATCCTGAGAAACATTGCGGAATTGTAACTTTTACTGTTGATGGCGTACATCCACATGATGTTTCTACAATTTTAAATGAGGATAAAATTTGTGTTAGAGCTGGAAATCACTGCGCTCAACCGCTAGTTGATTTCTTAGGAGCTCCTTCAACTGTAAGAGTTAGTTTGTATTTTTACAATACAGTAGAAGAAGTAGATGAATTCTTGGATAAAATTAAAAAAGTAAGAGAGGTAATGGGCTATGGAGCTTAAGCAATTATATAGAGAGATAGTTAATGATCATAATCTTACACCATCACATAAGGGAAAAATGGATAATCCGGATGTGATTTTGCAAGGGGTCAATCCGAGTTGTGGGGATAATATTTCATTATATTTGAAAATAGAAGAAGGTGTTATAGAGGATGGCTCTTTTACAGGAGTAGGATGTGCTATTTCTCAAGCATCTGTCGATATGATGCTTGATAATATAATTGGAAAAAGTGCTCCAGAAGCACTTGAAACTGCAGATAACTTTATGCGAATGATAAAAGGTGAGTCGTTAAATGAAGATGAGATGGAAGATTTAGATGAATGTGCTTTGTTATCGGATATTTCACACATGCCAGCAAGAGTAAAATGTGCAGTACTAGGTTGGAGAACACTAGAAGAAATGCTAAAATAATGAATTACAATCATAAAATTTTAAACTTGTAAATAAATACAATTTTTATAATAATAAAAATAAAGTAATCCACAATTAAATGTGGATAATTGTCCACCTAAACAGAGTTTTAGGTGGATTTTTTCAACAGTTGATAATGTGGATAAGTATTTTTTTTATGAAAATTATATAAAAATTTAAGATTGAATATACAAAATTAACAAAATTTTAAGAAATTAATGACATGAGTTTATAATTGTGTAATAATGATAAATGAAAAGAGAAATATTCATACTATTTAAGCTTGAGAGCCACACTCTAAAGTAAAAGAATTTATAACCGATAAATAAGTTAAATAAAAGCCGAACATATTTGGTGACGAATACGATTGAAAAGAGGAAGTCAAAGCGTTTAAGGTTTCGGATGTGTGAAGCTTCGGAAAGGAGATGCTAGATAGTGCGTATAGATGCTTATAATCAGATTGCACATATTTACAGTGCTCATTCAACGAACAAAGTTTATCAGTCAACGAGAGTCAATAAAGGTAATGATCAGTTTTTAATTTCAGCTTTTGGACGTGATTATACAGTTGCTAAAAAAGCTGTTTCTGAAAGTCAGGATGTAAGAGAAGATAAAGTTGAGTATCTTAGAAATCAGATTCAAACTGGAGAATACCATGTTGATCCAAGTGATTTTGCTTCAAAATTACTTGATAAAATTCAAAGTGTATAGAATTTTATGTATTAGATAGTTTATTAAAGTTAAAAGTAGAAACTATTTTTAAAGAAAAGAGAGGTTTAGGGTGTGGCTAGTTTAGTAGAAGAACTTGTAGCTATTTTAAAAAAAGAAGAAAAAATTTACAAAAAGATGCTTGGTTATGCGGAGAAGAAAGTACAGATATTAGTTGAAGCAAATATTGTAGAACTTGAAAAAATTACTAATGCAGAACAACAAAGTAGTGATGTACTTGTTTCCTGTAGTAATAAGCAAATTCAACTTTTGAAAGATATTGCCAATGTATTAGGTAAAGGCGAAAGTGAAATGACAGTCACAAAGTTAATAGATCTGCTAGATTCTCAACCTGAAATGCAAGAGAAGTTGACCATAGCCCGTAATCGTCTCATTGAAACTGCGAAAAAAGTAAACGAAGCAAACGAGCAAAATAAAATCTTGATTGAACAAGCTATTGAATTGAATAATTTTGAGATAGCGTTGTTTAAAAGTTTACGGCAGGCACCAGAGACTGCCAATTACGATGAACATGCCAATAACACGAGAAGTTTGTTAGGCACGAGCGGTTTCGACGCGAAACAATAGTAATAGTAAATGCGCAGACAGTTAGTGTGGGAGGTTTATATAGTATGGCTAATGGTTTTGGTAGTTTATATGTAGGGTCTTCAGGTCTTAGAGGTGCACAAAATGCAATTAATACGACCGCTAATAACTTGGCTAATATGGATACGATAGGTTATGTTAGGGAACAAGTTATTTTTGCAGATGAAACATATAATAAAATTAAGGACGTCACCCCTAGAACGAACATGCAGCAACACGGTTTGGGCGTATCTATTGGTGACGTTGTTCATATAAGAGATATTTTTTTAGATAAAGCTTACAGATTAGAAGAAGGAAGGTCTTCTTTTTATAATACATCATATGAAGTAGTCGAACAGATTGAAGATTTTTTACAAGAATTAAATGGAATGGAATTTAAAGAGAGTATTCTTGAATTATGGCAGTCATTCCAGGAATATGAAAAAGAACCGGAAAACTCAACAAATCAAAATTTAGTAGTAGAAAAAACAGAATTATTTTTAAGTAGGTGTGATGCGTTATACTCAGATCTTATTAGTTATCAGGATAATCTTAATGACCAGATAAAAGACTCAATTGATAATATTAATAAGTTAGCAAAAGATATATATAAATTAAATTTGGAGATTCAAAAGGTCGAAGCAGGAAAACTAGAGACAGCAATGACAGTTAGAGATATTAGAGATGCCAAGATTGATGAGTTGGCTTCATATGGAAAGATTAGTGTGGAAGAAGATGCAACAGGTTTTGCGTACATTTCATTTGAAAATATAGATCTGGTTGGATCAGATAGAGCATATGAGATTGAATTAAGAAAAGATGATCATACAGGATTTTACACTCCATATTGGAAACATTTATCGGATACTAGAGTTAAAAGATATCAGGATGTCTATAATCTAGATGCAGTTATTTCCCCAGAATTTGATTCAGATGTAGGTAAAGTAAAAGCGTTGATGTTATCTCGAGGAAGTGAATATGGAACTGCTGATTATTTAAATGGTGATGATAATGATGGTACACCATATAAAGAGCTTAAGAAAAGCTCAATTATGGAGGTCCAAGCTGAAATAGCAGTTTTATTTAGAAGAATTGTTAATACGGTAAATAACCATTTTTCTCCATTAAAAGAATCTGGCTTAGATACAATAGAAGGAACACTTGATGATGGCACGCAAGCTTCTTTTACATATGACAATGGTGTTGTAACTTATCAACATACTAATCAAAATGGAGTAGTAGACACTTATATTTATAGGAACGAGGATGAATATTTAGATAAACAAAATGGTGTTGCAGGTAAGGAATATCGAAAAGCAAATTCTATTTTAATATTAGATGAAGAAAATGCTTCTTATGGAACTGATATGGAATTACCACCTCGTGAACTATTTTTAAGATATGGTTCTGAAAGATATACAAAATTAACTGCTTCTGATGGCAAAGTTTATTATGTATATAACGGAGAAAGAATAGATAATCCTTCAACACATTATGCTCTTAGTAGGGTAGAGATTAATCCTGAGATAAAAAATCAGGCAGGATTAATGCCTTGCTATACTAAAAATGGAGCAGTTGACAGGAAACTATCGGAGAATCTAGTTCTTGCATGGGAGGTTAAAGACATGATTATAGGACCGGATGATACAATACCATGTAATATTAGTGCTTTTTACGATAAAATCGTTGGAAGAACAGCTAACAGAGGTTCTACATATCATAGTGCAGGTCAAACATTAGAGCGCTCAGCAGCAGCTTTAGATAAAAAGAGACAGGAAGTTATTGGTGTTTCTTCAGATGAAGAATTAACTAAAATGATTAAATACCAATCAGCATATAATGCTTCTAGTAGGTTCATGACAGTTATCAGTGAGATGACAGAACTTATAGTGACGCAATTGAGATAAAGGAGGAAGCATATGCCATCAACATTTTTTGGATTAAATATAGGAGCATCCGGACTTAGTGCTTTTCAAGCGTCCGTTACAACTACAGCAAATAATGTTTCAAATACAACTACAAAAGGCTATACAAGACAAACAGCTACATTGCAGTCGACAGATGCTATAAGGGTCGCTGCAAAGTATGGTAGTGTTGGTACGGGTGTAGAAGTTACTTCAATAACACAAGAGAGAAATCTATTTTATGACATGAAGTATTGGGAGGCGAATTCTAAGCAGGGATTATATGATAAAAAGTTATATTATGCAGAGCAGGTTGAAACTTTGTTAAAAGATGATAAGGTTTTAAGTGGATTTGCTACGATTTTTAATCAAATGTTTAATAATCTAGATGATATAAGTAAAAGTAATGCGGATAGAACAATAAGAAATACGTTTATTAATCAAGCGCAGAGTTTGTGTACATATTTTAATAACTTTTCATCTAGTTTAAGAAGTATTCAGGATGATTGTAACGAAGAAGTCAAATCTTACACTGAAAATATCAATGTTATTTCCCAAAAGATTTCTATTTTAAATAAAGAAATCAATCAAATTGAGATGAATGGTGGAAGAGCTAACGAATTAAGAGACGAAAGAAATTTATTGATTGATGAATTATCTTTGATTTGTAATGTTACAACAAAAGAATACAAAATTTTAAATACAAACGATCCAGATAATTATTTGGGTGGAACAAATTATGAAGTTAGAATAAATGGTCAGCTATTGGTCGATGGAAATGACTATAGAACTTTAGAGTGTGTTTCTAGAAAAGTAAGAATGAATCAGTTAGATGCAGATGGACTTTATGACATAATATGGGAAGATACTAAGACAGATTTTGCTGTATCAACGTTAAATGCTGGGGGTATGCTAAAGGCATTGATTTTTGAAAGAGATGGAAATAACAATGAAAATCTTAAAGGAACAATTCGAGAGGCTGATACATATTCAGTTGTTATTGAAAACTTAAATACAGATTCAATTAATGGATTTTTAAACGATAAAGAAGGAATTTTATATATAAATAATAAAAAATATAATTATACTAGTTGGGAAGCTGAAGTGAAGGATGGAAAAGTTGATAGTGTTAAATTCAATCTTACAACAGAAGTAACGGACAGTGACAAAGATAAGATGACGACATACAATTCAAGAGTTGAGTGTGGTATAGGGGTAGCTAATTATGGAATCCCTTATTACCAAAAACAAGCTACAGAATTTGTAAGAGCTTTTTGTAGTATGTTTAATGCAATTGAACTTACAGGTGTTGATTTAGAAGGACAACCGATGACTACGTTTTTTACAGCTAACACTCTACAAGATATGAATTGTTTTTGCATGTCAGATAAGGTAAGTGATAGAGCTATTTATGCAGATGGAATATATACTTCGAATGATACAACTTATTATTGTATGACAGCGGATAACGTTAAGATTAATGATGAATGTTTAAGAAATCCGGTAAGATTTGCAACAGCTACAGAACTTGTGAATGGTGTTGATAGAAACGAAGTTGTTGAAGAACTTAAGAAATTGCAATCAGATGTTATTTTTTTCAGGGGTGAAAAAGCTAGTTCATTTTTGGAAACTGTATTATCGGATGCTGCAATTGATGCGCAAAGAACAAGCGTATTTAGGAAGAATTATTATAATTTAACAAATTCTATTTCAAGACAAAGAGAATCAATTTCAGGTGTGGATAGAGATGAAGAAGCAATGAATTTAATCAAATTCCAAAATGCGTATAATTTGTCTTCGAAAATAATTTCAGTTTTAGCTCAGATGTATGACAAGTTGATAAATGAAACTGGAGTTTAAAAGAGGAAGGAGGAATAGACTATGCGTGTTACTGATAATATGATTATGAATAAAACAAAATATAATATTAACTTAAATAAAATGTCAGTTGATAGATTAAATACACAGATGACAACCCAACAGAAGATAGAAAAAGCATCTGAGGATCCTGTAATTGCTATGAGATCATTGAGATTATCTACTAATTTAAGTCATATGGAACAGTTTGTAGATAATAATATTCCTGATGTAGAATCATGGTTGGATGTTACTAAAACTTCTCTTTTAAATATGAATAAGGTTTTGACAGATATAAGATCAAAATGTGTGGCAGGAGCGCATGATACCCTTCAACCAGAGGATAGAAATACTATTTGGAAAGAACTTACAGCACTAAGCGAGCAAGTTTATGCAGAAGGAAATGCAGATTATGCTGGAAGAACTGTTTTTACAGGTTATAGAACGAATTGTCAACTTGTTTTTACAAAAGCTACTCAGGATACAACATATGAAATTACTCAGAGATTTAAGGAAAGTGATATTGAACATAGACGTTATTACACAAAGGGTTCTGAGGTGCCAAATGATGCAAGTACTCAGTATAGTGGGACAATTTCGCAAGAACACAATTATGATAGGTTTAGATTAGCATATAATGGAGTAGAGAAAGATAATGAGCCTGAATTGAAGTTATATGATTCAGCGGATTCAACGTTAGATGTTACATCAAATATTAATCCTCAATATAGATATTATTCAAGCGAAGAAGAGTGGCAAAGAGATACAGGAACAAAATCTTTAGAAGATAATGATATAGTTGTAATCAGAAATACTGGCGAAATGATATTTGGGAAAAATATTTCTGATACGATAAAATCGAATGATTATATTGCCGAAATAACTTATGTTAAAAAAGGTTTTGCAAAGGGTGATGTAAGACCAGAGTATTATTTTGATTGCAAGGATATTACTGATTCAAGTAATCCGATTGAGTATACTAAGGAAGATCAGCAAATTAAGTATACGGTTGCAGTTAATACACATTTAACAATTAATACGCAGGCTAGTGATGTTTTTACAACAGATATTGCAAGAGATGTTGAGGAAATGATAGACATTATTAATTCAGCAATTGTTGCACATGACAAATATGACAAGATTGTTAATATGATGAAACAATCAAGATATTCTGATGAAGTAAGTCAAGCAAATTTGAAAACTTATTTAGACGCAGCTTCGAAAGAAGTTGCATATGCCGATGACAATCTTCAAAAGACATATAGTCAGTATATTACTAATTTTGATGAATATCAGCAGGACATCAACCTTGCAGTAACAAATTTAGGTAGTACACAAGTAAGATTAAGTTTAATAAAGACGCGTGTAGAAAACCAAAGAGTAACTGTTAATGAATTAAAGGTAAAAAATGATGACAGAGAATTATCGGATATTATTCTTGATTTTTATACTGCAAATAATGCGTATCAGTCTTCATTAACAGCAGCAGCACAAGTAGGTCGTCAATCGCTTTTGGACTATTTATAAAAAAAGGTTGTATAATTTTTAGTTTTCTTTTATTATGAATTATGGGTTTGCATGAATCGATGCTTATCAAGGAAAAGAGAAGTTTACTTTTTGATGCTTGGCATCGTTTCAAATACACGTCGTCGGAGACGAAGGAGGAAATTACCATGAAGGCAGAAACAAGAGTATTTGGAACAGTTGACATTGCAGATGAAAAAATTATTACTATGGAAACAGGAATGATTGGTCTACCATTATTTAAAAAGTTTGCTTTGATTTTTGACGAAGAAAAAGCAAAAGAGGAAGACCAGGAAACTACGAACATCATGTGGCTTCAGTCGTTAGATGATCCAGATACGGCTTTTCCTGTGATGGTTCCTCAAACCGTTATGCCTGATTATAATCCTAAGGTAAATGAAGAAATTCTAGCACCACTTGGAGAATTAAATGATGAGAATACTTATATTTTAGTTACGGTTACGGTACCTTCTAAGATCGAGGATTTATCTATTAATTTGAAAGCACCTATAATCATAAACGCAGATACTCATAAGGGGGTTCAAATAATAGTAGAAGATGATTTCCCTGTGAAATTTAAAATCTATGATCTTGTCAAAGGCAATAAAAAACGTGAAGACATCGAGGATGGAAAGGCAGGTGAGTAGATATGTTAGCATTAACACGAAAAAAAGGCGAGTCGTTAGTGATTAATAACAATATCGTAGTCACTATTTTAGAGGTTCGCGGAGATCAAGTTAAGGTTGGTATAACTGCACCGAAAGAGGTACCAATATACAGAGAGGAAGTATATGTGCAGATTAAAGAAGAAAACAAGGCAGCAGTTGATGCAGAAGGTATGAAGGCATTACAAAGTTTGATAGAAAGAAAAAGTACTAAAAAAGTAGAAGAAAAATAGTAAGTGTGAACCCTAGTAAAAGGATTTAATAAGATAGTTATAAAATGGAATTTATAGTAAAGAAACCAAGATATTATTATGTTTAGTAATATTTTGGTTTTTTTTATTGTTTTTTAATAATATAAGAATTAGTGATAGTCGATAGGTATTATAGTTAGATATGTCCTTTTGTAAAGCTTATTTTGTTACATTTCAGGGAAGATTTTTTCACATGGAGGTGTTATGTATGGCCCTAGAAGCTATAAAAGGAGCTGGAATGACGATACAGGGAAGTTCGTCTTCGGCGGTAAGGAAGGTGCAGATGCAGCCTAAAGAACAATTAGCATCTAATGAGGCCGTTTCAAAAGAGTTAGCTGTAAAAACTACAGATATTGCACAATTTGGTGGTCAGAATAGAGGAAACGGCGGGGAACAACAGGAATTATATAAAGACAAAGATAATCCGCAGATAAAAAAAATGATTGAAGAGCTAAAGAAACATACAGCTGAAAATCAAGAAGTTATTTATGGTGTGCATGAACAAACGAGAAGATCGACAATTAAAATTGTAGATAAAACTACAAGAGAAGTTGTTAGAGAATTTCCTCAAGAGGAAGTTCTAGATAAGATCGGACAAGTTCTTGAAAATGCAGGATTATTAGTAGATAAAAAATTATAATATAGTAATTTAGTTTTTTTATAAAGGAGTATAAAATATGGCAGTTAGGTTATCCGGTATGATATCTGGAATGGACACAGATTCCTTGGTTAAGGCCTTGGTTTCATCGTATAGTCAAAAGAAGGATACATATAAAAAAGAACAAACCAAGTTGTCTTGGAAACAAGATGCTTGGAAAACTTTGAATTCAAAAGTATATAAGCTCTATACCGATGTGGGAAATTTAAAATATCAGGGGGCTTATGTTGTTAAAAAGAGTACAGTTTCAGATTCAACTAAAGCGACTGTTTCTGCAACAAATAAGGCTATAAATGGTGTACAAAGCTTAGAAATAAGCAATTTGGCACAGACTGCGTATTTAACAGGAGATTTGCTTGGAGAAAATGTCAAAGAAGGAACAACTTTAAGTGAATTAGGTGTTTCAGGTTCAGAAACTATTACTGTAACTAAGGGAACAGGAGCTAATGCTAAGACAGAACAGATTGAGGTTACAGCTGATATGACAGTAAAGGATTTAACTCAAAAGTTATCATCTTCTGGACTTAAAGTAAACTTTGATACAGATAATAGAAGAATTTTCATTGGATCTGATAAGTCGGGTAAAGATAATGATTTTACTATTACTTCTACCAATACAGGTGGGACTAGTGCATTAGATAAGCTTGGAATTAACAGTGGAACTAAGATTGAAGGAAAAGATGCTACCATTAAATTAAATGGAGTTGAGTATACAAATAGTTCTAATAATTTTAGTATTAATGGATTAAATATCACAGTTCAATCAACAACAGTAAATAGTGGTCCTATTACCATAAATACTAGTTCAGATTCACAAGGATTATATGATAAAATCAAAGATTTTATTACACAGTATAATAGCTTGATTAATGAGATGACAAAACTTTATAATGCTCCTTCATCTAAGGGATATGATCCATTAACTGATGATGAAAAGGAACAAATGAGTGACAAGGAAGTTGAACAGTGGGAAACAAAGATAAAGGATTCGTTACTTAGAAATGATTCTTCGCTAAGCACAATAATGAGTGCTATGACTTCTGCTATGAATTCAGCATTTGAAATTGATGGAAAGAAGTATTCATTATCTAGTTTTGGAATTTCTACTGAAAGTATCTTGACAGCAGCAGAAAATGAGTATAATGCATTTCATATTGCAGGTGATGCAGATGATAGTATATCATCAGGAAAGACAGATAAATTGATGACAGCTATTAATTCTGATCCAGATAAAGTTATTGATTTTATGAAACAGCTTTCAAATAAGCTTTACGATAATATCGATAAACAGATGAAAAGCACAAAAATTAGGTCTGCATTTAAAGTTTATAATGATAAGCAATTGGCATCAGAGTACGACAATTACCAAAAACTTATTGCTGAATGGGAGACGAGAATTGCTGAGAAAGAAGATTATTATTATAATAAGTTTTCTGCAATGGAAACAGCACTTGCCAAACTACAAAATTCTAGCAGTTCACTGACAAATTTCTTTAAATAAAGTTTATAAGGTTACTAGCGGAGGCTTTTCTTCGCTAGTAACCATAAATAAACTAGTAATAAATATGAGGAGGCTTTTTTATGGTACAAAACCAGGGTTATGCGGCATATGCAAACAATAAAATTTTGACAGCATCTCCTGCTGAATTAGTTTTAATGCTTTATGAGGCAGCAATAAAATTTACAAATATAGCTATTTCAGCAGTAGAAATTACAGAAGAACACCCTAGTAAAGATATTGAGAAGGCTCATGAAAATATTTTAAAAGTTGAGAAAATTATCGAAGAGTTGCAATTAAGCTTAGATAAAAAATATCCGGTTGCACAGGATTTTGATAATGTATATCAATATATTCAACAAAGACTAATAGATGCGAATATAAGTAAGGATAAGGAAGTTTTAGAAGAAATATTAAAACATTTGAGGAAAATGAGAGATACATGGAAAGAGGTAATGAAGAGGGCACTCGCAGGTAAATAAATTGATTCGTAGTCAAACATAAGGAGCTTGATATGCAAGAGACATATATAGATGTTATGTTACAGAGTTTACGAAAAAAAGAATTGATATTAGATAGAATCATAGAATTAGATGAATTACAAAGGGCTGCTCTAATAGATCAAAGTATCAAGCCAGATGATTTTGATGTGATTGTTGAGCAGAAATCTAATTGTATAGATGAACTAAATTTGATAGATGAAGGTTTTCAGGAAATATTTAATAAGATAAGTGACGAAATAGATGCAAACAGAGATTTGTATGCACAGGAGATTCGTCAAATGCAGGATTGTATAAGACGTATTACAGATAAGAGCGTTCAAATACAAGCGCAAGAGGCAAGAAATAAAGATTTGATGAAGAAAAAATTTAGTACTATAAGGCGTCAAGTTAAAGATATTAGATCTAATCAAGGAGCATTAAAAAAATACAATCAGGCAATGAAAAAGGTGGAATATGTAGATCCGCATTTTTTAGATAATAAAAAATAAAATCGAAGGTTAAGTTTTAAAAACTTTTACCGATATACATAGTGAGAAAACAAAGTGATTTGTTTTTGAAGTAATGAAGTTTCACTGATTCGCGCGTAAGGTGAGGTGGATTTACAGTTACAACATTTTATTTTATTAGTAGCAAGGAAGCTACGGTGTTTTATTCAAGGAGGAAAAAATTATGGTAGTACAACACAACATGGCAGCTATGAACACAAATAGACAGTTAGGTCTTAGCACAACAGCATTAGCTGGACATACAGAGAAATTATCATCAGGATACAAAGTAAACCGTGCATCTGATGATGCAGCTGGATTGTCAATTTCTGAGAAAATGAGAAGCCAGATTAGAGGTTTAAAGAAAGCTTCTGAGAATGCTCAAAATGGTATTTCATTAATTCAAACAGCTGAAGGTGCTCTTAATGAGACACATGCAATCTTACAGCGTATGAATGAATTATCAACACAAGCTGCTACAGATACAAACACAAGCGATGACAGAAGTGCAATCAAGAATGAGCTTGATCAGTTAACATCTGAAATTAATAGAATTTATTCTACAACACAGTTTAATACAATGAATCTTATCGATGGTTCTTTCACAGGAAAGAAATTACAGGTTGGTTCATTATCAGGACAGGTTATTGATGTTTCTATTGGAAAAATGGATGCAACTTCATTAGGTGTTAGTGCATTGACTGTAAGTAAAAACACAACAGCTGGTGCGGCAATGTCTAAGGTTCAGGCAGCTATTAAGACAGTTTCATCTGAAAGATCAAAACTTGGTGCATTACAGAATCGTTTGAATCACACAATTAAGAATCTTGATACAGCAGCAGAGAATACTCAGGCAGCTGAATCACGTATTCGTGATACAAATATGGCTGAAGAGATGGTATCATACTCAGCTACAAGTATTATCCAACAAGCTGGTCAGGCTATGTTAGCTCAGGCAAACAGCCAGACTCAAGGTGTAATGTCATTAATTAGATAATAGTGTTTAAAGCTAGCGCTTACAATTAAAGGACTATCAGAGAGGTTGGTTTTTACCAACCTCTTTTTTATGGGAATTTATCTTTATTAACGATTAATTAAAACAAATAAATTAATAGCAATTAGTATAAATAAAAAAGAAAAAAAGGATGAATTAATGGTTAATGAAAAATAAATAATTCCGATATAACTAGTGTATGTAAATATAGTTGTGTGTTTACGTACAAGAGTCTTTGTTAACTTAAAAGACAAGTGAAAAATAGTTGTGGCAAGGATGTCACATTTAGTTCAAGGAGGAAATTATCATGGTAGTACAACACAACATTGCGGCAATGAATACTAATAGGCAGTTAGGAATCAGTACAGCAGCACTTGCGGTGAATACCGAGAAATTATCTTCTGGATATAGAGTTAATAGAGCAGCTGATGATGCAGCAGGTCTTTCAATTTCAGAAAAGATGAGAAGCCAAATTAGAGGTTTAAAGAAAGCATCAACAAATGCTCAAGATGCAATTTCATTAATTCAAGTAGCTGAAGGTGCATTAAATGAAAGTCATGCAATTTTACAACGTATGAACGAGTTAGCAACTCAGGCGGCTACAGATACTAATACATCAGATGATCGTAAAGCTATTAAGCTTGAAATTGATCAATTAGTTTCAGAAATTGATAGAATTCAATGTACAACACAGTTTAATACAATGAATCTTATCGATGGTTCTTTCACAGGTAAGAAATTACAAGTTGGATCATTGAGTGGACAGATAATTGAAATTTCAATTGGTAACATGAATGCATCTACATTAGGCGTAAACAATTTAGCTGTATCGGATAATTCTAATGCGGGAGCAGCTATGTCTAGTGTACAATCAGCAATTCAACAAGTATCTGATCAAAGAGCCACGCTTGGTGCACTTCAAAACCGTTTGAGCCATACTATTAAGAACCTTGATACAACAGCTGAAAATACACAAGCAGCCGAATCTCGTATAAGAGACACAAATATGGCTGAAGAAATGGTACAATACTCAGCTACAAGTATTATCCAGCAGGCAGGTCAGGCAATGTTAGCACAGGCTAATACCCAGACGCAAGGAGTTCTTTCACTGATTAAATAATAACTGTAAAAAAATGTTGTCGCAAACACACAAGAAAGGCAAGTTTTGTACTTGCCTTTTTTGGCTAAAATAAGGAGCAGTGAAAATGAGATTGTTATATTGGAAATGGAATTCTTTTTTTAATGAATCGGTAGAAGATGCATTAAGGGAGCTAAAATTAGATTATATAGCATATGAAAAGAATATAACTGAGTGGGAAAATAATAAAGAATTTGAACTAGAATTTGAAAAAACAGTGGATATTAATTCAACGCAACAGAAAATAGATGTTATTTTTTCTATAAATTATAATCCAATAATAGCAAAGGTGGCAAAAGATAAAGATATAGTATACATTTCATGGATTTATGATTCGCCGATTCACATAAGGGATTTAAGTTCTATGAAATATAAAACAAATAGAATTTTTATATTTGATAGAGGACAAGTAGAAGTTTATAGAAAGCAAGGAATAGAAAGTTTTCATTTGCCACTTAGATGTGACTATAGTAGATTGCATCAGACTATAAACAACTCTACAAATATACAAAAGGAAGTTTATAAAACAGATATTTCGTTTGTCGGGAAGCTATATAATAATGATTATGGATCAATAATGACACCAATTTATGATTATGAAAAAGGATATATTGAAGGGATTATACGATCACAAAAACAATTGTATGGTGTGTACCTTTTAGAGGAACTGATAACAAATAATCTAGTAATAAAAATGAATAAAGCATATAGGGAAAGGTTGAAAGAAAAATTTAGGGTAGATAGGAGAGAAATAGAATACCTAGTTGCGTGCGAAATAACTAGAAGAGAGAGAATAATAGCATTAAGTATTGTTTCACATAAGAATAAAACATTTTTGTATTCAAATGAAACAGATAAAGATTTAAAAAAGGTAGTTAATAAAGGTTACATTGATTATAATACACAACTTCCTCTAGCATTTAATAATTCCAAAATCAACCTTAATATAACACTTAAAACTATTAGAACAGGAATTCCTCTTAGAGTGTGGGAAATCATAGGATCAAATGGTTTTGTAATTTCGAATTTTCAAGAGGAAATAGCGGAATATTTTGATATAGGAAATGATATTGTGATGTATGATGATGTAGAACAATTAGCGGAGTTGACAGATTTTTATTTAAAAAATGATGCTGAAAGAAATAGGATTAGAGAAAATGGAATAAAAAGATTAAAGAGTTTAGGAACTATAAAAAACCAAATTGAGGTTATGTTAAAAAAATAAAATGAAGGTGAATAAAATGAAAGATTTAATTTCTGTGATTGTTCCCGTATATAATGTGGAAAAATATATAGGAAAATGTGTGGAATCTATAGAGAGACAAACATATGATAATTTAGAAATAATACTTGTTGATGATGGATCAACAGATACATCAGGTTTAATTTGTGAAGAATTAGCAAGAAAGGATAAAAGGATTAGAGTGTTTCATCAGGATAATAAAGGTTTATCAGAAGCACGTAATAAAGGCTTAGAAAAAGCAAAGGGAGAATATATAGGTTTTGTAGACGCTGATGATGTGATTTATTCAAAAATGTATGAAAAACTTTACGAGACATTGATTATTAGTGAGGCAGATTTTTCCGTGACAGGTATTGTAAAATATTATGGAAAGAAGAAAAAAGAATTTGAGCCAGTGAAGAAATTTGAAGTTGTAGATGAACATGGTTTTTGGAGCTCAATGTTAAAAGAAAAGGGAGTTATATATAATGTGGCTTGTACGAAGTTGTATAGAAGGAGTTTACTAGATAATGTTAGATTTTTACCGGGACGAATACATGAGGATGAATTTTTTTTAAACGATATAATGCCAAGAGTTGATAAAATTGCTAAAGTAAGTGGAGTGTATTATGTATATAGAATCAGAGAGGATAGTATAACAAATATTGAAAAAACATCAACAGAAATAATGTGTGCTTTGATGGCTTTATGGGATAGATATTTGTATTTGAAACATAAAAAGTATTTAGACATACAGTCATATACTCTTATGCATATGATTTATATAATTCGTTTTGATGAAGAAAAACTAGATAAAAATATAGATTATAAAGTCCTAAAAAAAAGAGTTTTTTTGGAATATAGAAATAAGGAAAATAGATCTAAAGATTTAACAATTAGATTGAAAACATATTTATTAGTTAACCATTTTAAATTGTATTCTAAAGTGAAAAAATGGAGGAGTTATTGAGTGTATGAAGGCCTAAAAAAAAGCATAATAAAAGGGATAGGGTGGAAATTTGCTGAGAGAATAATTGCACAGGGAGTAGCGTTTGTGGTCTCAATTCTTTTGGCTAGAATATTAATGCCAGAAGATTATGGTAAAGTCGCAATAATTTGTTTGTTTATCACATTGGCGGATGTGCTCGTTTCAAGTGGATTAGGTACGGCATTAATACAAGATCAAAATGCGAAAGACGAAGATTTTTCTACAATTTTTTATTGCAGTTTAATATTGTCTGTTATTATGTATTTTTTATTATTTAGTTTTTCACCTTTAATTGCAAAGTTTTATAAAATTAAAGAACTAAGTATTTTAATTAGAATTTTTTCCTTAAGAGTTATTTTAGGCGCATATAATACAGTTCAACATGCATATATTATAAAAAAGATGGAATTTCAAAAGTTCTTTTGGGGTACTTTAGTAGGAACAATAATTTCTGCATTGCTAGGTATAATTTTGGCTTTAAATGGTTTGGGAGTATGGGCATTAGTAGTTCAATACTTGTCTAATTCGGCAATAGATAGTTTCGTGCTATCGTTTATAATTAGTTGGCATCCCCAAAAAGTCTTCTCTATGGAAAGAGCAAAAGTTTTGGTTGGTTATGGCTGGAAAATAATGTGTGCAGATTTTTTAGGAACTTTTTTTAATCAAATTCAAACGGTTTTTATTGGAGGATATTATAATGCAACACAGTTAGCATTTTATAATAAAGGTAATCAAATTCCAAATGCCATTTTTAATAATATAACAGGTTCTATGAGTAGTGTATTATTTTCAGCATTTTCTAAATGTGTAAATAATGTACAAAAAAAAGAGCTAACAAGACAAGTTGTAAAAAAAATTGCATATATTTTTTTCCCGGCTGTAGCGGTGTTATTGACAGTGTCAGATGTAGTGATAATAGTGTTATTTACTTCAAAATGGAAAAGTTGTGTGAAGTTTATGAAGTATGGAGTTGTAGGGGTGGCTTTTTGTTTAATAGGGGAAATATGTATACAAGTAGTAAAGGCAACTGGTCGAAGTGATATAGTATTGAAGATAGAATTATTAAAAAAACCACTGTATTTAATAATGCTTATGATAGCATTGAAAAAAGGTGTACTTGCAATTGCACAAATTACGTGTATCTATAGCATTATTGTGGCACTTATAAATTTAGAGATTATGGGGAAAGTAATAAATTATAGCTTTATCGAGCAAGTTAAAGATTTGCTAATACCAGGACTGTTAAGTTTAGTATTGGTATTTAGTTTGTATGAATTAAATTGTTTACTAAAAATGGAAAATGAAAAAATAGTGTATAATCTTTTGGCGCTAGGTGCAATTTATTTAGTGTTTTATCTTATAGGAAAAAAAGATAAAAAAAGAAAAGTTGAAGGTAAAAAGTATGGAAATGGTGAGAATATTTAGTGTAAAGGTATATCATATAATCATTTTTTTGTTTTTGTCAAAATTTATGAGTTTACTACCAATAAAAAAAGGAAAAATAGTGTTCTCAAATTTTCAAGGTTCAGGGTTTGGGGATTCACCTGCAGAAATTGCTAAAAAACTAAAATACTATAAAGGATTAGATTTGGTATGGCTTGTAAAAGATTTAGATGAGCCAATGCCAAAATATATTAGAAAGGTAAAGTATAGATCGGTAAAAGCGTGTTATGAATTAGGTACTGCTAATGCGTGGGTGGATAATGTTAGAGATGAGCATCTAGTTTTAAAGAAAAAGAAACAGGTTTATTTGCAACTTTGGCATGGAAGTTTTTCAATTAAAAAAATAGAAAAAGATGCAAGTGATAAGTTAAATTTAAGATATTTATTAAATGCAATATATGATGGCAAAATTATCGATGGAATTACATGTGGAAATAGTAATCAGGAAAAGATTTTTAGAAGAGCATTTTATTTAAAAAACAAGAATCAGATTTTAAGATATGGAACACCGAGAAATGATGTCTTTTATGATAAAAATAGGGTAGATAATATTAGAAAAAATGTTAGAAAGATGTTAGGTATTGGAGAAAAGGATTTTGTTGTGTTGTATGCACCAACATTTAGAAATACGCAAAATAAAGATGTATATTGTGTAGATTTTGAAAGTGTAGTTGATATATTTGAAAGAAAAACTCATCAAAAAGTTATAATTTTAATCAAATTACATCCAAATATAAAAAACATAGGCATAAGCTATTGTAAGGAATTGGTAAATAAAAAGGTTGCATTAGAAGTCTCCGATTTTTCAGATTCTGTGAAATTGGGTATTGGCGCGGATGCAATAATTACAGATTATTCAAGTTACATATATGATTTTGCTATTTTGGGAAAAATAGGTATCTTTTTTGCAAAAGATTATAAGGATTATACGAAAGAAAGAGGATTATATAAAAAATTAGAGGAGTATCCTTTTCCACTTGCTACAACTAATGAAAAATTAATAGAAGTAATAAATCGTTTTGATTTATTGAAGTATAGAAGAGATGTAAAAGAGTGGTTAGAAGAATTGAAAATATATGAAACAGGAAAATCGTCCGAAAAAATAACTGAATGGTTAATTGGAAAAATGTCAAAATAGTAAAGGAGTAAGCTATATGTTGTTTTTTGAAGAAAAGTTTTTCGAGGGAGAAACAAGGGAGGGCTTTTATATAGAGCCTATGATGAAACGAGCATGGGCTGCGCAATTGGAAGTGTTAAAAGAAATTGAACGAATTTGCAGAAAATATGAACTGGTATATTTTGCCAATTGGGGAACGTTATTAGGTGCAGTTAGGCATAAGGGATTTGTACCATGGGATGATGATATTGATATTCTTTTTAAGAGAAATGATTGGAATGAATTTATTAAACATACAGATGAGCTTCCAGAAAGTTATAAAATCCTTAGTTATTCAGATGAAACAGAATATAGGAATTTTTTTACAAGAATAGTTAATAGTACAATAATTCCAATAACAGGAGAGAAGCTAAAAAGATATCATGGATTTCCATATATTGCAGGTATTGATATAGAAATTCTAGATAATGTAAGCGACAATAACGAAGATGATGAGATGCAAAAAATGGTAGTTGATATTATTGTTAATACAGAAGGTTTGCTTAACAGATACAACAAAAATAAATTAAATGATAATGAAGAAATAACGCTAGATGAATTAAATGAATCAATAGCTAAAATAGAAGAAATATGTGCAATAACAATAGACAGAGGAAAAGATATAAATAACCAATTGTTTAAATTATGTGATAATGTTTCTCAGATATATAATGAAGATGAAACTAGTAGAGTGCAATGTGTGTTGCAGAGAGCCACAAAAGAAAAAGATTTTATTTTTGATAAGAATTGTTTTTCAAAAGCAGTAGAGGTACCATTTGAAAACACTACGGTTTTAATTCCAAGTGGTTATGAAAGTATATTGAAGTTTTTGTACGGAGATGATTACATGATTCCGAAAAGAGGAACCGCTGAGCATGATTATCCTTATTATGAAAATCAACAAAGAGAATTAATGAAGATTAACGGGATTATTAGTTAAAGAAGGAGAAAAAAATGGTTAGTGTCGAAAAATTTATATCAATGTTAGGGGTTGATTTTTTTGTAGGAGTACCTGATTCAAAATTAAAAAAATTAGTTAATTATTTAATGTATAAATATGGAATAGATAACAAGCATCACTTGATAGCAGCAAATGAAGGAAATTGTGTTGCAATCGCAGCAGGTTATTATTTGGCAACGAAGAAGGTCCCTTTAGTATACTTACAAAACAGTGGAGAAGGCAACATTATTAATCCTATCGCTTCATTAATTTCTCCAGATGTATATAATATTCCAATGATTTTCGTTATAGGATGGCGAGGAGAAGACGGATTAAGGGATGAACCACAACATAAATTTCAGGGTAAGATAACAAAAGATTTAATGGATTTAATGCAAATAGAGAATGTAACACTTACAAAGGATACAACTGAAGGAATGCTATCAAAGAATATAGAAGATTTGAAAAAAGATCTTGAAAAAGGAAAAAGTGTTGCATTTTTAGCAAAGGAAAATGCATTTTCGTTTGAAAAAATAATGGAATATAAAAATGATAATAAGCTAAAACGTGAAGAAATTATAAAAAAAATTGTTGAAGTGGCAAATGATAATGTTATAGTCTCGACTACAGGCAAGGCAAGTAGAGAGCTATTTGAAATTAGAAAAAATAAAAAGATGTCACATAAAAACGATTTTTTAACAGTAGGATCTATGGGACATTCATCTTCTATTGCTCTTGGGATAGCGATTAGTAAATCTGATGAAAAAATATGGTGCATAGATGGAGATGGCGCAGCTATTATGCATATGGGAGCTATACCTGTTATAGGGGCGGTAAAACCATCAAATTTTATTCATGTGATTATTAATAATGGAGCACATGAATCAGTCGGAGGAATGCCTACTGTTGCTCAGATAGGATGTGATTTTTCAGGAATTGCCAAAGCATGTGGATATAAATATGTGTATAAAGTTTCAAATATGTGGGAATTAGAAGAGGCATTGATAAAAGTTGAAAAAAACAAAGGATTAACAATGATTGAAGTTATGAGTGCAATAGGAGCAAGGAAAGATTTGGGACGTCCAACATTATCTCCAACTGAAAATAAAGAGAATTTTATGGAAAGATTAAAAGGATAGGTGGAAAATATGTATACAGTTGATATAGTGTCTCCTTGCGGTGGTGGAAAAAGTGGAATAGAGAAAGTATTAAAATCATGGAAAAAAATAAAAAATATTAATATTAGATTTGTGCATTTAGGGCGAGGGATTGCATATTTAGATGGTTATAGAGAAGCGTATGAATTTGACGTTTATGATAGTAATAAAGATATGGTATCCCAAACGAGTAAAATGGCAGAAACTTATTCAAAGTTTGTCTTGAAATATGGCCCCCCTAATTTAAGTATTGCTTTAAATTATCCAATCATGTCAAAAATTATTAGAGTATCTCAGAAATTATTAACTAAAGAAAATAAAGATGAGTTTAAAATAGTTTCATTTGTGCATAGTGATGTAAATATGTATGAAACAGTTGGACTTGGGGGATTAATTGAACTTGCAGAAGCAGATTACCACTTATGTATAAATAAAACATTAATAAAACAACTAAAAGAGGCAGGAATTAACGAAAACAAAATATTTAATATTGGAAATCCTATTGAATTTCCAGAAGAAAAAATTTTTCTAAAAAGGAATTATGAAAATGGAAAAATAAGGAAAAAACAAAACAAGTTAATTTTCGTTGGAAGAGTATCTGCAGAAAAAAGATTAGATATTATATTAGAGGCGATGTATAGAGCAAAAAGTAATTGGAAACTAAAAATTATTGGAGATGGGGAATATAAAAAAGAATTATTTGATATAGTAGAATATTTGGAATTAAGAAATAATATTGAATATTTAGGGTGGAAAGACGAACCGTGGGATTATTTAGAAGATGAAGTGGCATTGGTATCGGCGTCAGATTACGAAGGTTTTTTATTGGTGGGGGCTGAAGCATTAGCAAATGGTATTATGGTGTTGACTACTCGAACTGTTATTGATTATATAAAAGAAGGTGTTAATGGGTATTTTTTTGATAATACAGATGGTATTCAGTTAGCACAACTTCTTGATAGAATTGCAAATGGAGAAATAAAAATTCCAGATCCTAAACTATGTAGAGATTCGGTATTAGAGTATGAAGAAGAAAATTATTTAAAGAAAGTGAAGGATATTTTGTTGAGAATGATAGATAAAACAGCAAATATATCAGCTGATGACTATTTTAAACTAATTTCAGATTTGATAGAATATAAAAAAAATGAAGAATTAGATAGAGCGTTGTTTGAAGCATTAATAAAGTATCCGTATGATTATAGATGGTATTTTATTAAGAGTTTATTAGCGGAGGCAGAGGAAGATTATGAAGAACAATTTCTATGGATTTTGCTTATAAAGTTTTTGAAAGAAGACAAAAAAATTAAACTGACAAAAAAAGATGAAGATGATGTAGAAAATACTTATATTGATTTGAGAAACAATAGAATATTAAGAAAAACTAACATTAGAAAAAAAACAATAAAGTTGTTAAAAAAATTGATTGATCTTAAAGCGTATGAATTATCTGAAATGTATGTTTCATTTTTCCTTAAATCAGAGTGTTTGGAAATAGAGTTAGGAAAAGTTTTTATGGATCGAGAGCTTGTTACTATGTCTATGATGTTAGAGATTGGTTTGACAGAAATAAATAATGGGTGTGTTATTTTATCTAATAGAGAAGAAAGTATTGAAAAATATAATAGTATTATAAGATATAAAGATAATACTAAAAAATTTTTTGAAGTATTAAAGAAAGTTAGATTTTGTATAGAAAGAATTTGTTACGGGATTAAAGAAATAAGAAAAAGAACTTTAGTAGATGTCATAGTGGAAAATGATATTACGCCGGAGATGTTATTAGTATTTATAAGAGGAACTGTTCCACTTGATTGTAATAATTATTCTGTATATAAGAGAATTTTAAATTATTTAGAAAATGAAAGAGTTAGAGGAAAGACTATTAGTGAGAAATTTATCAAAAGATATGAAATGTTTCTACCTATTTTGAAGGAAATGGAACAAGGAAAAAAAGAAGTGTTGTTTCAAGAAGTAAAAGAAGAGTTTGCTTTTAAAAAGACCATATTAAATTTAGATGAGTCAAAAAGAAGTGAAATAATAGAGTATGAAAAAAGCAAAACAGAAAAAGGGGGTAATGAGTGTGAAATCTTGAATTGCACTATAAAAGAATGGGATGAAATAAAAAGGATAATAACTGATGGTAGCAAGAACGTAGATAACAAAAAAATAGCAATTATATTTTGCACAAATGATAATGAAATGCGTCTAGAATGTGAAGCTTATTTGAGAACCTTGAAAGTCCCAGACGATTATTCATTAGAAGTAATTGAAGTTGTTAATGCAAAAAGCATGACAAGTGGATATAATGCAGCTATTATCAATACAGATGCAAAGTATAAACTATATATTCACCATGATGTATGGATTATAGAACCTAATGTTTTATTAGAGTTAATACAGACAGTTCAAAAATTTGAGGATTTAAAGTTAGTTGGTGTTGTAGGTTCAGGAAATTTTTATATAGGTGGTTGTTGGTTTGTAGGAGAAAATTTAGAAAAAAATTTTGCTAAATTATGTCAGAACTATGAGATAGAAACACATTTAACTGAATATATTGGAAAAGACGTAGATTGTGTCGGAACACTAAATGATAAAATAAAACTATACCGAGCAAAAGCAATAGATGGGGTTTTTATGTTTACTACAATAGATGTTCCATGGAGAGAAGACGTATTTACGAACTGGCACTTTTATGACATATCAGAATGTGTGGAATATGTAAAAAGAGGTTATGAGTGCGCATTTTTTGATAATGGAAAAATAAATATACACCACTATGTGACGGTAAATGGTGAAGCAGCAGTAGAATACTTAGAATGGAAGGATATTTTTTTGAATTATGTGAAAGAAATAGATGAAAAATTATTTGATTAAGGAAAAAAGCTACATTTACAAACAAAACCGCTATATAAAAACATAAGTCCAACGGTTAAAATGTTTGTAAATGTAGCTTTTGTATTTATTGATTGTCTAGTCGTTAATAAATCTTTTTTATAGTATTAATTAAAAGACACACTCTATAATCTGCTCTATACGTTGGTTGTATGTAAAGTGTTTTTTAATTACTTCTAAGCCGTTTTCAATGATTTCTTTACGCTGTTTTTCGTGCTCCAAATAATACTCACTTAATATAACGAGATCGTTATAGTTTTCAAAGTAAACAATATCTTCACCATTTGTAAAATAATCTAATATTTCAGGAGAGTATGAAGTAATTAAAAATCCTTTGTCAGCTATTACATCAAGTGGTCGTTGAATAATTCCTGAAGGTACTGTGCGTGCTGTAAAATTCAAATTTATTGATGATTGATTGAAAACCTGATGCATACTTGTATCATAGTCAACTGGTAGATGAGGTATAATATGATTCTTAAAATCATAAGGTGCATCAGAAAATAAGTGTACACTATAATTAAGATTACCCCGTAACATCTCAAGGGCGTTAATGCGTTCTATTTGAGATAATTTACATTGAATAATATCTACAATAAAATCTCGGTAGGTTAAAAATGAACCAACCTCATTAGGAATATCAATATACTCTTGAAATTTAGATAAAATATCATCTGTTATACAAGGAGTGATTAAATCATAACTCAAGAGATTGTGTTGAGAACTCATTAATCCATTTATGAATCCGTGTAAATAATCTGGTAAAGATTTTATTTCATCAAACGGAATGCCTAAATATAGACGACCCACAAAACTAATATCAGGTGTATAAGGCATAGTTTGTTTCTCGTTCAAAAAATCAATATCAGTAATAGAAGTTGCAAGAGGCATGTGAAAAACGTTAGACGCGCCAAATCCTTTTAGTTTTTTACACTCAAATTTGTCAAAGTGAAAAATATATACCTCAGGATATAAAATCGTATCTGAATAAAGAGTAAAAAGGGGACAATCAAAACTCCAACTAAGATATAGAATTCCATTCTTGTGAGCATAATCAGCAATAAAAGGAAAATAATTGATGCTAAAAATAAAATCAATAGGATGTTTATTAATAATATCGTTAAAATCTGAATCAAGTTTTGCTACACTTTGTAGAGAGTAATGAGCAATGTAATCACCGTTATATACAATAACATTATGACCGTTTTCTTCTAATGCCTTTAATACAGGAGAAAAATTAATTTCAGACCATGTGAAATATAGAATGTTCATCATAATAGCCTCCCTTAAATAATATTCTAAGAGCCTTTTGCTCTAACGTTTCTACACTCTATTTCGGATTCTTTTTGCTCAAAATTAGTTTTTGGAATTATCTTTTGGAAATATCCAAAAAAAGAGAAAATAAAAAAACTTTGAATAAATAAAATTGTACCTTTAAAAAGAGAAAACAAAAAATTTAATAAGATTCAAAATCAGAATACCATTATCAGAAAACTGAAGATATATAAAAGGGAGATACCACGCTAAGTGTGATATCTCCACCTAAATTGTTAAAATAAAACACCTGTAAAAGCCACGGCGGATCAAACATAATTATCAAGAAATAAACCAACAAATGAAGAAGGTAGGTAAGGAGTAGGAAAATTATTATATGGTGGCTTATATTCATAAATTATTCGATCCATATAGGCGAATGGATTAATGGAAATATCATCAGCTTTATTTCCAATAGAGTTTTTAAAATTGTTTAATGTAGCAAAAGTTGTTTCAATATTTTCTGAAGAAATTGCATCTTCTAACAAAATATCGTTTACAAAAACGTATCCATTATCATTAACTTCAAGCCCAATTGAATCAAGTTGAGACTTCATGCTGGTAGAAACACTAGCCATATTGATAAAAAACTGACTTCTATTTGTGTTTCGATTAGGAATAGTGGCATATTTTTGAGCCAAAGTTAGCATATTGTTGTATGCTGTAGTTAAATTTGTGACATTATCAAAAATAGCATCAAAATTGTTTTTGAATCCAATTTTTGATGTTGAATTTTTCCCTTCTTTAAGTAGTTCGATTTCTAATCCATTATCTAACGAAAAAGAGTTAGACGTAGTTGAGTATTCATCGTCATTAATTGTAAAATTTGCATTTGTTGGAGATTGTGTAACATTTGAAATCCCCAAAATATTCATTACAGCAATATCATTAGCCTTAGAAGAAGGAAAAATATTAAATTGGTTTGCGCCGGTTTCTGGTACTCCCGTGTTGATAGAAGAAATCCTAATAGCGTGTTTATTGTCGTCATCACTAACAAGAGATGCTTCAACACCAATATGAGCTGAATTAATCAAATTTACCAATTTACGTTGAACAGAGAGATTGTCTTCCCCAAGTTTAACGTTAAATTGAAATTCATATGTAGCAGATTGGGTTTTCAAGTCAAAAGAATAATTACCTATTGGAAGAGACATATTGTTGTCTTTTAAATAATTCCCAGTATTAATCTGAGGTTTAGCTAGCGAATTAACGCATAAATAAAAAGAATCGCCATTATCAAGCGATGATTCACCAGTAAATAAAGCTTTTGCAACAATCGGATTAGATGAGTAAGCGACCTTTTTTTCAAAACAGCTATTAATATCTTCGTTTTCCGATAAGGAAGCTACAATGTGTAAAA
This sequence comes from Lachnobacterium bovis DSM 14045, assembly GCF_900107245.1. Classification (GTDB taxonomy): domain Bacteria; phylum Bacillota; class Clostridia; order Lachnospirales; family Lachnospiraceae; genus Roseburia; species Roseburia bovis. The sequence goes on from NZ_FNPG01000006.1 coordinate 159,763, forward strand.
GATTTCTAGAGCTCTCCTTTATATCAATTGCAAATCGTTTTGCAGTAGAAGGTTCAGTAAGTTTGAAAAGAGGAGAGTTTTTATTTACCTGAATCATTTTGGTATAAACTTTTTTTAGGTCATTTTTAGAATGACTATCATACTTGGACGATTTCCTACTATTACTGGATTGTAAAAAATAAGTATACGCATTCTCGATTTTTGGCATCTTCTCCCCTCCTTTCTGAAACTTACTATGGAGAGTAAACGGAAAAAATACGCCATTTAAAAACTACTATTAAAATCCTATTGAAAATTAGTAAATAACACAATTATATGTTCTAATAATTAAACGTGAAAAATAACAAGTAAAAAGGGGTAACTTAGATGTAAAAAAGTATGTTCAGATAATTATACGTGAAAAAATAAATAAGTAAAAATAACAAGTGAAAAGAAGCAACTTAGATGAAAAAAAATAGTATATTCAAAATGTAACATGTAAAAAAATTAAAACTTCAACAAGTATTATAACATATCACATAAGGAAAAGTATTAAATATAGTACTTCTTATAAAGATAAGTATAATCTATAGAAACATTATATAACATATAAGTAAAAAAATCAATATATATTAATAATTATACTTGCTTTTTTTTGTAAAAAGTGGTAAAATCAAAAAAAATATATTGACGAGAAAATAATATTGTGTTATATTTAGAAGGCTTAAAAGTAGGTCTTTTTTTTATGCCCAAATAAATGGGTTAAGCAACAAAGAAATTAAACGGAGGTGGAAGTTGTGCGCACAAAGATTACATTAGCTTGCACAGAGTGCCAGCGTCGTAATTATAACATGACAAAGGACAAAAAAGCTCATCCGGACAGAATGGAAACAAAGAAGTACTGCAGATTCTGCAAGACACATACAGTACATAAAGAAACAAAATAGTCTGAATAGAGTGAAGGAGTGAGAAAATGGGAGAAACCGAAAAGTTAGAAAAAGCTCCAAAAACGAGCTGGTTTACCGGTCTTAAGACTGAGTTCAAAAAGATTATCTGGCCAGATCAAAAAACACTTACAAGACAGACTACAGCTGTTATTGTGATTTCTATCGTAGCAGGAGCAATCATCGCTTTAATGGATAGAGCTATTCAATATGGCGTAGACTACATAGTAGGATTTACATTGTAATGGAGGAAGACGATTTATGTCAGAAACAAATTGGTATGTAGTTCATACATACTCAGGATATGAGAACAAGGTCAAAGCAAATATCGAAAAGACAATTGAAAACAGACATCTTGAAGATCAAATCTTAGAAGTACGAGTTCCTATGGAAGAAGTACTAGAAGTGAAGAACGGTACCAAGAAACAGGTTTCCAAGAAAATGTTTCCAGGATATGTTTTAGTTCATATGATTATGAATGATGACACATGGTACGTGGTAAGAAACACTCGTGGCGTGACTGGATTCGTTGGACCGGGAAGTAAACCCGTTCCTCTCACTGAAGCTGAAATGAAACCATTAGGTATCAAATCAGAAAGCGTTGTTATTGATTTTGAAGTCGGTGATACAATTGTTGTTATCGGTGGCGTTTGGAAAGATACAGTAGGAGTTATCCAAACAATCAATGAACACAAACAAACAGTTACAATTAAGGTTGAACTGTTCGGTCGCGAAACACCGGTTGAAGTAAGTTTCGCAGATGTTAAGAAAATGAATTAAGGAGGCAATTCCAATGGCAAAAAAAGTTGAAGGATATATTAAATTGCAGATCCCTGCAGGTAAAGCAACTCCAGCTCCTCCAGTTGGACCTGCACTTGGACAGCATGGTGTAAATATCGTAGAGTTTACAAAACAATTTAACGCAAAAACAGCAGACCAGGGAGATTTATTAATTCCTGTAGTTATTACTGTATATGCAGATAGAAGTTTCAGTTTTGTAACTAAAACTCCACCAGCACCAGTATTAATTAAAAAAGCATGCAACATTAAGAGTGGTTCAGGTGAACCAAACAAAACAAAAGTTGCAAAGATTACAAGAGCTCAGCTTCAAGAAATCGCTGAGTTGAAAATGCCAGATTTAAATGCAGCTAACATTGATTCAGCTATTAGCATGATCGCTGGTACTGCTAGATCTATGGGTGTTGAAGTAGTAGACTAATTTTGTAATCGATTAGTAATATTTCTTTCTGCTTGGTTTTATAAACTCTGAGAGAAATAAAACATAAAGCAGATAGGCATTGATAGATGACAAATTAAAGGGCATTAAAAATAATAACAAGTGGGAGGGCCCTCTCCCGATAATACCACCAGGAGGTTATTTTTCATGAAAAGAGGAAAGAAATATCAAGACGCTGTAAAAAGTTTTGACAAGAAAGCTCTTTACGAAATTAAAGATGCTATCGATATTGTTAAGAAGAATGCTACAGCAAAATTTGACGAAACAATCGAACTTCATCTTAGAACTGGTTGTGATGGACGTCATGCAGATCAGCAGGTTCGTGGAGCAGTAGTTTTACCACACGGAACTGGTAAGAGTGTTAAAGTTTTAGTTTTCGCTAAAGGTGCTAAAGCTGATGAAGCTCAGGCTGCAGGTGCTGATTTTGTTGGCGGTGAGGAATTAATTCCTAAGATCCAAAACGATGGTTGGTTAGACTTTGATGTTGTAGTAGCTACACCTGATATGATGGGTGTTGTAGGACGTTTAGGACGTGTACTTGGACCAAAAGGTTTAATGCCAAACCCTAAAGCTGGTACAGTTACAATGGACGTTACAAAAGCTGTTAATGATATCAAAGCTGGTAAGATTGAATATAGATTAGATAAAGCAAATATCATTCACGTGCCAGTTGGAAAAGCTTCTTTCACAGAAGATCAATTAAGCGACAACTTCCGCGCTCTTATGGGTGCAGTTAACAAAGCAAGACCTGCTAGCGTGAAAGGTCAGTACATTAAGAGTGCAGTAATCACTTCGACAATGGGACCTGGAGTGAAGTTAAACGTTACAAAGATTACTGAGTAATAATTACAATAGACCTATTTGAGCAGACATGTTTTGCGGAAAATTTTTTATTGACATCCGTGATATATAATGTTATAATAGCAATGCATATTGCCGAAGACAGTAGGTGCCGAAAGGCGTAAACGTAGTGCCTACCGAGGAAGTTTTAAGATGGGATAACCATCGCTTAAAATGACTTATACCTCTCTGTCTAGGCAGAGAGGTTTCTTTGATTTATAGAAATATAAATCTTATACCTCATGTCTTTTATGCAAATAATAAAAGGAGGTGCACGATTCGTGGCAAAAGTAGAACTTAAACAGCCTATAGTACAGGAAATTTCAGAAACAATCAAAGATGCTCAGTCAGTAGTAGTTGTTGATTATAGTGGACTTACTGTTGCAGAAGATACACAGTTACGTAAACAGTTAAGAGAAGCTGGTGTGACTTATAAAGTATATAAAAATACTTTAGTTAAGAGAGCAATCGAAGGTACTGAGTTTGAAGGATTAAATGAATCTCTTGAAGGTCCTAATGCTTTCGCAATTTCAAAAGATGATGCAACAGCACCAGCTAGAATTATTGCAAAATTTGCTAAGACAGCAACAGCATTAGAGATTAAAGCTGGTATCGTAGAAGGTACACTTTACGATACAGAAGGAATGAAAGCTATCTCAGAAATTCCAGGAAGAGAAGAGTTACTTTCAAGATTACTTGGAAGCTTACAGTCACCAATTGCAAACTTTGCTCGTGTTATCAAGCAGATTGCAGAAAAAGGTGATGCTTCAGATGTAGCTGAAGAGGCTGCACCAGCAGAGACACCAGCTGAATAATAGGTGTTGAAAAAGTAATAATGACAATAGTCATAAATATTTATATTTCAAAATGGAGGAAATAATAATGGCAAAATTAACTACAGAAGAATTTATCGATGCTATCAAAGAGTTAAGCGTATTAGAATTAAATGATTTAGTAAAAGCTTGCGAAGAAGAATTCGGCGTTTCTGCAGCAGCAGGTGTTGTAGCAGTAGCAGGTGGAGCAGCAGGCGGAGCAGCAGAAGAAAAAACTGAATTTGATGTTGAATTAACAGAAGTTGGTTCTCAGAAAGTTAAAGTTATCAAAGTTGTTCGTGAAGTAACAGGATTAGGCTTAAAAGAAGCTAAAGATGTTGTAGATAACGCTCCAAAGGTTATCAAAGAGCAGGCTGACAAAGCTTCAGCTGATGAAATCAAAGCTAAACTTGAAGAAGTAGGAGCTAAAGTTACTCTTAAATAATTTTAGTATATAGCTTATTCTATCAAAAAGGCAAGAACTATTCATTAGTTCTTGCCTTTTTTAATTAATAAACAAGTAAAAAGATGTGAGTTAAAAAATATTAAAAAAATTCGTAGAGATATAAAGAAATAGTTTTATAGGACGATAAACAAAAGGTATGGTACCTTAATGAACACAGGTTTTGATGTTAGAATTGATGAGGTTTGTTTGAGAAGCTAAAATGGTAAAAAAGGAGAAAACATTTTATGAAAATGCTATTTTACAGATATGGAAGTATTTGTGAAAAAGACATAATGAGAACGTTTGAAGAGTTTGGAATTGAGATTATAGTGTATGATAAAGAGGTTATAGACAAGAACTATCCGATTGAGCGTGCAGTAACTGAAGTGGCGGAACTTTTAGAAGAGAATAAAGTATTGTTTGTGTTTTCAATAAATTTTTTTCCTTTTTTATCAGAAATGACAAGAATATTTAATATTAGATATTTGACTTGGGTGGTTGATTCTCCGGTTTTAGAATTATATAGCAAGACTGTTGCAAATGATAATAACAGAATTTTTATATTTGACAGAACGCTAGCTATGGAAATTTCAAAATATAACAGTTCTAGAGTTTTTCATTTACCATTGGGAGCAAGGCTTGAAGAAAGAAATAAGATGCTTAATACAGAAGATGTGAGTAAGTATAAGCATAACGTTTCATTTGTAGGGTCGCTTTATACAGAAAAAAATCCACTTGCGAGTTATTTAAAAAATATGCCTGAGTTTTACAGAGGCTATTTAGAAGGGCTAATAGATTGTCAAGAATGGTGCTATGGAGCCTATTTTTTAGATGAAGTTGTGGATGAAAGTTTTGTAAAAAAAATAAAACCATTTGTAAGGAATTTTGAAGATATAAATTCCTACGAAAATTTGTCAGACAAGGTAATCTTTAGCCAGTATTATTTAGGTGCGGCGGTTACTGCTAAGGAAAGAATTGATACATTTAGGCATTTGTCGGATAATTTTGAAATAGATATATATACATATAGCGATACGAGTGAAATAAAGAATATACATAATCATGGCAATGCAAAGACTGAGACGGAGATGCCGTTTATTTTTAGGAATTCTAGAATCAACATAAATACGACGTCAAAATCCATAAGGACGGGTGTTTCGCTTAGGGTATATGATGTTTTGAGTTGTAAGGGTTTTTTGATTTCAAACTATCAGCAAGAAATTGCAGAGATGTTTGAAGTAGGAAAGTGTTTGGAAACGTATTCAACTTTAGATGAACTGGATGAAAAAATAGAGTATTTTTTGTCGCATGAAAAAGAAAGAAGAGATATTTCAGAAGCTGGGTATGAATTTCTAGAAAAAAACTACACTATGAAAAAACAGTTGACGCGTATGCTAGAAATGGCGTTTGATAATTAAAAAAAGGGGGTTGGAATATGAATATTTTGTTTTTGGATTGGATGTGTTACGCTAAAGAGGGAACCATTAGGGCCTTAAAAAAAATGAATAACGAAGTGTTCGAATTTATGCACAAGGATTATCAAGAAGATAAAAGCGAAGCTTTTGATAGAGAGATAGACTCTTTTTGTAAACAGAATAATATCGATATTTGTTTTTCGTTTAACTTTTATCCAATATTGGCAGATTATTGCTACAAAAATAACATGAAATATGTTTCGTTTGTGTATGATTGTCCGTATGTTTTGTTGTATTCATATCAGCTGAAATATCCAACTAACTATGTGTTTTTGTTTGATAGTTATCAATATCGTGAACTTTATGAGGGCGGGTTGGAAAATGTGTATTATATGATACTTCCAACTGACCCAGATGTGATTGATGAAGAATTAAAGAGCGACTATGATGAAGAAAAATTGGTGAGTGATATTTCTTTTATGGGACAGTTATATGATGAACAACATAATTACTATGATATGATTCAGCAAAAGAATAATGAATTTCTAAATGGATATATGGATGCTGTGGTAGCAGCACAGGAAAAGATTTATGGATACAGTTTTGTTAAGCAAGTTTTGACACCTGAAATAATTGAAATGTTAGAAAAAGAACTTAAATATGGGACCCCTCGTGGAGCGTTCGATTTAGAATACATATATGAAAATTATGTAATAAATAGAAAAATCACCCAGAAAGAACGGCGAAGAATTTTAGAAAGAGTTGGAAAAGAGTTTCCACAAAAATGCAAATTGTTTACTTGGGAAAAAGATACAATAATTTCTGGTATCAAAAATATGGGGGTTGCATTCTATGAGACGGAAATGAATCTTGCGTTTTACTTAAGTAAAATTAATTTAAATATAACGTTAAGAAGCATAAAAAATGGTATACCTCTACGCTGCATGGATATAATGGGAAGTGAAGGATTCTTATTAACAAATTATCAAAAAGATATGTATGATTTTTTTGAAGAGGGCAAAGATTTTGTGATGTATGAAGACGATGATGATTTGGTTAATAAAATTAAATACTATCTTGCAAATGAGGAAGAAAGAAAAGAAATAGCAAAAAATGCAAGAAAAAAAATAAGAGAAAATTATACATTTGATCATATTATGAATGAGATAATGGATATTGTAAAAAAATAAGAATGTAATAAGTGACTGGTGGTGCAGTTTTGTGTCGCTCGCGTGTATTACAATTTATATGTCGGATTTATTGTTATGTACATATTATATAGAAGAAAAAAATAATTATGAAAAAACAAGTGTTTTTTTACAGAGCGTATGGATTTTGTTGAATCAATTATTATAGATAATAATTGAAACAGAAAAGAAAAGCCATGCGCTTTATTTATGTTTTCTATATAAAATTGATAACAAAAATTGGATAATTATTATGAAAATATATAAATTATATAAAAAATGATAAGAGTACAAGATTCTAGTAAATTAAGCTTGCAATTAAGTTGTTTTGGTTGTATACTATAAATTGCACTATTATGGTGCAGTAGGCTTAAATGATAGAAAAAAGCCTCAAAAAACTAGTTAATAATTAATAATGAAAATAAAAACGAGAGGTGAAACGTCAATGGAGAAAAACAGATTACGTCCGGTCAAGGCTGGAAAAGGCATGCGTATGAGTTACTCGAGACAAAAAGAGGTATTAGAGATGCCAAATCTGATAGAAGTTCAAAAGGATTCCTATCAATGGTTTTTGGATGAAGGTTTAAAAGAAGCCTTTGCAGATATATCTCCAATAACTGATTATAGTGGACATCTTAGCTTGGATTTTGTAGGGTTTACATTATGCGAAGATGATGTTAAATATACAATTCCAGAATGTAAAGAAAGAGATGCTACATATGCTGCTCCTTTGAAGGTTAAGGTAAGACTTCATAATAAAGAGACAGATGAAATAAATGAGCATGAAATATTCATGGGAGATTTACCTTTAATGACAGAGACTGGTACCTTTGTTATCAATGGTGCAGAGCGAGTAATTGTAAGTCAATTAGTTCGTTCGCCAGGTATCTACTATGGAATAGATCATGATAAAGTTGGAAAAGAACTTTTTTCATGTACAGTAATTCCAAATCGCGGTGCATGGTTAGAATACGAAACTGATTCCAATGACGTTTTCAATGTTCGTGTAGATAGAACAAGAAAGGTACCTATTACAGTGTTCATCAGAGCTCTTGGAATTGGTACAAATCAGCAGATTGTTGAATTATTTGGTGAAGAACCAAAGATTTTAGCTTCTTTTGAAAAGGATCCAACTATTACTGAAAAAGATCCACAGGGAAGTTATGAAGGCGGATTATTGGAACTTTACAAGAAGATTCGTCCAGGTGAACCACTTTCTGTAGATAGTGCGGAAAGTTTAATTTCGTCAATGTTCTTTGATGCAAGAAGATATGATTTGGCTAAAGTAGGTAGATATAAATTCAATAAGAAGTTAGCACTTAAAAATAGAATTAGTGGTCAAGTTCTTGCTGAAAATGTTACAGATCCTTCAACTGGTGAATTTATCGCTGAAAAGGGAGATATAGTAACAAGAGAATTAGCAGATGAGATTCAAAATGCTGCTGTTCCTTATGTGTGGATTCAAACAGAAACAAGAAATGTAAAAATTTTATCATCTATGATGGTAGATATTACAAAATGGGTTCCTGAAATTGAAAATCCAGAAGAACTAGGAATTAAAGAGCTTGTATATTATCCTGCGTTAATTGAATTATTAGAGCAAGAAGATGATTCAATGAGTAAGATTGATAGGATTAAAGCTAATATTAATGATTTGATTCCAAAACATATTACAAAAGAAGATATTTTTGCCTCAATTAACTACAATATGCATTTAGAGTGGGGATGTGGAAAAGATGATGATATTGATCATTTAGGAAACAGACGTATTCGTGCAGTAGGTGAGTTGTTACAAAATCAATATCGAATTGGTTTATCAAGATTAGAAAGAGTTGTTCGTGAAAGAATGACAACACAAGATATTGAAACAATATCTCCACAATCATTGATTAATATTAAACCTGTTACAGCTGCTGTTAAAGAATTCTTTGGTTCATCACAACTTTCACAGTTCATGGATCAAAACAATCCTTTATCAGAAATTACACATAAAAGACGTTTATCAGCATTAGGACCAGGTGGTTTATCAAGAGATCGTGCTGGATTCGAGGTTCGAGATGTACATTATTCACATTATGGTAGAATGTGCCCTATCGAGACACCTGAAGGTCCTAACATTGGTTTGATTAACTCACTTGCTAGTTATGCAAGAATTAACGAGTATGGCTTTATAGAAGCACCATATCGTAAGATTGACAAAACTGATCCGGAAAATCCAAAAGTTACAGATGAAGTAGTTTATATGACTGCAGATGAAGAAGATAATTATCATGTAGCTCAGGCTAACGAAAAATTAGACGAAGAAGGACACTTCGTTAGAAATTCTGTATCAGGTCGTTATAGAGAAGAAACACAAGAATATGATAAATCAATGTTTGACTACATGGATGTATCACCTAAGATGGTATTTTCTGTTGCGACAGCGATGATTCCATTCTTACAGAATGATGATGCGAACCGTGCGTTAATGGGATCAAACATGCAGCGTCAGGCAGTACCATTGTTGACAACAGAAGCACCTGCAGTAGGTACAGGAATGGAAACAAAAGCATCTGTTGACTCTGGAGATTCTGTTGTAGCAAAAGCTGATGGTGTAGTTTTAAGTGCTGAATCAAATAGAATTGTTGTAAAAGAAGATGATGGAAACAGAAGAGAATATGTGTTGACAAAATTTGCACGTTCTAACCAATCTAACTGTTATAACCAGAGACCTATCGTATTTAAAGGAGATAGAATTAAAGCTGGAGAAGTTATTGCAGATGGTCCTTCTACATCAAATGGTGAATTAGGTTTAGGAAAGAACCCATTAATTGGATTCATGACTTGGGAAGGTTACAACTACGAGGATGCCGTTTTACTTAGTGAAAAACTTGTACAGAATGATGTTTACACATCAGTTCACTTAGAGGAATATGAATCTGAATCTAGAGACACTAAGTTAGGACCAGAAGAAATAACAAGAGATGTTCCTGGTGTTGGTGAAGATGCTCTTAAAGACCTTGATGAGAGAGGAATTATTCGTGTAGGTGCTGAGGTGCGTGCGGGTGATATCCTTGTAGGAAAAGTTACTCCAAAGGGAGAAACAGAATTAACTGCAGAAGAAAGATTATTAAGAGCTATTTTTGGTGAAAAAGCGCGTGAAGTAAGAGATACTTCATTAAAGGTTCCACATGGTGAATACGGTATTGTTGTAGATGCAAAAGTATTTACAAGAGAAAATGGAGACGAATTACCACCAGGAGTAAATCAATCTGTTAGAATTTATATAGCTCAGAAGAGAAAAATTTCAGTTGGTGATAAGATGGCCGGACGACATGGTAATAAGGGTGTAGTTTCACGTGTGTTACCAGTTGAAGATATGCCATTTTTACCAAATGGTAGACCATTAGATATTGTATTAAATCCTTTGGGTGTACCATCGCGTATGAATATTGGACAGGTCCTTGAAATCCACTTGTCACTTGCAGCAAAAGCACTTGGATTTAATATTGAAACGCCAGTATTTGACGGTGCAAACGAAGAAGATATCGGAGATATTCTTGAAGTAGCAAATGATTATGTTAATTGGCCATTCAATAGAGAAGAAGCCGAAACATGGGCTGCTAAAGAGGACAAGAGTGTTGATGATTTCGATGGTATTTTTGAAGAAAAATATAAAGACATATTAAGACCAGAAGTTATTGATTACTTATATACTAATAGAGCTCATAGAGAAGAGTGGAGAGGTGTTCCACTTTCTAGAGATGGTAAAGTTCAGCTTAGAGATGGACGTACCGGAGAGTTCTTTGATGGAAAAGTAACAATTGGACACATGCATTACTTGAAATTGCATCACTTAGTAGATGACAAGATTCATGCACGTTCAACTGGACCATACTCATTAGTTACACAGCAGCCATTAGGTGGTAAAGCACAGTTCGGTGGACAGAGATTCGGAGAAATGGAGGTTTGGGCTCTTGAAGCGTATGGAGCAGCCTACACATTACAAGAAATCTTAACTGTAAAATCCGATGATGTTGTTGGTCGTGTTAAGACATATGAAGCTATTATTAAGGGCGACAATATTCCTGAACCAGGTATTCCAGAGTCATTCAAGGTACTCCTTAAAGAGTTACAAGCGCTCGGACTTGATGTTAAATTATTGGATGAAAATCGTGATGAAGTACAACTTATGGAAACTAGCGAATATGGAAACACAGATCTTAATGCAATAATTGGAAATGATAAGAACTTTGCATTTGAGAATCAAGAATCATTTGAAGAGCACGGCTTTACAAAACAAGAATTTGATTCTGAAAAAGAAGAGTTAGTCAATATAGAAGATACTGATGATGAACAACTAGATGACGCGTTTGACGATTCACTAGATGTTTCAGACCTTGAGTAGAAGGGAGTATTATAAATGCCAGATATAAAAGAAGAAATGAATCAAGCAGTACAATTTGATGCAATTCAGATTGGTTTGGCTTCTCCAGAAAAGATTAGAGAATGGTCACATGGTGAAGTTAAAAAACCAGAGACAATTAACTATAGAACACTTAAACCAGAAAAAGATGGTCTTTATTGTGAAAAAATATTTGGACCAACTAAAGACTGGGAATGTCATTGTGGAAAATATAAGAAAATCAGATACAAGGGTGTAGTGTGTGATAGATGTGGAGTAGAAATTACAAAGGCCAGCGTTCGAAGAGAACGCATGGGCCACATTGAACTTGCTGCTCCAGTATCTCACATTTGGTACTTCAAAGGTATACCTTCAAGAATGGGACTTATCTTAGATTTATCACCTAGAGTTCTTGAAAGAGTACTATATTTTGCTGCATACGTTGTACTTGATCCAGGAGATACAAACCTTTCATATAAACAGATTTTAACAGAAGCTGATTTCCAGGAAGCAAGAGAACAGTATGGAAGTGCATTTAGAGCTGGAATGGGTGCAGAAGCAATTAGAGAATTACTAGAAGCAATTGATTTAGATGCGGAATCCGCAGAATTACAAGCTGAATTAGAGAATGCAACAGGTCAGAAGAGAGCTAGAATTATTAAGAGACTTGAAGTAATTGAAGCTTTCAGAGAATCTGGAAATCGTCCAGAATGGATGATTATGACAGTAATTCCTGTAATCCCACCTGATTTAAGACCAATGGTACAATTAGATGGTGGTAGATTTGCTACATCTGACTTAAATGACTTATATAGAAGAATTATTAATAGAAATAACCGTTTAAGAAGATTATTAGATCTTGGAGCACCTGATATTATTGTTAGAAATGAGAAAAGAATGCTTCAAGAAGCTGTTGATGCTTTAATTGATAACGGTAGAAGAGGACGCCCAGTTACAGGTCCAGGTAATAGAGCACTTAAATCTTTATCAGACATGTTAAAAGGTAAAGGTGGACGTTTCCGTCAGAACTTATTAGGAAAACGTGTTGACTATTCAGGACGTTCCGTAATTTGTGTAGAACCAAAATTGAAAATTTATCAATGCGGTTTACCAAAAGAAATGGCAATTGAATTATTTAAACCTTTCGTTATGAAAGAATTAGTAGCCAATGGTACAGCACATAATATTAAATCAGCCAAGAAAATGGTAGAAAGATTACAAACAGAAGTATGGGATGTCTTAGAAGATGTAATTAAAGAGCATCCAGTAATGTTAAACCGTGCTCCTACACTTCATAGATTAGGTATTCAAGCATTTGAGCCAGTTTTGGTAGAAGGTAAGGCTATTAAACTTCATCCATTAGTTTGTACAGCTTTTAATGCCGATTTCGATGGTGATCAGATGGCTGTGCATTTACCATTATCTGTAGAGGCACAATCAGAATGTAGATTTATGTTATTGTCACCAAACAACTTATTGAAACCATCAGATGGTGGTTTGGTTGCTGTTCCATCTCAAGATATGATTTTAGGATTATATTACTTAACAATGCGTAAATTGGCTGATTATTCTGATGACAAGTCAATTAATGCTGTATCAGATAAGGTTTATACTGATATTGAAGAAATCAAGAATCTTGTAGAACCTAAAAACGCGAATGATGAAGCAGAATTAGGTTTATATGATTATATTTGGTTCGAAGATATTGAAGATAACAATAGAAAAGTATTATGTAAACCAATCGATTTAATTGGATACAGATATGGTAGCATGAATCAAGCTTATCTTGCTTATGAGAACAAGGAGATTACTTTACACCAGAAGATTTATGTATATAGAACAGTTGAAATGACAAATGGTGAAAAGATTTCAGGTTTTGTTGAAACAACATTAGGTTTATTGATTTTCAATGAAGTAATTCCTCAGGATTTAGGTTTCGTTGATAGATCAAATCCAGATGAAGCTCTTAAGTTAGAGGTTGATTTCCATGTTGGTAAAAAACAGATTAAGAAAATTCTTGAAAAAGTTATTAATATTCATGGTTCGACAAAGACAGCAGAAGTATTAGATGCGGTTAAAGCTATGGGATATGGTTATTCGACAAGAGCGGCTATGACAGTATCAGTTTCAGATATGACTGTACCACCTCAGAAGCCTCAAATGATTGAGAATGCTCAGAATACAGTAGATAAGATTTCTAGACAATATAAACGTGGTTTAATAACTGAAGAAGAAAGATATAAAGAAGTTGTTGAAACATGGAAAGAAACTGATGATGAGTTAACAAAAGCCCTATTAACAGGTCTTGATAAATATAATAATATCTTCATGATGGCTGATTCCGGAGCCCGTGGTTCTGATAAACAGATCAAACAGCTTGCAGGTATGCGTGGTTTGATGGCTGATACAACAGGTAAGACAATTGAGTTGCCTATTAAATCAAACTTCCGTGAAGGTCTTGATGTATTGGAGTATTTCATGTCTGCGCATGGTGCTCGTAAAGGACTTTCAGATACAGCTTTACGTACAGCCGATTCAGGATACTTAACACGTCGAATGGTTGATGTATCGCAGCATATGATAGTACGTGAATCAGATTGCTGCGAAGGAACAGGAAGAGAGATTCCTGGTATGTATGTTTCGGCGTTTATGGACGGAAAAGAGGAGATTGAGTCACTTCAAGATCGTATTACAGGTAGATTTGCATGCGAAAATATTGTAGATAAAGATGGAAACATTATAGTAAAAGCTAACCATATGATTACACCTCTTAGAGCTCAAGAAGTTATTTCTAGAGGAGTAGGAAAAGATGGTCAACCTATCAAAGAAGTGAAGATTCGTACTATTTTAACTTGTAGATCACACATGGGAGTATGCGCTAAGTGTTATGGTGCAAACATGGCAACAGGTCAGGCTGTACAAGTTGGTGAAGCAATAGGTATTATTGCTGCTCAGTCAATTGGTGAGCCTGGTACACAGCTTACAATGCGTACGTTCCATACTGGTGGTGTAGCCGGAAACGATATTACACAAGGTCTTCCTCGTGTTGAGGAGATTTTTGAAGCTCGTAAACCAAAAGGTTTAGCAATTATTACAGAAATTGCTGGTATTGCGACAATTAAAGATACAAAGAAAAAACGTGAAGTAATTGTAACAAATTCAGAGACTGGCGATACAAAAACATATTTGATTCCATATGGTTCACACATTAAGATTACAGATGGTCAGAAGCTTGAAGCTGGTGATGAACTTACAGAAGGTTCAGTAAATCCACATGACATTCTTAAGATTAAAGGTGTTAGAGCTGTTCAAGATTATATGTTACGAGAAGTTCAAAGAGTTTACCGTTTACAAGGTGTAGACATCAATGATAAGCATATTGAAGTATTAGTTCGTCAAATGTTACAGAAGGTTAGAATCGAAAATCCAGGAGATTCAGATTTATTACCAGGAATTATGGTTGATTCTCTTGATTTCTTAGAGTTAAATGAAAAACTAGAAGAAGAAGGAAAAGAGTTAGCTGAAGGATCACAGGTATTACTTGGTATTACAAAAGCTTCTTTAGCAACAAATTCGTTCTTGTCAGCTGCTTCATTCCAAGAGACTACAAAAGTTCTTACAGATGCAGCTATTAAAGGTAAAATTGATCCATTAATAGGTATGAAAGAAAATGTATTAATTGGTAAACTTGTTCCAGCTGGTACAGGTATGAAGAGATACAGAGACGTAAGATTAGATAGTGAAATAATTGAAGATGAAGAGATTTCGTTTGATGATCAAGAAATAGTTTCATTTGATACAACATCAGAAGAATAATTGATGATTTGATGAGATTAGGTGCATTTTGCACCTAATCTTTTTGTTATAAAACAACAAAATTATTAAAAAAGCATAAAAAGAAATACTAATAGTATAAATATGCTTGACTTTTTTAATGTCTAAATATATACTATACTAGTGTGTATAAAATTACACATTGATAAGATTATAGGAGGTGAAAATAATGCCAACATTTAACCAGTTAGTAAGAAAAGGACGTAAGACTACAACTAAAAAGTCTACTGCACCAGCACTTCAGAGAAGTTACAACTCATTACAGAAAAAATCTGTAGCTAATTCTTCTCCACAAAAACGTGGTGTATGTACAGCTGTTAAAACAGCTACTCCTAAAAAACCTAACTCAGCTCTTAGAAAAATTGCCAGAGTTCGTCTTTCAAACGGTATTGAAGTTACTTCATATATTCCAGGTGAGGGACACAACTTACAGGAACATAGCGTTGTTTTAATTCGTGGTGGTAGAGTAAAGGATTTACCTGGTACACGTTATCACGTAATCAGAGGTACACTTGATACTGCAGGTGTTGCTGATAGAAGACAGGCTCGTTCTAAATATGGTGCTAAGAGACCAAAAGCTTCTAAATAATTTTATTTAAGAAAGCAATAATTTATTTATTATTTACAAGCAATAGTCTCACAAACAGAACTAAAGGTTTAGTGTTGGGATTGCCCGAGAGGGATTTTCACTAGAAGATAAATATTCCGCACGAACACATTAGAAAGACACATGTGAGTACCGTTGAATTAATCGAAAAACAGACTTGCAAATGCAAGAAATACATGATTAAGGAGGGAAGTACCGTGCCACGTAAAGGACATATTCAGAAAAGAGATGTTTTAGCAGATCCAATGTACAATAACAAAGTAGTAACTAAGCTTATTAACAACATCATGTTAGATGGAAAAAAAGGAGTTGCTCAGAAAATTGTATACGGAGCTTTCGCTAGAGTAGAAGAAAAAACTGGTAAACCAGCCCTTGAGGTTTTTGAAGAGGCAATGAACAATGTTATGCCTCAACTTGAAGTAAAAGCTAGACGTATCGGTGGTGCTACATATCAGGTACCTATCGAGGTTCGTCCAGATCGTCGTCAAGCATTAGGTTTACGTTGGTTAACAAATTTCTCACGTGCTAGAGGAGAAAAAACTCAAGAAGAAAGACTTGCAAACGAAATTATGGATGCAGCTAACAATACAGGTGCATCAGTTAAACGTAAAGAAGATATGCACAAAATGGCTGAGGCTAATAAAGCTTTTGCACATTATAGATTCTAGTTTTGAGTCGTTTGTTGATTACTTTTTGAAGTTAATCAGTAATTCTGTGATTAAATCATGTATGGTTTAATCACAGGCTTTGTGTTATATAAAGCAGTTCAATAACATTAGGAGGAAAGAATCTTGGCAGGAAGAGAGTATCCACTTGACAGAACCAGAAATATTGGTATCATGGCTCATATTGATGCTGGTAAGACAACATTAACAGAGCGTATCCTTTATTATACTGGTGTAAATTATAAAATTGGTGAAACTCACGAAGGTACAGCTACAATGGACTGGATGGAACAGGAACAAGAAAGAGGTATCACAATTACTTCTGCAGCTACAACTTGTCACTGGACATTACAGGATCATGCTAAGCTTAAACCAGGAGCTTTAGAGAATCGTATCAATATCATTGATACACCAGGACACGTTGACTTTACAGTTGAAGTAGAGCGTTCACTTCGTGTACTTGATGGTGCTATTGGTGTATTTGATGCTAAAGGTGGTGTTGAACCACAGTCTGAGAATGTATGGCGTCAAGCTGACACATATAATGTACCTCGTATGGCGTTCGTTAACAAGATGGACATTTTAGGTGCAGATTTCTACAACACAGTTGATGAAATTGGTACTAAACTTGGTAAAAACGCTGTTGTAATCCAATTACCAATTGGTAAAGAAGATTACTTTGAAGGAATTATTGATTTATTTGAAATGGAAGCCTATATCTATAATGATGCTAAGGGTGAAGATATTTCAATTGTTGAAATTCCTGAAAACATGAAAGAAGAAGCTGAAGCTTATCATTTAGAATTAGTAGAGAAGATTTGCGAATTTGATGATGATTTGATGATGAAATATCTAGATGGTGAAGAACCAACAATTGATGAATTAAAGGCTGCACTTCGTCAGGCTACAATTGATAACAAAGGTGTGCCTGTATGTTGTGGATCAGCTCATCAGAATAAAGGTATTCAGAAATTAATCGATGCGATCGTTGAATATATGCCAGCTCCAACAGATATTCCAGATATCAAAGGTGTTGATATGGATGGTAACGAAATCGAAAGACATTCATCAGATGATGAACCTTTCTCAGCATTAGCATTTAAGATTATGACAGATCCTTTCGTTGGAAAATTAGCATTCTTCCGTGTATATTCAGGAACAATGAACTCAGGTTCATATGTTCTTAATGCAACAAAAGATAAAAAAGAGCGTGTAGGTCGTATCTTACAGATGCATGCTAATAAGAGACAGGAAATTGATAAAGTATATGCTGGTGATATCGCAGCTGCTGTTGGATTTAAGACAACAACAACTGGTGATACAATTTGTGATGAAAAACATCCAGTTATTCTTGAATCAATGGAATTCCCAGAACCAGTTATTGAGTTAGCTATTGAGCCTAAGACAAAAGCTGGACAGCAGAAGATGGGTGAAGCTCTTGCTAAATTAGCAGAAGAGGATCCTACATTCCGTGCACATACTGATGAAGAAACAGGACAAACAATTATCGCAGGTATGGGTGAGTTACACTTAGATATCATCGTTGATCGTTTGTTACGTGAATTCAAAGTAGAAGCAAACGTAGGTGCTCCACAGGTTTCTTACAAAGAAACATTTACTAAACCAGTTGATCAAGAGTATAAATATGCTAAACAGTCAGGTGGTCGTGGACAATACGGACATTGTAAAGTTAAATTTGAGCCAATGGATCCTAACGGTGAAGACTTATTCAAGTTTGAATCAGCTATCGTTGGTGGTGCTATTCCTAAGGAATATATTCCATCAGTTGGTGCTGGTATTGAAGAAGCTGCTCAGTCAGGTATCCTTGCTGGATTCCCAGTACTTGGTATTAAAGCTACAGTTTATGATGGATCATACCATGAAGTCGATTCTTCAGAAATGGCATTCCACATTGCAGGTTCAATGTGTTTCAAAGAGGCTATGACAAAAGCTGAACCAGCTATTTTAGAGCCAATTATGAAAGTTGAAGTAACAATGCCAGAAGAATACATGGGTGATGTTATCGGCGATATCAACTCTCGTCGTGGACGTATCGAAGGTATGGAAGATGTTGGTAATGGTAAGATTGTTAAAGCATATGTTCCTTTAGCAGAAATGTTCGGATATGCTACAGATCTTCGTTCATCAACTCAGGGTCGTGGTAACTACTCAATGTTCTTTGAAAGATATGAACAAGTACCTAAGAGTGTTCAAGAAAAAATTATTAATTCTAAAGCAAATTAATTGTTTTGAGTATTGAAAAGCTAATAATTATTTACTATAATCACTTATAGTCGAGTAAATAAAAACTATGCTCTTTTTGAGCAGACAAATTAAGGAGGACGTTTAAAATGGCAAAAGCTAAGTTCGAAAGAAGAAAACCACATTGTAACATTGGTACTATTGGTCACGTAGATCATGGTAAAACAACATTAACAGCTGCAATTACAAAAGTATTATCTGCAAGAGTAGAAGGTAATGCTGCTGTAGATTTCGCAAATATTGATAAAGCTCCAGAAGAAAGAGAAAGAGGTATCACAATCTCTACAGCTCACGTTGAGTACGAAACAGATAACAGACACTATGCTCACGTTGACTGTCCTGGACATGCTGATTACGTTAAAAACATGATCACAGGTGCTGCTCAGATGGATGGTGCTATCCTTGTAGTAGCTGCTACTGACGGTGTAATGGCTCAGACTAAAGAGCACATCTTACTTTCTCGTCAGGTAGGTGTACCATATATCGTTGTATTCTTAAACAAATGTGATATGGTTGATGATCCAGAACTTATCGAATTAGTAGAAATGGAAGTAACAGAGCAGTTAGAGGAATATGGTTTCGAAGATTGCCCAATCATCCAAGGATCAGCTTTAAAAGCTCTTGAAGATCCAAACGGAGAATGGGGAGATAAAATCATGGAACTTATGTCAACAGTTGATGAGTATATCCCAGATCCAGAACGTGAAACAGATAAACCATTCTTAATGCCTGTAGAAGATATCTTCACAATCACAGGTCGTGGTACTGTTGCTACTGGTAGAGTAGAGCGTGGTACATTACACCTTAACGATGAACTTGAAATCTTAGGTGTTAAAGAAGAAGTTGGTAAAACTGTTGTAACTGGTATCGAAATGTTCCGTAAACAGTTAGACGAAGCTATGGCTGGTGATAACATCGGTGCTTTACTTCGTGGTGTAAACCGTGACCAAATCGTTAGAGGTCAAGTTTTAGCTAAACCAGGTACTGTAACTTGCCACAAGAAATTTACAGCTCAGGTTTACGTATTAACAAAAGACGAAGGTGGACGTCATACTCCATTCTTCAACAACTACCGTCCACAGTTCTATTTCAGAACAACTGACGTTACTGGTGTAATCCAATTACCAGAAGGAACAGAAATGTGCATGCCTGGTGATAACGTTGAAATGACAATCGAATTAATTCACCCAGTAGCTATGGAACAAGGTCTTACATTCGCTATTCGTGAAGGTGGACGTACAGTAGGTTCTGGTAGAGTTGCATCTGTTATCGAATAATTTTAATCGTTAATAGTTATAATTTATAAATTAAGCTTCCGAGGATATCCTCGGAAGCTTTTTTATATATACACATATGTTTCGGGAAGATAAAACCTAATAAGTGAATTTTCAGCAAAAACTTATAATAGATATAGATGTTGTAGAACACGAATAATAAATGAATAATAGAATAGAAATTTTAATATCTATTCTATTATTCATGAAGGCAATTTTGGAAGAAAAGGTAGAAAAAGAAATATTCTATTATACTAGAAAAGAGAATTTAATGAAACTACATTTATGTGTGTGCCAGAATACTTTTTAATAAATAAGTACATGAAATTTTGAGAATATTTAAGAAAACATTAGAGGGAAAAAGATGTATAGAAGTGTGGAAAATGAAGTAACAAATATTTACCCAGATAATAGAGAAAGATAGATGAAATATAAAAATTTATTATTGAGTAGATATATCAAAGAATAGGATTAGACAAAGAGTAGTTGGTTGATTAAAGTAAATATGCTAACAATAAAGAACATTTAAAAGGCACTATAAAGAAACTAAATTTGTGATTATATATGTTCATTCATGAAGTATATCATGAGTATGGATGCGCTATACACAGGATAATAATGTCAAGTGATAAAAAAGTTATTGAAATTGATATAAATAGAAGGTTGAATATGCTCTAACAAGTTATAATTGTTCAAATGTGATAATGATTTATATTAAAAAATAATTATAAGGCATATTATTTTTAAGCATACTTATAATCGATTAAGCAGTAGTGGTTAATTGTATTAAAAGTAAAGTTTTGAAGTAAAATATAATTATTAGATCCTGAGATTCAAAAAAATAAAATTAAGCTTTTTATAAATAATGAGGTTACAATATTCGGAATTCTATTTTCTTTTCTGATGTATTTAATACGCGCAGTATAAAAAATATATATGAGTATTTGATAATTTATATGCTTAATTACCATTCAGAATATTCTGAACAAACAAAGAAAAAGAACAAATAAACTTTTAATAAAAAAAACCACTTTAAGTGTTGACGAGCGGCAAAAAAGATGATATTATAATTGAGCTGACAGCGAAGAGCTCACAAGCAAAGGAAACTTAAGCGTAAAAGCTAAAGTAGATATACAGAAGCATGTGCTTGGGTTTGTGAGAAAAACTTCGACAGTCATCTTTCGTCAATTGTTTATATAAACATTAATAAGCGATTGATAATCATTTGTTTTTGGCTTTAAATATTCGATCATTAGCACCTTGATTGGTAGCTACGAATTAGAAAAATAAAAACAAAAAAAAGTGTTGACAAACACAAAGAAAGATGATAAACTATAGAAGTTGTCGCTGATAAGTGAAACAAAAACTTTGATAACTAAATAGTGAAAAACCTTGAAAGATTCTAAAGAGAATTATTCAAGTAATCAAAAGATTACACGAACAGCATCAAAAAAGATGCACCTTTAAAACAGTAACAAGGAAATTAGCCAAGCTAAGTTCTGAGAATCAAATTTTAAAATGAGAGTTTGATCCTGGCTCAGGATGAACGCTGGCGGCGTGCTTAACACATGCAAGTCGAACGAAGCGCATTGTTTGAATTCTTCGGAAGGAAGATAATGTGACTGAGTGGCGGACGGGTGAGTAACGCGTGGGTAACCTGCCATG